>CAYLPS010000032.1:0-32133 GCA_964385625.1 uncultured Anaerolineaceae bacterium | reverse complement strand
CATCCATCCTTGAGTATCGTCGAAGCAGATTTCTTGGATGGCATGGAATACGACGGCCTGATTTTTTTGAGCCATGGATTCTATAACCTATATGATGGCACTCCAAAAGGCTATCTTACTTTCATTGCTGCCCATGAGACTGCACACCAGTGGTGGTATGGGCTGGTTGGGAATGACCAGGCCCTGGAGCCGTGGCTGGATGAGTCGTTGTGTACATATATGGAGAAAATTTTTTACCAAAAAATCTATCCCACGCAGCCCGATGACTCTGGTGAAGCACTCTCAGATTGGTGGCAGTCTTACCGGGTGGATTATTATGAGCCCAGCGGTTGGGTGAATGGAACCATATATGACTACGACAGCTTCCGCGCTTATCGGGATGCAGTGTATTTGAATGGAGCCAGGTTTCTTGACGATTTGCGTAATATAATGGGAGACGAAGCCTTTTTTGGCTTCTTGCATGATTACGCCTCTCGTAATGTGCACGGTATGGCAACCTCAGCAAGCTTCTTCGATATTCTACGCCAGCATTCCACACAAAATTTGGATAACCTGATAGCCGAATATTTTCAACCCGCCGAATGACAAAATGACTTGCCCAACGCTTCTCTTGCCAATCAACCACCTTATGAACAGAATGATTAAGGATGATTTTTAGTATGCTATTTGATGTTTTTACCCTTTTCCCAGAGGTTTTTATTCCCTACCTAGAGACGAGTATCCTGCAGCGCGCCCGCAGTCGTGGGTTGGTGGACGTGCAGCTGCATAATATTCGTGATTGGACTACCGATCGCCATCACATCTGCGATGATATGCCCTATGGGGGTGGTGGGGGTATGGTGATGAAACCTGAACCGGTATTTATGGCTGTGGAGAGTGTGCTCGGAGCCCCACCCGCTTGCCCGCTGATCCTGCTTGACCCGCAGGGCAGGGTTTTTACACAGGAAATAGCAAGGGAGCTCACGCAATTTTCCCACCTGGGATTGCTGTGCGGTCATTACGAGGGCATCGACGAACGCATTCGGCAGCATCTGGTTACAGATGAAATTTCCATTGGCGACTATGTGCTCAGCGGTGGTGAGCTGCCAGCCCTGGTGCTGATCGATGCCATCACCCGGTTAATCCCCGGCGCGCTGGGTGATCCCCAAGGTGCCTGGGATGATTCGCATGCCACGGGGTTATTGGAGTACCCCCACTATACCCGCCCGATTGAATTTCGCGGTTTGGGAGTCCCTGATGTACTGCTATCGGGAGATCACGCTCGTATCGCCAAATGGCGTCGCCAGCAGGCATTGCTGCGCACCAGGCAGCGTCGCCCCGATTTGCTGATGAAAGCCGATTTATCTGATAGTGACCGTGCCTTTTTAACCAGTTTGGAGTTAGAAGATAGTAAGTAGTTCAACGATCATATTATTCAACATTCTTTCTAATATTCATATTGGAGGCTTCCATGCGTTTTAACTACGGAAAAATCTTTTTACTTGGGTTCGGTTTTTTTGGGGTGAGCGTCATATGGGCTACTTACAATGCCTTCGTTCCCATATTTTTGCAGGAGAAATTTGGGCTCGAGCCAGCCCTGATCGGTTTCTTCATGACGCTGGATAATATTGCAGCGCTATTCATCCAACCGCCCGTGGGCGCCTGGTCTGACCGTCTACGCACACCTATCGGGAGGCGTATGCCTTTTATTCTAATCGGCGCGCCAATTGGCGCCATTGTGTTTGGGCTCATTCCGCTTGCAGGAATACTGCCTCTTTTCGTGGCATGTACCACTACATTGTTGTTGAGCATGGCTTTTTGGCGTACGCCGGTGGTGGCATTGATGCCTGATATCACCCCCTCGCCCCAACGGTCACAGGCAAATGGAGTCATTAACCTGATGGGTGGGATTGGATCGATCATTGCTTTTTTGGGAGGCGCAAAGCTTTATGACATCAACCCGGCTTACCCCTTCTGGCTGGGTTCCTTGCTGGTGATCCTGGCAGCCTTGTTGGTATTCTTTTTCATCCGTGAGCCCAAGGTTTACGAGGAGGGTGGCGAGAAACCCCCCAGCCTGATCGAAAGTTTGAAGACGGTTGTGGTTGATCCTGATCGCAGCGCATTACGCCTGCTATTAGCGATCCTATTTTGGTTCGTGGCTTATAACGCAGTTGAAGCTTTCTTTACCCTGTATGCCATCAACCACCTGCACCTGACCGAATCTGATGGAACGAGGCTGTTGGGACAGCTTTCGTTGTTATTTGTGCTGTTTGCCTTGCCCTCTGGCTTCCTGGGCAGTCGCATCGGCCGGCGTGTAACCATTTCCATAGGTATCATCATCATGACCGCCTGCATGTTAGCCATGTACAGCACACCGGTTCCGACCCTCACCAAAGAACTTACCCGGTTGCCTATCCTTGGTCAGGTACCCATTGTTGGTGTCATATTGATGGTGGCGGGTGTGGCTTGGGCATGTATCAACATTAACTCCCTACCCATGGTGGTAGACATGACCACCGCAAAATATCTCGGCACCTATACTGGTTTGTACTACTTGTTTTCCACCCTCGCCGCTATCGCCGGTCCCAATATCAACGGCTGGGTCATTCAGCTCACCGGCAAGAATTACAGCACGACCATGATTGCTGCCCCAATTTTCATGATCCTTGCGCTCATCATGATGTGGGGAGTGCGTCGTGGCGAAGCGGTTACCAAACCGCAGGTCAGCCTGTACCCTCAATAATAGTTTCATTGTCGAAGTCCCATTATGACCCAGACTGATGATATTCAAGTGCTATTCAGCGATGATGCCCTGCTGGTGATCAATAAGCCGGCAGGGCTGCCTTCCTTGCCTGATGGCTATATTCCCAGCCTGCCCCATGTCAAGAATGTGCTGGAAAAGCAGTTCGGGCGTTTGTGGATCGTCCATCGGCTGGATAAAGAGACCAGTGGGGTTCTGCTTCTCGCCCGATCGGCTGAGGCACACCGTTCATTGAACACACAGTTCGAACAGCGCCAGGTTTCCAAGGTCTATCATGCCCTGCTAGTGGGCAATCCTGCCTGGCGAGAACAGACGGTTGATCTGCCCTTACATCCGAATGGAGATCGCCACCACCGCACGGTGGTCGACCAGCTGGGTGGCAAGCCTGCCATCACCCATATCAAGGTCCTCGAACGTTTTACTGGTTATTGCTTGTTGGAGGCCAGGCCTGAAACCGGGCGTACGCACCAGATTAGAGCCCATTTGCTCAGCCTGGGTATGACCATCATTGGCGATAAATTATATGGCAAACATGTAGAGCTAGACAGCACCCTCAATATCCCCACCTCTCAAGCTGCGCAACTCACATTCCCTTGGCCCGCACAATGTATCGGCTTACACGCCAGATTCCTCGAAATTACCCACCCGTTAACCGGTGAACGCCTGAAATTTAGCGCACCTTATCCCGTGTATTTTACCGATGCGCTATTACAGTTGAGAAAAGACGAAAATTATGGCGATTGAAATGATTTAACAGTGTTTTGTTGCTACATCATTTAAAATTTTTACCTATTTACTTCTCAAAACTTGCCTGACATGTTATAATCCTGCACCTCGCCGCCATGGGCGGCTTTGTGTTGAAATATAGCTATTATCCGCTGTTATTTAGAGAGGTAAATCACCATGAACGATCTTTTGAAGTCTGTCGAAGAACCCGAAAACCCCAATATTCCTCATCTGCAGCCTGGTGATCTGGTCAGTGTTCATATTCGCATCAAGGAAGGCAATAACGAGCGTATTCAAGAGTTTCGCGGTACCATCATCAGCCAGCGTGGGGGTGGCAATGATGCTAGCTTTACCGTTCGCCGGATAGCAAGCAACGGCATCGGGGTCGAGCGCACTTTCCTCACCCGTTCGCCCCGCCTGGAAAAAGTTGTCATCCAGCGTCATTCTCAGGTGCGCAGGGCTAAGCTATATCATCTGCGTGAGCGTACCGGCAAGCACGCCCGGCTTAAACAAAAATTTACCGCATAGATATTTTTCGCCCATTCATCAGGGTGCAGGCATGCTGTCTGCACCTTTTCTTTTTTAACGTATAATGTAGCTCGATGCCAGGTATGAATATGCCAATCATTGCTCTGTTTCTGGAGGAAGAATGCTGCGCACATTATATTTTGCTGGGAATTGTGGCCAGCTTACCGAATATGGACGCGCCAGCGCAAATGGATGTAGAAGGTGCTGCATATGTTTCGAGTTGGATTGGAAAATAATACAGAGGGCCGCTCGCAGGCCTGGATTTTAGGCTATCCAGGATGTTTCGCTTACGGGCAAGATGGTTCTCAGGCCTTACATGCCGTTTCCCAGGCCATTACAGATTACCGGCATTGGATTGATATCCACATTGCAGACAGCTGGTTCCCCCAGGACAATGAATTTGCCCTGGATGAAACCTGGGAATGCTACACGATCAATGATGATTATGAGCTTTCGAACGAGGGCTATGAAGTGAATGCCTGGTTCCGCCATGATTGGAAACCATTAAGCGAGGAAGATATCCAGCATGGTTTGCTCCTGTTAGGCTGGAATCGGGACGAGCTGATGAAAACAGCAGCGGATTTATCGCCCGAGGTGCTTGAACATACCTATCCAAAAGAACGCTGGAGCATTGCCGGTATCCTGGGCCATATTGGGAATGCTGAATGGTGGTATATGAATCGCCTTGGCCTGGCATTTCCCCGCGCTGAATTACCCGTGCAACCCTTCGAGCGCCTCGATAAAGTCCGCCGGCGTCTGATTGAGGTTTTACCTGGCTTGGCAGGCAAGCGCAAGGTGGTGGGAGTCGACGGTGAATTCTGGAGCCCGCGTAAGCTGCTCCGCCGAGCAGTCTGGCACGAATGTGACCACATCGCACATATTCGGAAGCTACTATGATAAAACCTTACGATTATGCTTCTCGTAAAGGGATAAGATCGATCTCCTGGGAGGATTTTGCTTCGCTGGCTGCCTGCCTGGCTGAGAAACTTGAGCCTTTCTGCCCTGATATGATATTGGGCATTGCCCGCGCAGGTTTGTTCCCTGCCACTGCCGTTGCCTGTAGCCTGCGACGCGAGCTGTTTCCCGTCAGTCTCACTCGCCGGGTAAATGACCGGGTGGTCCGTGAACAGCCCATCTGGAAAGTGCCCATACCGCCTGACGTGGAGGGGAGAAATGTGGCTATCATCGATGAAATTACCGACAGCGGTGAGACCCTGGCGATGGCCTCAAGGCGTGCCATGGAACTGGGCGCTCTGAGGGTTGTCACCGCTGCTTTGGTTAGCCATTCCTGGGCCAATCCCGCCCCCCAACTCATAGCCCTGGTGAGTGATGAGCTGGTTATCTTCCCCTGGGATCAGAAAGTGTTGGTAAGCGGGAAGTGGGAATCTCACCCTGAGATTGCCGCAGCCATCAAGGCTCAATCAGGTGTGTGATCTAATTAATGCTATAATATTCATCCTTATTGGTATCAATGAGTGAAGTATGGCACTGGACCGTTACGGACGCCGATTGAATTACCTGCGCATCAGCCTGACCGATCACTGCAATTTGCGCTGCCTGTATTGCATGCCAGAGGAGATGATGTTCAGACCGGCTGCAGAACTAATGCAGGATGATGAGATCCTCCAATTTGTGCACCTGTTTGTGAGATTGGGGTTTCATAAAATCCGCCTGACCGGTGGCGAACCCACTGTACGCCAGAATGTGGTCAGCCTGGTGCGACGAATTGCTGATTTACCGGGCGTGGATGAACTCACCATGACCACTAATGGTATATTGCTGTCTCGCCTGGCGCGCCAGCTGGCAGAAGCCGGCTTGCAGAGAGTTAATATCAGCCTCGATACCCTGGACCCGAAAAAATTTCAAACCCTCACCCGCTGGGGAGAGCTGGAAAATGTGTGGGCAGGCATCCAAGCTGCTGAAGACGCTGGTCTGACACCGATCAAGATCAATGCAGTGGTTGTAGGGGGCTATAATGAGCGCGATATGTTGGAGCTGGCCAGGCTCACCCTGAAACACGCCTGGCAGGTACGCTTTATTGAGATGATGCCTTTTGGAGGGAATGATGATTTTCAGCAGGCCCAGCTTGTAACCGCTGAAAAAATGCACGCTTACCTCGAGCCGGTTATCGGTCCGTTAGAACAGCTCAATAATGGAAATTTAGATGGTGAGGCAGTAACCTACCGAATTCCCGGGGCAATTGGGGATATTGGCTTTATCTCCTCCGTTACTACACCTTTCTGCTATGCATGCTCGCGGGCTCGCCTGACTGCTGATGGCCACCTGCGCCTTTGCCTGCTGCGTGAAGGAGAAGTGGATTTAATAACCCCTCTGCGCCAGGGCGCATCTCAGGCGGAGCTGCGCCAGCTGATCATTGATGGGCTCTGGCAGAAACCCTGGGGGCATGGTCTAGCAGATGGTGTCATCCCCCATAACCGTGAAATGAGCGAGATAGGTGGTTAGCGGGACAAAATTATGTAAATAATACCCATAAACCCGCCGCGACAATTGCCCCAACTAACGAACAGGCGAAATTAACCACATCATTGTTCATCCAGCGCCAACCGCGCAGCTGGTCGGTCGGGCTTCCGCAAGTATGCAATGGGTGCCGTTCGGTCTCCTTATTACAAGTATGGCACCAATAAATAGCCTGCACACTTGCCCCCAGCACTGAATCGAATAGTGATCCGATGAGACCTCCCAATGCTATGATCCCCCAGCGGAGTAGCCAATCGTGGTAAGGCGGGAAACTCACCGCAATGATACCCACCAGTGCTGCGCCGCCCAAAGCTGCCAGTGTTCCAGTTAAGGTGACGCCTCCCGAAGAACCTCGTTCGACCGTTTTTCCATTAGTGATCAATCTGGGCAGGATGTTGCTCATCACCCCCAGCTCGGTTGACCATGTATCTGCGTTCACCGCCGCCATGGCGCCGGCAAATGCCGGCCAAATCCAGACTTGTTGGGGGATTATAAAGAAGATTACCGCCAGCAATGCTCCTAATCCACCGTTCGCCAGCACCTGTGCCCAATCGCGCTGGTTGCCCTTGGAAAATTTCTCGGCTAGGATGGCTTTCTGCTTGGCGAAGGCGCGTGACAATACACTGGAGGTGATGAAAAACGTGAGCAGCAGCGTTGCCCAGGGAAAGCCCCCGAATCCAAAGATCAGCCCACCCGTAAGCGCCGCGCTTAATGCGCCGCTTCTGGTTAATGCTCCCACTCGCCAGGCAAGTACTCCGATAAGAATTGCTAAAAGAAATCCGATAAGAATGTGCATGCTTAATGATATTGGCGCAAATCGCTAAGTTGCCCGCAATATATAATATAATGCTATTGAAAACAACAGGGTGGTAAGTGTTGAGCTTGTCCACATGAGATACCCCAACGAGCGGGTTTCTTTTCTTTGATAGAAAAATAATCCCGAAAACAGGTCAACGATAAAGAAGAAGGTATTTAACACGGGTAGAAGAAGTAGGCGAATTCCCGGCACAAGCTCCACAGGTGAGCCGTCGGCATTCAGCCGTAACGCACTCATTGGATGGTTGGGTATGCTGACACTCACCCAGATAACCAGCCCAATTAGCATGAGAGCACTGATGATTAGCAGGATACGGGCGGGAAGATCCGTCCATACGCTTGATAACAAGGAGGTAGGATATTCGGAGGCATATTTAATAGGAGCCAGCGAGCCGAATTCAGCCAATTTACGGTAGGTATTGAGAAATTCGGATTGATCAGCTGGAGAGATGGCATACACTCGCTTGGGGGTAGCGATCATCACCAGCTGCGTGCTGCGCGATGCAAGATATTCAACCGGTTTGTCACCTGAAACGGCTCTTACTCCTAGCACAGCCCCAGGCAGGCGAATGAATGGTTTGGCGTGTGATAAGCCCGCATTGTCAGCTGCTCTCACCCAATTAACCATGTCGATGGGAATTTCTTCACGGCGCAATCCCCAATAAAGGCTGATTCCATCCCGCGCCAGTGTATACCGCGCCCGTTGTAGGGCAAACATGCGGTAGATGAGATTGGGTAGGAAGGCCAGCGAGACGAGGAAGATTAGCAAATAGGTAAGGAATGTGATCCCACTGACTGCCAGGGAGGCTTTCCATATGCCGAATGTGCCAATACCCGCCAAGCATAGCACCATGATCCCATGTATAATCATTCCTTTTTGGCGAGGTGGGTGGAAAATAAATACCTCTCTCACGAGAGGTATTATAGTCTAGTTTATTATCGGTGGACACAAAGCCCACTTCAGGATGTTTCAGCCTGTTATTTTATGGCGTAGGTGACATTGACCGATACCGTCAGGGTGAGTTGGCCGGTTGAAATAGGCACGCTCGCTCCTCCACCAATCCCAGCGGGGACTGCTTTCGTGTCATAATAAATTGGACTTGGGCTGTTGCTGTAATACTGGATGGACTGTACCGCACCCAGGGTGGCACCGGCTGCCTTGGCAAGCTGCTCCGCCTGTGTTTGCGCATCCGCCATTGCCTGGTCTCGCCCACTTGAAGTTGCAGCTTCCCGATCCTGAACGTCAAAGCTGATGCCGTAGATATTATTGGCTCCTGCAGCGATCGAAGCATCCAGGATATTGCCGATTTTGGTAATGTCTCGCATGGTCACATAAACGGTGTTATCCGTCATGAAGAAAATGCCCAGTGAGTTGCCATTTTTATCGAACTTTTCCTGTTGGTACAGACTGAAGTTCGTGGTTTGGATATCTTTGGCATCCACACCCTGGCTCTTGATGGCATCAATGACTTTCTGAGTGAGTGAGTTGTTGCTGGCTACTGCTTCGGTTGCGCTCTGTGCTTCGCTATGCACGCCAATGGAAATATAAGCGATATCCGGAGCCAGTATGACCTGTGCATTACCGGTCACGCTGATCGTCCGTGGTTGGTTTTGTCCGAATTGGACGTTCCCGCTGCAGGCACTTATTGCTGTGGCTGCAATTAGCAGGATAATGGGGATGATTAATTTGTTACGCATTGTAACCTCCATGTTATTTAATTTCATGGACATAGACGGTAAATACCCACAGAAAGTTCCGCACAAACTGAAGTGCAGTATATCCAAAATTATTATGCTCCCTTGCCGTCGATATTGCCTGGTGCTTTACATTTCGGTGTGTCATTGCGAACTCACCAGGCAGGAAGGTAGCCAAATCCTTGAGATGCTGGATATACCTACACTGGCTGATACTCTGGATGAGGTGGAGCCAGATTTTCCTCCGCTCTCCACAGCTTACACAGTATGTGAATCCTTTGGCTTGGAGAATAGCGTCAGCCGCGAGTTGAAGGATGCGTCGATTTTTTCGGTATAAACACAGCCCTGATTATCCTGGCGCGGCCATCATCCTGCTGCCAATCCAATCTTTGATCCAGGCGATGCTCATTAGCCAGTTGTTTAATGGGGTTTTACTGCCGGTGATCTTGGTCACCATGTTGATATTGATCAATGATAAACGCTTGATGGGCAATTTCCGTAATGGCAGGTTATTCAATATTCTGGTGTGGGCCACCGTGATCATCCTGATCCTGCTGGCGCTGATCCTGATTGTGGTGACCTTTCTTTCGTGAAATCCACCTCACAGGATATTAGATACTACCGGTGAAGGGAGTCCGTCAGTTGTTTTAGTTCCAGCTGGTGCTGATAAAGATCATTGGACGGCGTTTGGTTTCATTGTATATGTAGCTCATCAAAGTATTACGCAGGTCGTCCTTCAATTCGCCATTCGCACGCCGCACGGTCTCATAAATCAGCTTGCTCATCCCGGCCATCAGTTCATCGGCACCGTGAATGATGATAAAGCCACGAGTAATGATCTCGGGGTCATCGGTGAGCACACCGGTTGTGCGATCTAATGACAGATTAACCAGCACGATTCCATCACGAGCCAGGGCTTCCCTCTCTCGAACCACCCCGGGACCAATGTCACCTACCCCGGCTCCGTCGACAAAGACGTAGCCACCGGGCACTCGTTCTCCCAATCTCATCACCCCATTATCGAATTCAATTGTGTGCCCGTTTTCCACGGTAGCTACCCGCTCGGCTGGAATGCCCAAATCCTGCGCCAGGTCAGCATGCTGGTGCAGGTGGCGCAGCTCGCCATGGATGGGGATAAAATGCTTGGGTTTAACCAGGTTAATCAACAGTTTCTCCTCTTCCTGGCTGGCATGTCCCGACACATGCACCGGGGCAATGGCGTCGTAGATCACGTTGGCGCCCCGTCTGAACAGGCGGTTGATGGCACGGTGCACGCTTTCTTCGTTCCCGGGGATTGGGTGCGAGGAAAGTACCACCGTATCGCCATTTTGCAGGTCGAACTGGCGATTCGTCCCAGTGGATAGTCTACCTAATATGGATGATGGCTCACCCTGCGAGCCGGTACACATCAGCACAATCTGATTGGGCTTCATCTTTAATGCCTGGTCCACGCTGACCATTAAATTGTCGGGGATGTCCAGGTAGCCCAACCTGCGAGAGATGCGGGCATTTTCATTCATGCTCGTTCCCACAAAGGCAATTTTCCGCCCATGATTAATCGCTATGTTTGCCACTTGCTGCATGCGGGATATTACCGATGCGAAGGTGGCAACGATAATGCGCCCCGATGCTGAGTGGAAAACTTGATCTAATGCCGGTTCAATAACCCGTTCCGATGGTGTCCAACCGTGCTTGTCGGCGTTGGTTGAATCTGACAATAAGGCCAGCACGCCGCGCCCTGAGAATTCGCCCAGCTTGGCGAAATCGGTTGGCCAGCTATCTACCGGGGTATGGTCGAATTTAAAGTCACCCGAGTGAACGATCAGTCCAGCCGGGGTTTCGATACCCAGCCCCACGCCATCTGGAATGGAGTGGCACACATGGAAGAATTCGACCCTGAAAGGTCCAATCTGTTCCACCCCGCCGGCTTGAACTGTGTTCAGCTTAACCTGGCTGAGCAAACCGCCTCTCGATAGCTTGTTTTCCACCAGGCCTCGGGTCAGGCGGGTAGCATAAATAGGTGCTTTAATCTGCTCCAGCAGGTGATGGATGGCACCCGTATGATCTTCGTGACCATGCGTGATGATGATCCCGCACACGCGTTCGCGCTTATCCAGCAGGTACTGGAAATCTGGGATGATGTAATCTATCCCCAGCATGTCGTTTTCAGGGAACATCAGTCCTGCGTCAATGATAAGAATGTCCTCACCATACTCGAGCACCATCATGTTTTTGCCCACTTCTCCAAGACCCCCCAGTGGAACAATACGAATTTTCTTATTACTCATCTTTTATTGTGCTCTTATCTATATCTGCGTTGGTGGAATCCCACCAATAAGGTCTTCGTTTTATCAGGATTTTATTGTAGCATGCAGCCGTGAATTTTGCAAAGTAATGAATATTGTGTGGTTGGTAGATAATTTTTTCCACTAGTTCTTTATTAAAGCTTCAATTTGGCCTCTAGTTTTAGTTTTATATCCGGCCATTCATTGGGCAGGATGCTGTATATGATCGAATTACGAATATACCCATCCGGTAGGATCATGTGATTGCGCAATATACCCTCCTTGACCGCACCAAGCTTTTCGATAGCATGCTGTGATTGCTGGTTGCGCGAGTCGGTTTTAAGCCAAACCCGGATGCACTCCAGGTCTTCGAAGGCGTGTTTTAGTAGTAAATACTTGCACTCTGTATTGACCAATGTCCCTTGATATTCGAGGCCGTACCAAGTGCCGCCGATCTCCAGCGAGCGGTTTTCATGATCAATATGGAGATAGCGGGTGGAACCAATGGCCTCACCGGCTGCCAGGTGGAAAACTGCAAATGGCAGGTCGGTTCCCCGGGATTGCAAGTCGAGCAGCTCTCTCACCCACACGCTGAGTTGCTCTACGGTTTCAATGTTCCCGTATCGCATGTAAGTCCAGATTTTTTCATTCAAGCCGACTTTTGCCAGTGAAGTAATATGCGCTTCGCTCAATGGCTCGAGCCTGACGATTCTCCCCACCAGCGTTACCGGATTGACCTTTATCATTTCAACACAGCATATCCTTAGCTGGTCGCTGGTTTTCGTTGGGTGGCGTCCCTTAAGTTCCTTCTTCCCATGAATTAAGGTATTTCTCCTGCTCAGGGGTCAGCTTATCGATCTGTACACCCATCGCATTCAGCTTTAAGCGAGCAATCTCGCGGTCGATTTCCGCCGGCACGCTGTACACCTTCTTTTCCAGCTTATCTGCGTTTTTAACCATATATTCCACGCTGAGGGCCTGGTTGGCAAATGACATATCCATCACACTGGCTGGATGTCCTTCTGCTGCAGCCAAATTGATCAACCTACCCTCGCCCAGCAGGTTAATGCGGCGATCATCTGCCAGAACATACTGCTCCACGAAGGGGCGGACCAGGCGTTTTTCCTTGCTCATCGCCTCCAGTGCCGGGATGTTGATCTCGACATTAAAATGACCCGAGTTGGCAACGATGGCTCCATCTTTCATCTCTTCGAAATGATGTTGGTCGATCACATTGATGTCGCCTGTCACGGTGACGAAAATATCGCCGATCTTTACCGCCTCATTCATTTCCAGCACTCTGAAGCCATCCATCACCGCTTCGAGGGCAGGCAGTGGCTCAACCTCGGTTATGACCACGTTAGCACCCATGCCGCGTGCCCGCATGGCCAGCCCCCGCCCGCACCATCCGTACCCGGCAATCACGAAAATCTTGCCCGCTAGCAATACGTTGGTAGCGCGCACGATGCCATCGATGGTAGATTGCCCCGTACCGTAGCGGTTATCGAAGAAATGCTTGGTCTGGGCGTCATTTACGGCGATGACCGGAAATTTTAACGCCCCATCAGCTGCCATGGCGCGCAGGCGAATCACGCCGGTGGTAGTTTCCTCGGTGCCACCCATCACATTTGTCAGCAGTTCACGGCGCTCCTTGTGCATTGTGCTCACTAGGTCAGCGCCATCATCCATGGTGACTTGTGGAGAGTGGTCGAGAGCAGCCTTGATATGTTTATAATACGTGACATTATCCTCGCCCTTTATAGCAAAGGTGGGCACTTCATAATAATTGACCAATGCGGCTGCCACGTCATCCTGGGTGGAGAGCGGATTCGAAGCGGTTATCACCAGGTCGGCCCCCCCCAGGTGTAAGGTTTGGGCCAGGTTAGCCGTTTCAGTGGTTACATGCAGGCAGGCGGACATGCGGACGCCTTTCAGTGGCCTCTCTTTTACAAACCGTTCGCGGATCAGGCGCAAAACGGGCATCTCACGCTCTGCCCAATCAATGCGCCGCCGTCCTCCTTCAGCTAATTTTGGGTTTTTGATATCATAGTTTTCCATTTCATCTCCCAAATTGAAATCCATCAGGATTGGTTTTTTATATCTAACAGCTTGTCCAGTTGTCCATGGTCATCAAAGTTCTTGCGGAAGCGAGCGATGAACTCGGCCAGCGTGTAGCAGTGCGACTGTGTGCCCTCGCATTCCAAGCAGTAGGTGGCTGCCAGCGTGCCCATCTGGCCGCAGATATCCAAGTCAATGGCGTGACTGTAACCGGTTAGAAAGCCTCCACGGTAAGCATCGCCAACCCCAGTAGGGTCGATGATACGCTCGGGTGGTACAGCCGGTATATCGTATTCCCTTTCTCGTGTGTATACATAGGATCCACGGCTGCCGCGCGTCACTACCATGAATTGTACATAACTTAGAAACTCAGCGGGGGTGAGCCCGGTCATTTTCTGCACTAGTCCGAATTCATAATCGTTGACGAACAGCGCCAACGCCCCTTCGATGCCTGTGTGCAACTCATCACCTGTCAGTCGCACGATTTGCTGGCTGGGATCATAAATATAAGGAATATTAAGTACCCTGCATTCCGCCACGTGTTTTTTCATCGCTTCTGGGTCGCTGGGCGAGATGACCACCAGGTCGGGCAATGGTCCTTCCCAGTTCTTTAATGTAAGCTGAGATGAATACCCCATGGCACCCGGGTAAAAGCTGGCGATCTGGTTATTATCCCGGTCTGTATTGCAAAAGAAGGATGCTGATACTGTCCCCGGGATCACTTTCATTCTCGAAGTGTCCACCCCCTTGTCTTCCAGCCATTTGCGATAATCGCTGAAATCCTCTCCCACAGTAGCCATAATATGAGGTTTCTCACCCAACAAGGCTAGTGTATAGGCGATGTTGGGGGCAATTCCCCCCTGCTGTTTCCGGTATGAATCCACCAGGAAGGAAAGGCTGATCGAATCCAGTTTATCCGGTAGTATATGCTCGCGGAAATAACCTGGAAAGGTCATCAGGTAATCGAATGCCACAGAGCCGGTGAGGAGGATATACATTGAATATCTCTGCACAAAAAGACGCCCTCGTGCGAGAGCGCCCGCAAGTGTTCAAGCGCTTAGAGTTTAACATGGGAATGCAGGTTTGAGAAGGGATTTTTTTTTGATTAAGCCGGCTTATCTCCTTATGAATATTGACAATAATGGTTATAATTAGCTAATTTTATCTAAAAAAAAGAGGGAAATATGAGTGATTTACACGATTTTTACCAAGTAAACAATTATCTCGACAGGCTGGTGCCCGAACGATCCGAAGAATTGCGCCTCATGGAGGCATATGCCGAGAAGACACACTTCCCCATCATCGGCCCGGTATGTGGATATTTATGCTACCAGATTGCCCGCATGGTTGGTGCGCATTCTGTATTCGAAATGGGCTCGGGTTACGGGTATTCTACAGCCTGGTTTGCACGGGCGGTTATGGAAAATGGCGGCGGCAAGGTGCACCATGTGGTGTGGGACGAGAGATTATCGAAGGATGCCCGCCAGCACCTGGAAAAGCTTGGATACGCGAGTCTGATGGAATATCACGTAGCTGAAGCGATTGAAACCTTGTCGCAAATGACCGGTCCATTCGACCTGATCTTCAATGATATTGACAAGGAATGCTACCCTGAGAGTCTGCCATTGATACGAGAGAAATTGCGCCCAGGTGGTGTGCTCCTCGTGGATAACCTGCTGTGGCACGGGCAGGTGCTGGATGGAGGCGATGACGATCCCAGCACAGAAGGGGTGCGCGAGCTTACCCGCCTCTTGACAACTGATCCCCATTGGGTATCTTCGATAATCCCCATACGAGATGGTTTGTTGATTGCCTATCGTTGTTGAGGTATGGTAGATACATTTGAATATTGGAGAAAAGGTAGTATAATTCGCCAAACTTCAAAACGCAAAGACCGGGACGAGTAGCTGGGATGGTTCCGCCAGAGATGGGAGATCATGGGCTGAAAGTCTCCTTCGGTAATATACCAGTCAAAACCACCTGTGAGCGTGACCCTGAAAGGGAAATCCTGAGTAAGGTGAACGGCTGACCCCGTTATCGGTCTAAAGAGATGTGCCTGGGAGACCAGGCGTAAATCTGGGTGGAATCGCGTGAGAATTCTCTCGCCCCAGTTGGGCGAGAGATTTTTTTATCACTGCAAGGTTGGATCTTAACGATTGTGCAGTCTGCATTAATATGTGCTGGCTCATTTCAAAACAAGATCTATCATGCACTGATGTGATATTCGAAGGAGGCTTGAATGGCTGAAACAAAAAAAGAACGTTACGAAGAAACGGAGCTTTATCGCATCCGTCACTCAGCAGCACACGTGATGGCCGAAGCTGTGCTCGAACTGTTCCCAGAGGCCAAGTACACCATTGGACCACCCATCGAGAATGGCTTCTACTATGACTTTGACCTGCCGCGCCCGCTTACTCCAGATGACCTGGAGAAGATCGAGAAACGCATGCGCCAGATCATCGCCGGACACCACAAGTTCACCCGCCGGGTGGTCAGTGCTGAAGAAGCGCGCCAAATCTTCAAGGATCAGCCCTACAAGCTGGAGCTGATCGATGGGCTGGAAAAAGGCGGGACCGACGAGTATGGCAACCCCCTGGAGGGCAAGCCGGAGATATCCATCTACACATCCGATACCTTCACCGACTTGTGCCGTGGCCCACACGTGGATAACACAGGGCAGATCAATCCTTCCGCTCTCAAGCTGCTCAGCTCTTCGGGAGCCTATTGGCGTGGTGATGAGCATAACCCCATGCTGCAGCGCATCTATGGCACCGCCTGGAAGACTTCCAAGGAGTTGGAGGAATACCTGTGGCAGATCGAGGAAGCCAAGAAGCGCGATCATCGCAAACTGGGCAAGGAGCTGGAAATCTTCACATTCGATGAGGAGATCGGTCCTGGCTTGCCCCTGTGGTTGCCGCGTGGCGGTGTGATCATCGATGAGCTGGAAAAGCTCGCCAAGGAGCTCGAAGATAAGGCTGGTTACCTGCGCGTGCGCACACCCCATCTGGCGAAGGAGGACTTGTTCTTACACTCGGGTCACCTGCCCTATTATGCTGAGAGCATGTACCCGCCCATGGAGATGGAGGGTGTGAAGTATTACGTTAAGCCGATGAACTGCCCCATGCACCACAAAATCTTTGCCTCAAAGCCCCGCTCCTACCGCGACATGCCCATCCGCCTGGCTGAATATGGAACATGTTACCGCTATGAAAAGAGCGGCGAG
Source organism: uncultured Anaerolineaceae bacterium (assembly GCA_964385625.1). Classification (GTDB taxonomy): domain Bacteria; phylum Chloroflexota; class Anaerolineae; order Anaerolineales; family UBA4823; genus FEB-25. The sequence goes on along the minus strand of CAYLPS010000032.1, from coordinate 15,584 downwards.
CTATTTGGGCTGATGCGCGTACGCTCGATGCAGATGAATGATGCTCACCTATATGTAGCTGAAGATCAGTTCGAGCAGGAGTTCATGGGAGTGATCAGCCTGTACCACCAGTATTTTAAAATCTTCGGCATCGACAAATATTTGATGCGCCTTAGCACCCATCATAAAAGCGGCCTGGGCAAGAAATACGTGGAAAATGAGCGGCTGTGGCTCAAGACCGAAGAGATGGTGCGCCGGGCGATGGAGAATGGGAAAGTGCCTTATGAAGAAGTACCCGATGAGGCTGCCTTTTACGGTCCGAAAATCGATGTCCAGATCTGGTCGGTCATAGGCCGCGAGTTCACCCTGGCAACCAACCAGGTTGATTTCGCCGTTCCACCACGCTTCAACCTGACCTTCATCAATCGCGATGGGCAGGAAGAGACACCCTTGTGTATTCACCGCGCACCTCTATCCACACACGAGCGCATGATCGGTTTCCTGCTCGAGCACTATGGCGGCAATTTTCCCGTGTGGCTCTCGCCCGACCAGGTGCGCGTGATACCTATCACCGATGCCCACAATGACTATGCTGCGCAACTGGTCAGCCAGATGAAGGATATGGGGATCCGCGCCGAAGCAGATCTATCAAACGAGCGCATGAATGCCAAAATCCGCCAGGCGCAGCTGTTCAAGATCCCCTACATGTTGGTGGTAGGCGAGCGTGAGAGGTCGGATAGCACAGTTTCACTGCGCAAGCGGGATGGCAAGCGCCAGGATGGTATGCCGGTGGGTGAGTTTATCCAGTTGGCAAAGCACCGCATCGAGAATCGTTCGCCTGAATTGTAGGCACCAAGCGTACTTATCGTTGGGGCGGGTCTCGAGACCCGCCCCAACATAAAGCTTGTTTCACCTAACAAATTTGTAAGGTATTTATTTAATTGCTTTTTTCGGGTGGAAATCGAGGCAAATAACGCACATTTTAATATTTAACAGACTGTTTCGAGGACAATTGCGTACTATGATGGTATCAGAAAAACAATTCAGTTATTATCAGAAAATTTTCAAACCCCCAGCATTCCCGGCACGTACGTTAGTGTGAACAGCGCCACTCGCGGGGACGTGGGAGTGCAATCAACCCCTCATAGTAGAGACGCTCGTGGCGAGCGTCTCTACCATTGTTAATTATTTAATTCCCCAAAAATGTTGACGATTATGATAGTCTCATGGTATTATCGGGCACGCTAAATGCCTTGGCATTTGGCGATTGTTAATTGTAGGTATTGAAAGGAGTAACACATCAGCGCGATACAATATAGAATCAACGAGGCTATTCGAGTAAAAGAAGTCCGTTTGATCGGCGCCAATGGCGAAAATGTGGGTGTGGTCCCCATCCAGGAGGCTTTACACCTGGCAAATGAAGCCGATTTGGACCTCGTGGAGGTAGCTCCCAATTCAGATCCCCCTGTGTGCAGGATCATGGATTTTGGAAAATTCCTCTACGAAAAAACCAAGAAAGAACGTGACGCGCGCAAAGCACAAACCAAAATTGAAGTAAAAGAAATCCGCCTGAGGCCGAAAACCAATGTCTATCACCAGGGATTCAAGATCCGTAATGCCCGTGGTTGGCTGGAAGAAGGTAATAAGGTGAGGGTGCGCATCCGCTTTCGAGGCCGAGAGATAGACTACGTTGATTTGGCGCTGAATGACCTCAAGAAAGTGGCGGAAGAGTTGGCGGATATCTCGACCATCGAACAAGCTCCGATGATGGAAGGTCGCAGCGTTGTAATGGTTTTGGCACCGTCCAAGACCAAAAAGAAGTAAGTTATTCTAAATTGATCAGGAATTATCCCGGCGGGCATAGGCTGTCAGGCCTCACTGGCTGGCGCTTTTGCCCCCGAGTTTTGTGTGAGAAGGAGTTAGAGCCGTGCCTCGCAAGCAATCAACACAGAAATACAAACTAAAAACCCACAAGGCGACTTCGAAACGCTTCCGAGTCACCGGAACGGGTATGGTCGTACGCACCAAGGGTGGCAAGAGCCACCTGCGGCGGCGCACTTCCAAGCGTGTCAAGGCCATGTTCACTGAGATGCTCCCCGTCAAAGGACGCGGGATTGTCAAACGTGTACACCGCCTGGCACCCTACCTGAAGAAAGCTGAGTAGGACTGACCTCTGAGGTCATTCCCAGCCCCATCCCATCCACTTATTAGTGCGGCCGTTGGGTGCATGAAACTGGTTATGTAATACTACCGGCGCCCAGGGGTACGCAGGAGAGAAAACAATGGCACGTGTAAAAACTGGTCCTTATCGACACCGACACCACAAGAAAATCCTAAAGATGAATGCTGGTCAATTTGGCACCCGCCACCGTCTTTTCAGGCGCGCCAATGAAGCCATGCTCAAGTCATTATGGTATTCCTACCGTGACCGGCGCCAACGCAAGCGCGATCTACGCCAGCTTTGGATCGCACGCATTAACGCCGCAGCACGATTGAACGGCTTATCCTACAGCCGGCTGATCCACGGCATGAAGACCGCCAAGATTGCCATCAACCGCAAGATGCTAGCCGACCTGGCAGTGCGCGACCCGCAGGCCTTCGCCGCGGTGGCTGCGCAGGCAAAAGCAGAATAACCCTTACTCATCACCCACACAAAACTCCCTTAGAGCCCGCTTTCGAAATGATGGCGGGTTCTTTTTATCTATTCCCGGTGTGAGGTAAAATGATGCTGATGAGTGAAAAAAATGAACATTATCCTTAAGCAATATACTTTTTCGTCGGGCCAGGTGTTGCAGCTTGTGCACGGCGATATCACTGCAGAAAACGTGGATGCCATCGTTAACGCTGCCAACTCGCACCTGGCACACGGCGCGGGTGTAGCAGGTGCCATTGTGCGTAGCGGCGGTCCGACCATACAATTTGAAAGCAACCGGTGGGTAAAGGAGCATGGGCTGGTCTCACATGCAGAGCCGGCTTATACCAGCGGAGGCAACCTGCCCTGCCGTTATGTCATCCATGCAGTTGGTCCGGTGTGGGGCGATGGAGACGAAGAGCTAAAGCTAGGCCAGGCTATCAGAGGCTCACTGGCTTTAGGTGATAAGCTGAACCTGAGCTCCATCGCATTTCCGGCGATCTCAACCGGTATTTTTGGTTTTCCCAAGGCCCTGGCTGCCCGCGTGATGCTTAATACGATACAAGATTATCTGAGTTCATACCCAGCCAGTAGAATGGAGCTCATCCGGCTGGTGTTATATGATGAGCCCACCGTACAGGCATTCTTGGACATTTGGAAGCAAGATGATCACCTCGCTGCATAATCCCCAAGTCCAGGCAATTCGCAAGCTGCTGACCCAGGCCAGGGTACGACGGCAGCAACAGGAATTTGTGATTGAGGGAGTGCGCCTGGCCGAGGAAGCGTTAGGTTCAGGCTGGCCTGCTCGTATTGTTTTTTACACCGGCCAGCTGGATGAACGCGGCAAAGCAGCAGTGGATGGGTTCTCAGCGCAGGGTGTGGCTGTTGAACAGTTATCGGATACAGTGATGAAGTCCATCAGCCAGACGCAAAATCCCCAGGGAATCCTGGCTGTCCTGGCCCAAAAAACACTGCCCATCCCATCATCGCCAGATTTCTTGCTCATCCTGGATGGGTTGCGCGATCCCGGCAACCTTGGTACTGTGTTGCGCACTGCGGCTGCCGCTGCTACACAGGCTGTGCTGCTGGCACCTGGCTGTGCTGACCCATGGTCTCCAAAAGTGGTTCGCTCGGCCATGGGAGCACACTTTCACCTGCCCCTCATTACCCAATCCTGGCAAGAAATTCGCTGGACGCTGAAATCCTTATCAGGAAATTTAACCGTGTATCTGGCTGATGCGGTTGCCGGAAACCCTCATACCCGGGTGGATTTTCGTTCCCCGCTGGGGCTCATCGTGGGGGGTGAGGCTGCAGGTGCAGGAAGAGAGTCAACGATGCTGGCTGATGAGAGGGTGCACATCCACATGCCTGGTGGATCCGAGAGTCTTAACGCTGCAATTGCCACGGGCATCTTATTATTTGAAGTGGTTCGCCAGCGTGCCGGGTGAAATCAACCATAAATTATGCTAAAATAGGTACAGGATGGATAAACAAATTAGAATGCAGCCACTCGAGCGAAATCCTAAAACGCACGCTCAACATGAGCGGGAAGCCTTCTGGCAAATCACCCTACCTATGGTGGTCGGAATCTTATTGGGTTTGGCTGCCCTGGGTGCTATTATATTGTCGGCTACCCAACCTGTTACAGAATTAAGGAGATGGGCTGATACCTCACTGGTATGGATGATCCTGCCGTCATTATTCATCGCATTCGTCCTGTTGGCGATCCTGGTGGGACTCGTGTATGTGCTCCACAGGATATTGCGAGCTGTGCCAGGAATTGCATGTCGCATCCAGCAGTTTCTTGACCGCGGTGGCGGCCAGGTTGCTCGCCTGGCAGATTTGATGACTGAACCGATATTGAGAGGCCAGGCATTTTGGGCAGCTGCCCAAAAGTTAGCCAGCTATGCGCACAAGTCGGCACAGAGACAAAATTTTAGCGAATAATCCGCTGAATTAGCTCGGACCAGGTCTATACGGATCGTGAAAGGAATTATCCATGGCAAAACAAAACAAAGAGATGGTGACCATCGAACAACCTCAGGCTCCCGAGATCGACACCTCCTGGAGCGGGCGTGTGCTGTTCATTGGGGTATTGGTGGGAGCATTGACCGGCTTGGGCGCCGCCTATTTGATGATCCAACGGGCTAAAAACCGGGCCGAAGCGCCAAATCTCAACGCAGGAGAGGGCATTAAGCTGGGGCTGTTGGTACTTGGTTTGCTGCGCCAGATAGCTTCATTGGGCAGCGGTGACGACAAGTAATTTCTGTGAATTTACCCTGCATCCCACAGGCTATTCCCTGTGGGATGCATTGTTTTAACTTATATTCCTTACGAATTCCTTGATCTGCTGATAGAGTGCTGCTGGTTTTGAGAGCTAATGGCTTGTTTCAGGAGCTATCCTGAGGAATTCTGGAATTCAGCATCGGCTGGCATCCCAGGTTTTAAATCGTGATTGGCATTTGGGATCGAAATTTTTACCGCATAAACCGTTGAACTGCGGCTTTCCACGGTTTGCACATTGCGGGGAGTGAATTCCGCCTGGTCGGAGATATAGCTCACCACACCCTCGAAGGTTTTCCCGGGATAAGAATCGACAGTGACCGAGGCTTTCTGGCCAAGTTTTATTACCCCGTATTGGTCTTCCGGGACGAACACCGTTAATGTCACCGTATCCAGTGAGCCAATTTCCACCACCGTGGCTCCTGCCGGGGCGATCTCGCCGGCGCTAAAGGGTATATCTAGCACCACACCTTGCACCGGAGAAGACACTTTCATCATGCCTATCTGTATGTTGATCAGGACAGCTGCGGCCTGGGCGGAAGTTACCTGGCCATCGGCTGCATTGACCTGCGCCTGGGCGGCCGTAATTTGCTCGCTGCGTGCACCGCTCTTTATATTTTGCAGGTTGGCGCTGGCCGCGTTCCGTTGGGCGGTGGCGGCATCCAGTTGGTTGAGCAGGCTTTCCAGGGTGGGCCCTCCAGGCGTGCTGATGGCCAGGCTGTTTAGATCGGTGAGCGCGGTCTGCATATTCGTCCAGGCGCTATAGAGCTGGTCTGCCGGGCTGTCTGTTGAAATGCTATCGTAAGCGGTTTGGCACATATCAAGCAACGTCTGTGCTTCATCCACATCAGATTGAGCGGCATCTTTGGCTTCCTGTGTCATGTTTGGATCAGCTAAAAGGGTTGCCTGGCGCGCCTCAGCCCTGGATAAGTTCAGATTAACCAGGTATAAAGCGGTTTTTACTTGCTCGATTTGTTGGTAAAAAGGCATATCGGTATTCTGCACACCCTGATATGCGCTGGTTAATTGGTTGACGATTGCCTGATCATCGGCAATGGTTGCGGTGGAGGCGGCTAAAGCGCTGGTGGGGTTGAGTTTATCGGCTACCAGATTGGTATTTCGTTCCTTCGCCAGAGATAGGCTGCTGGTCGCCTGGTTCAGGGCCTGGCTTACGTTGCCCGTCTGGTCAACGCTAAGCACCACGATCATGCTGTAATACTCAGTACGGGTAAAGTCCAGGCGAGCTTTTGCCGCGCTGATATCTTCGGGACGCGAGCCGATAGTTATGGCCGACACGGATGCCTGTACCGACTTCAGGTTAGCTTCGGCCTGGTTCAATTGGTCCTGCGCCACCTGGATTTGAGCATTGGTAGGCCCGGCTTGGAGCAATTCGAGGTTAGCCTGGGCAGCTGCCTGTGAAGCCTGGGCAGCCTTTACAGCGGCATTCGCCTGGGTGAGCTGCGCTTGCAGCATCGAATCATCCAGCCGAAAAACCTGGGTGCCTGCAGCCAGGTTATCTCCTTCTTGGATATGGATGGCAATGATTTTTCCACCAATTTCTGACCCCAGGTTGACTGTGTTAGCCTCAATTGTCCCTGAGGCAATAAGTGGGGTGCTGCCCATATTCAGGCTGATCAGGCTGCAGGAAGCAAGTAGCAGGCTGATCGAAAAAGAGAGCAGAGTAGTTAAGTAATTTTGTTTCACGCGAACACCTCCCAAAAGAAGCGGCTCAATGTTGATGCTTATCCCCTGATCGCTGAGATGAAGACATCTTCCAGAGTTGGGGCAATCCATTCAATATACGGGACTGGTAATCCTTCAGCTGCCAGAAAATCAAGGATGGACTGGCTGTCTGCCTGGGTGGAAGGGACTACCACGTGAATCTGGGATCCATAAAGTGCAACTTCCTCCAACGGTAAAGCACGGTTTGCTTGTGCAGCTTTCAAGGCGCGTAATGTCTTATCGGGCTCGGAAGTACTGATTTCCAGCACTTGCCCACGCATATGAGTGTATTTGAGCTGGTCAGGCGTATCCAATGCTATCAGCTTACCCTGGCTAATGAATCCCACACGCTGGCAAAGCTCTGCTTCGTCCATGTAATGGGTGGTGACCAGTATCGTCACCCCTTTCTTTGCCATGGAATAGATGAGCCCCCAGAACTCACGCCTGCTGATTGGATCCACACCAGCGGTCGGTTCATCAAGGAAAAGCACCTTTGGCTGGTGGAGAATAGCGCATCCCAGGGCCAGGCGTTGCTTCCAACCTCCCGAGAGATTGGCAGTCAGGTATTTCTCACGCCCCTGCAAGCCAGCCATTTCGATAATTTCCGCCTCTCTCTTGATTAAGTCTTTACTTGAAAGGCCATAAGTACGTCCATAAAAGCGGATATTTTCCCTGGCTGTGAGGTCGTTGTACAGGGTGAATAGTTGCGACATGTAGCCTATTTGAGATTGCAATACCTTCGCTTGGGTGGTGGAGTTATAACCCAGCACATGGGCGGTACCTTTGGTGGGTGTCAGCAATCCTAAGAGCATGCGAATGGTCGTCGTTTTCCCTGCCCCATTTGGACCTAGCCAGCCATAAACCTCACCCGGCGAAACATTGAAGCTGATATCATCCACGGCCATGAAATCCCCGAATTGTTTGCTGAGATGTTCCACCTGGATGGAGTAGCGGGAGTTGGGGATCTCGGGTTGTACCATGTGCTCGGGTTTCATCCTGCTCATGCTTTCTCCGATTTCGGCTCGCCTGTTAACTGGCGATTAATCAGGCTGATAAAGGCTTCTTCCATCCTGGGTTGTATCGTCCGCATTCCCCTGGTGCTGATTCCCTTTTGGGCCAAGGCTGCCTCAATCTGCGGGCGGCGCAGCTCAGCATCATCAACGAATACATGCAGCATTGCTCCATAGGTCTGCAATTCCAGCACCCCTTCCATCTCGGCTACCATGTCACGCGCAGCCACGAAGGGCAATGGTATGAATTCAAGCATTACTCCGGGTACCATGTGCTTAATACCCAACGGGGTATCGGTGGCAATCAAGCGGCCGGCGTACATTAAGCCCACGGTATTGCATCTCTCGGCTTCATCCATGTATGGTGTGCACACAAATACGGTCAGGCCTCTCTCCACCCGCAGGTTGCCAAGCAAGGCCCAAAACTCACGCCTGGAAACCGGATCGACACCTAACGTTGGCTCATCCAGCACCACAACCTGCGGACCATGGACAAGGGAACAAGCCAGTGCCAGCTTTTTCTTCATTCCCCCCGATAAATTGCCTGAAAGCCGTGATGTAAAGTTTTCTAAGCCGGCCAATTCCAGCAGATCAGGGATACGCCTTTCCTGTTCTTCTTCAGAAAGGGAGTGGACCCGGGCGAAGAAGCGCATGTTTTCCATCACGGTCAGATCAGTTGGGAGGGAAAACTGCTGGGCAATGTATCCGACTTTTTCTCTAATGACATAGGTATCCTGCATAGAATCGGAACCCAGGATTGAGCTGTTGCCTGCAGTCCTGCGCAGTAAGCCCAGGAGCACGCGCAGGGAGGTGGTCTTTCCAGCCCCATCTGGTCCAATCAATCCGAAAGTTTCACCCGAGGCAACCGAAAACGAGATATGGTCTACTGCGGTTATCGGGCCACCGCGTGTTTTAAAAACCTTGGCCATATCCTTGGCAAAGATAGCAGGTGCAGTTGTGTACTCGTTTGCCATTTTGCTCATCAGTCCAACCGTTTACGAAAGGTAAGTGACGCCAGGATTAAAATACCGGTCCCGTAGATAACCAGCACCAGCGCATCCTGCCACAGCAGTTGCAGCCCCATACCCTTGGTGATGATCCCCCGGACGATGCGCAAAAAATAAGTCAGGGGCATAAGCTGACCGATGAGCCGTGGTACGGCAGGCATGGATGCCACTGGGTAAAGGAAGCCCGTCAGCACCATGCTGAACATGGTGAAGATATTGGAAAACTGCTGTGCCTGCCGTTGCGTTTGGGAAATGGTGGAAACCAGCAGCCCTAAACCCAGGGAAGATATCACGAACAGGATTGCCAGCCAGAAAAACAAGCCAAAGCTCCCCTTGAATGGCACCTTGAAGAACCACACTCCCACCGCAACCATCAGGAACACATCCAATAGAGTCACGACCATGTTGGGCAGCAATTTTCCAACCATCAGCTCCAGTGGGCGGATCGGGGTGGTCAATAATTGCTCGATGATTCCCGCTTCACGCTCGCGCACCACCACCAGGGCACCATTCCCGATGGCTAGAAGCTGGATAACGATGCCGATCAGCCCGGGCAAGATGAAAATTAGGTCCACATTCCCGGGATTGAAGAGGATGCGCGGTACAGTGGTGATGGGCGCGGACAATTTGCTCGGCGGAATTCCGGAAGCTGCCATCTTGCGCAAGGCGATATTTAACGCGAACTGCTGGGCGACGGTATTCGCCGCACTGTAACCAGACTGGACGCTGAATGAGTCGGAGCCATCCAGAAAGAAGAGCACTTTGGCATTTCCCTGTGCCACCTGGCTGGCGAAATTAGGCGGGATGATCATGCCGGCACGTGCCTGCCCGCTATCGATTGCACTGAGTACATCCTTCTCACTCGCCAGGTTTGACTGCAGGTCGAAATATGATGAATTTACCAGAGCTTGTACCAATGCCCTGCTTTGCTGGTCTTTGCTCTGATCGAACAAAGCCAGCGGGATGTGACTAACAGTAAGATGCACCGCCAGGGCAAACAATAAGAGCTCGAACAAGGGCAGCAAGAAAGTCATCGCCAGTGTCCGCCAATCGCGCAGCACCTGGATGGACTCCTTCCACAGAATTGACATCAAGCGTTGGTAGGATTTGCGCATCCTTTCACCTCACTCCAACCGTTGGCGGAAAGCGCGCGTGGCGATAAAGATTATAGCCACCACATAGATGCCCAATGCCAGTGCATTGACCCACAGGTAATTCAGGCCGGCACCTTTGTTGATGATACTGCGTGAGATGGGGATAAAATACGTCACGGGGATCAGGTCGCCGAGCCATTGTATCGTGGTGGGCATCGCATAACGAGGAAAAAATGCCCCTCCCAGCACCAGGGCGATCAGGCTAATGGCCATGGTTAACTGTAGGGCCTGCCGCTGGTTATTAGAAACACTGGAGATGAGCAGCCCAAGTCCGAGCCCTGCCAGCGAGAATAGGATGCTTAGGCCGGTGAAGAGCCAGAACCCTCCCATGAAAGGCATTTCAAACCAGAAAACGCCAATTGCCAGGATGGTGAGCATATTGATCATGGCGATGATCAGGTTCGGAAGCGCTTTGCCAACCATAAGCTCGAGCGGGCGGATGGGCGTGACCAGGATTTGCTCGAGGGTGCCTGCCTCGCGCTCTCGTACCACTGCCATGGCGGTTAGAATGATGCATTCCTGTTGGAGCAGGATGGCAATCATCCCGGGTATCAAGAACCACAAATCTTTCATGTCAGGATTATAGAGAACATTGACATAGATACTGATGGGCAGGCTACTCACAGGCTGACCCTGGTCAGCCGCAGTGGCCAGCTGGAGTTTAATGGCGTGATTCTGGGCGATAAAATCTGCGGCGTTGAAAGCCGAGAGTGATGTGAACATGTCCGAGCCATCCACCAGGAACAGCACCTGGGCATCCCCCTGTGCTACGTGGGTAGCGAAATCAGGGGGGATGACGACACCGGCGCTGGCTTTGTCCTTGTCGATGTAATTCAACACATCAGCCTGGCTGGGAACCCATGCCACAAGGGTAAAGTATTGGGAATTTACCAGGTCATTCAGGTATGAACGGCTTTGCACATCCAGGCTTTGGTCGGCGACAACCGTAGGGATGTCAGTGACTGTCATATGGACTGCATAACCAATCAATAAGAGTTGGAGCAAAGGGGTGAGGATGAGAACCGCCAATGTGCGCCGGTCGCGCAGGTGCTGGATAAGCTCTTTGTGTAGAATAGCGCCAATTCTTTGGTACATGAGAATTTATCAAACTGCCGGATGTACATCGCTTTTGGTGGAGGATAGCAGTAAACCAGCCACAAATTGTGCATTCTCCTCCAGACTTGCAGGCGCTGGCACAGGATGTATATTGAATGGCTCTGGCAACAGGCTTGCTTTGCACATCCCCGGTATCATACATGCCGTCCGATTGATTTGGATATGGCGAAAACGTTCGATTTGGGATAATTATACGAATATAATGAATAAACAATCATTGTAACCACGAAGTATACTAATCTTACAGTGAATCGCAAAGCGTCTTTATATAAAGATCTATGAATCTTTGGCTGGTGGTTTTCCCCGGGGCAGCAAATCTATCTTTTTATGTAAGATCACCGCGATGTGCCTTTTGAACCAAACCTGCCCACGCATCTGATCCACGACGAACCTCATCTCAAGGTTTGATCACTGTGCATCTGGATACTCGATAGCATATATCTTACAGATCCGAAACCCCCAATTAAAATATTGAATATAGAATTCAAAAATTCAAAAATATAGGTGAAAAATATTAAATATTTATTGACAAATATCAAAAAATGTGTATAATGTTCTCTAGAAACAGACAGCGAATGGCACCAAAGGAGGCTGTTATGTTTGGTCAGATGATGATTGAAAGGATAAAAATGGACGGTAAAGCGATTAATCGGGACAATGATGGGGTCACAGACGACATGAACCCCATTCAATTCAAACCTTCGCCGGTAGATCGTTTTTTCTTTGTCCTCGGTGAAGCAATGATCAATTATGGGCATAGGCTGAAAGATCGCCCTCGTGCATCTTTGAAGGCTGATAAAGCCAAGTCACCCGATTTTTTGATTATGTTGTGATAGCTAAGGAGCCAGATAAAGATGATGAATATGCATCCTGACAAACTCGCTGGAGGCGACCTCGAATGAACACCTTACCCACACGCTGCCCACTTTGTGGAGGAGAAGTCACGGTCACACGCATTTACTGCCCCGATTGTGACACCACCATTGAAGGGCGCTTCACTGGTGGCCCATTTTCTCAGCTCACCCAGGAACAGCTCTCTTTTGTTGAAACATTCATCCGTTGCGAGGGCAAGATCACCCGTATGGAAGACGAGCTTGACTTGTCGTATCCCACAATCCGTAACCGCTTGCACGAAGTGATCCGCGCCTTGGGGTATGAGCCTGGTGGAGAGGAACCCATCACCGGCCTGAGCGATGAGGAAAGGCAGCGTATTCTGGAAGATCTCGACAAGGGCTTAATCAGTGCTGAGGAAGCCATGCGCCTGCTTCAAGAAAGTGAGAAATGATCATGGATAAGCAATTCGTTACTACTGGTGCTTCACCACAGGTGAAATTGGACGTCAGCGGGGACCTTCGACTTAAAGGGCAGGACGAGTTCGAAGTTGTTGCCAAGGCTGATATCCCCGAAGGTCTTACCCTTGAGAACCAGGATGACCAGGTGCTCATCCGCTGTACCGGAAATTGTAATATTCGCATCCCGCGTGGATCTGTTGTGCACATTGAGGCCGTTCGTGGGGATGCTGCCATTAAAGCCGTGGAAGGTGATTTGGTAGTTGACCAGGTGGATGGAGATCTCGAGATGCGTAATGTGGGTAATATCCACATCGGCACCGTGCACGGGGAATTGGCTGTTAAGAATGTGGATGGCAATCTTCAGGTGGACACCGTTGATGGCGAGATTTCAGCTCGCAGGGTTCAGGGAGATTTTATGATTACCGGCACTGTGAGAGGCAATCTCACGTTGAGTGATATCAGCGGCAATGCAAAAGCGAGTGGAGACGGAAATATCATCCTGCACCTGGATCCGGCACCCGCCCACGAATATGAGTTTAGCTGCCGCGGGAATATCTTTTGCCGCCTTTCCTCTGATGCTAGCGCTGAAATCAGCGTTCCAAAAGCCGCACAGGTGATGGTTAACCTGCCAGGGATCCACGCTTCTGCCCCGGTTCAGTCACCTTACGCCCTCACACTGGCTGAAGGGGACGCCAAGGTCACCCTCTCAGCAGATGGGAATGTCGTGCTGGATACCCATGCCACCGGGTGGGAGCTGGAAGATTTTGACTTTGATATCAGCAGTGAAGTGGAAGGTATGGCCGATGCAGTCAGTCAGCAAATCAACCAACAGGTCGATTCGCAGGTCCGCATGATCGAAGACCAGCTGAATGCCCAGCTATCCAGCCTATCCATTCGTTTAAGCACGGCAAAGCTCAGTGCTGAGCAGGCGCGTAAAATTGAAGATCGTGCCCGTGAAGCCAGTGAGCGTGCTGCTGTGCGTGCGCAGGACCGCGTTCGCCGTGCCCAGGAAAAAATGGAGCAAAAATTAGCCATCGCACAGCGGAAAATGGAAGCTGCCCAGCGGCACATGGAGCATAAATCACATACCATGGAACGCGCCGCGCGGCACTCACATCGCAGCTGGAGCTTTAACATACCCACCCCCCCTTCGCCACCCACAGCACCTGGCGAGCAGGTCAGTGAGGACGAGCGCCTGATAATCCTGCACATGCTGGAAGAAAAGAAAATATCCCCGGAACAGGCCGAGCAGCTGCTTTCTGCCCTGGAGGGCAACGAGTAGTTTTGCGAATGCCCTCCATGATTTCGATCCGGGCAAATATTATGCTGAAAGGTAAATGCATCCAATGACCAACGAAACAGAACGTCTGCAAATTCTTGAAATGATCGAAAAAGGCATTATCAGCGCAGCCGAAGGTGTGAAATTAATCAACTCTCTCCAGGGAGGGCCCGAGGAGCTGGATGCAGCTTCTGTTAATGAGGCAGCCTCTACCGCTGGGAATACTCCTCCAGCGCCTGAAGTTACCGTGGAAGAACCCTCCGCCCACACTTCAGGCTCGACATCGCCAGCCGAATTCGAATCGGAAATTAAAAAGTGGCGTGGCTGGTGGTGGATCCCCCTTACGGTTGGGATCGTGATCACGGTGGGTAGTGGGGTAGGGATGTATTTTGCATACCTGAATGGTGGTCTGGGCTTCTGGTTCGCTTGCCTGTGGTTCCCATTATTGCTTGGTGTGATCATCCTCAGCCTGGCCGTTGCCAGCCGCACCACCCGCTGGTTGCATGTCCGAGTTCATCAAGAGCCGGGCGAATGGCCCAGGACAATTGCCATCAGCCTGCCCATCCCCATCCGCTTCACTGCCTGGCTGTTACACATTTTCAGTCCCCATATTCCAAATATGGGTAAAACAAACCTGGATGAAGTCATCCTTGCCCTGAATAAAACCTCTCCCGACCAGCCTTTTTATGTGAAGGTGGATGAAGGCGATTCAGGGGATAAGGTTGAAGTTTATATTGGATAGCTAGAGCTATTGAAGAAAGAAATGCTCTCACTTAAATAAGCAAAGGAATTATAGGAGGTCACGATGGCAACCACAGAAGAACGAATGAGAATACTACGCATGATCCAGGAGGGCAAGATCACCGCGGAGGAGGGCGCTAAGCTGCTGGCGGCTTTACGCGAGAGCCGCAAGGAAACCCGCCCCACGGGTGCAGGCGCTTTCGCCACACGCGGGGGTGGTTTCGTTAGCACTCGTGCTGGAAAGGGTATGTTGCGCGTGCGCGTCACCGATATGCTTACCGGCAAATCAAAAGTTAGTGTGAACTTGCCGCTGGGCCTCGTCGACGCTGGCATGAGCATCGCAAGCCAGTTTGCCCCAAATGTAGATTTTGATCAGATCGCTGATGCCATTCGCTCGGGGCAGATGGAAGGAAAAATCGTCGACGTGGTTGACGATGAAGATGGCGAGCATATTGAAGTTTTCATTGATTGAACCAAATTCATGGCATTCAAGTATCGATTCAAGCGGAGGTTTTCATGACTGAAGAAGTCCTAGAGAAATCATTCCCGGTCACTGTTCCAGCCCGGTTCTTTATTTCCAATATCCGTGGCTCAATCACCATCCAGCCTGGAGACGCAGGTATGATCGAGGTCCAGGCGGTTAAACACGGCAATTTTGATAGTGGCCGGTATGACATTGAAATGAGCCAGGATGCTGATGGTACTGTCCGTGTGGAAACGCGTTCCAATGATGCCTTATTCGGCTTCCTGTCTCACCCGCCAAAGGTGGATTATGTCGTTCGCCTCCCCCAGGGCACCCTGGTGAATGCCTCCTGCGTGAGCAGCAGCCTCAGTGTAAGTGGCCTGGAAGGTGAGTTCAAGCTTAAAACGGTAAGTGGAGATATGCAGCTGGAAAAGCTGACCGGGCCGTTCAAGCTCAACGCGGTCAGTGGCGATATTACCGGCTCAAGCCTGTCGGGTACCTTCGATTTGAATACTGTGTCCGGTGGTACAAGCCTGATGAGCTCGGTGTTTCCCTCAGCCAATGCAACGACGGTGAGCGGCGACCTCAGACTGCAAACCCCCATTTCGCAAGGGCCTTACCTGTTCAATTCGGTCTCAGGTGAGTTGCGCCTGTTGGTACCCGCAGATACCCATTGCAACGTGGAGTTACACAGCGTCAGTGGCAGCATACGTTCCTCCTTGCCTGCCACTGCCAGTAAATTAGGCCATGGCTTAAAGGTAACTCAAATCCAGGGAGGGGGTACCCAGGTGCGCCTGAAGAGTGTTTCGGGCAGTGTGTCCATCGAAACAGAAGGCATCCCTGCCAATCCTGTGCCTGCTGCAGCACCCTCGCCGGCTTCACCAACCCCTTCGACCCCTCCAACAC
>CAYLPS010000031.1:0-32693 GCA_964385625.1 uncultured Anaerolineaceae bacterium | reverse complement strand
TGACATTGACCGCAACTTGTCACAAATAGAGATCCGTGAATCCGAAGAAATAACAGATATTTTTGTGGATGCCTTGCGAGCAATAGGACACATTGTTACCGTTGTTTACCTGGAATCAAACGATCTACAAACCTTGCTGCAACCATATGACCCGAAAGAAGTGATCGTTTTCAACTGGTGTGAGGAAGTGCCTGGTGTCCCACATAGTTGCTCATCTGTTGCTCTGGAATTAGAGCAGCGAGGATTTGCATATACAGGCTCTGATTATTATGCATTGGATCTTGGTCAGGATAAACGTCGTATCAAACAACGATTGCAGGGTCAGGGCATACCAACCCCAGCATGGCAAGTGTATTCAACAGTCCATGCAATTAACTGGTCTCAATTTCCAGCTATCGTAAAGCCTGCTT
The DNA here is from genome assembly GCA_964385625.1 of uncultured Anaerolineaceae bacterium. Taxonomy (GTDB): domain Bacteria; phylum Chloroflexota; class Anaerolineae; order Anaerolineales; family UBA4823; genus FEB-25. The sequence continues at coordinate 32,283 of CAYLPS010000031.1, read as the reverse complement.
TTGAACATTGTGGTGTCGGAATTACACGTGAGGCAGTTGTCCAATCAAGAGAGGATTTACACGAACGTATCGGCTATATTCTCAATGAACTCCAACAACCAGCATTGGTCGAGGATTTTATAGACGGACGCGAATTCCACGTTGGTGTGATTGGCAATGGAACATTACGCGTTTTACCTCCCGCTGAGATAGACTTCTCATCTTTCGCTGATATCCATGACCGATTATGCACATACGAAGCAAATTTTGATAAAAATTCCCTGGCATATCAAAATATAATATCCAGACTGCCTGCTTCACTGACGCACAAACAACTCAGTAATTTGGAAGAAGTCGTCATAGCAGCCTATCGTACGACTAATTGCCGTGACTATGCCCGCATGGATGTTCGCTTACGTGATGACACTTTTTACATTTTAGATGTAAACCATAATGCTGACATTAGCCCAGACACCAGCCTGATTCTGGCAGCTGAAATGGTCGGCTACAATTACGGGCAATTTGGCAGCCTGCTAGTAAACCTGGCTGCACAGCGACACCCTCACTTCGCCCATTGGGATATAACCTAAATAACGGAGAAAACTTATGATCATCAGAGACTGTATGAAACGCGATGTGATCTCCATACCACCTACGATAACTATTCGGGATGCTGCAAGAGTGGTCGTTGAGCGACACATTGGGCTTCTGCCGATAGTGGATGACCAAGGCAGGTTGATCGGCGTCGTTAGATTAAATGATTTGCTCACCTTGGAATTACCCGATTTTGTAAACTTTATTACCGACGTTGATTTCGTTCACGATTTTGGGGCAGTTGAGACTACACGTCCAGAGCCATATTTATTAGAGCAACAAGTTTCCACGTTAATGCAGCCAGCCATTGAAGTTGAAGAAGATTGTGGAGTGGTGCGTGCTTATGCTCTTATGCTGCAACATAAGCTTCCTGACTTACCGGTTGTAGCAAAAGATGGAAGGCTGGTTGGATTGGCTTCGCATGTCGATATTGGGGCAGCCATACTATCCAATTGGCAATATCCAAACTCGGGGCAGCCATGATCGGCATCGTAATATCAACGTTGCTTTTCCTGGTTAGTTTAGGGCTGATCTTTTCAGAGAAGCTCAATCGTACAATTGTAGCCTTCGCAGGTGCAGTCCTTATGGTTGGATTGGGCATGTTATTCGGTTTTTATTCTGAAGCCCAGGCTATCGCTGCCATCGATTTCAATACACTGGGACTGCTGCTGGGGATGATGATCCTGGTAGCTTTGCTCGAACCGACCGGTGTCTTCCAATACCTGGCTGTGTGGGCTGGACAGCTATCAGGTGGTAAACCAGTGCGATTATTGGTATTACTCGGTACAGTTACGACGGTGCTATCCATGTTTCTGGATAACGTGACAACGGTGGTCTTGATTGCACCGGTGACGATTCTGATCTGTGAAATCCTTGGGATGAGCCCGTTACCATACTTGATGGCAGAGGCACTGCTCTCAGATACCGGGGGAGTGGCCACCTTGCTTGGTGATCCGCCAAATATATTGATTGCTTCTGCAGCCGATTTTTCATTCACTGATTTCCTAACCCATTCATTGCCGATTGTTCTGGTTGCCTGGCTGGTAGCACTATTGCTTTTACGCTTCTTGTTTCGGCGAGAACTTTCTAAACCACCGGCTCACCCTGATGCAATCCTGGAACTTGAGGTATCAGAAATCCTTACAGATCGGGTAACAGCCAGGCGTGTCTTGATCGTCTTGGGTGCTGCGTTGCTAGTTTTCTTCTTTCATGCCGTATTAAAAATAAGCCCAGCCTTCATTGCTTTGAGCGCAGCGGCGGCTGCGTTATTATGGGTCCGTCCTGACCCATCTACCATACTTAAAAAAATAGAATGGAGCGTACTAGTATTCTTTGTAGCCCTTTTCGTCGTGGTGGGAGGAGTACAAGCAACCGGCGCTCTAGAAAGACTGGTCTCTGTCTTGAATAACTTTGGAAATGTAGCACCCGTTCTGTTTGGTGTGATATTGATCTGGCTCGTAGCGGGAATCTCGGCAGTGGTAGATAATGTGCCAGTCACTATCGCCCTAATACCAATTATCCAGGGGCTTGGGGCGTCTGGAATGAATATTGATTCATTATGGTGGGCATTGGTCTTTGGAGCAGGTTTTGGTGGCAATGGGACGATCATTGGATCGACCGCTAACATTGTAGTCGCCAACCTTTCAGAACGAACACGTACCCCGATCACTTCTGCCCTGTGGAATAAACGTGGCTTGCCAGTAATGCTAGCAACTTGTTTAGTGGCCAGCTTGTTGTATGTTATCGCTTACCCACTATTTCGTTGATAACGAGCGATCTGCCCGAGTTGGTCACAACTCTGGTGGCTGCACGATTGGGGGCGGATGACATGGCTATTGGGCAGCAAGAAAAAAAGGCAACATGAAGGAGAAAGAACTAAAATGGCAAGACTGAGAATCGGTTTACTGAACAAGAAACGGGGAAACTATGCAATTCAAGAAAAGTTAATTGGTGCTGATAATGTCGTTGACGAGACGGACGCCGAGGTGGAACATCACGAACGAGCGTTGACCGAAGCTGGTTATTGCATCCGCCAGTTTCATTGGGGTCCCGATTTCATCAATAATCTACAGGCTTCCCAAGTTGATCTTGTCTTCAACGTTTCCAGCCTGGTAGAAGCCGCAATCCTTGAGGAATTAGAGATACCCTATGTGGGATCCGATATGTTCACTATAGCCATCGCCACCGATAAATCATTAACGAAAAGGCTCTGGCAGCAGGCGTGCTTACCGACATCGCCTTTCTGTGTGGCCAGATCAGAGAAGGACTGTAAGGTGTTTAGAGGCGTCCCGCCATTTGAGTATCCACTCTTCATCAAGCCGGTAGCCGGCCGAGGCAGCGCAGGGATCAACGACACATCCATCGTTCACAGCTACGACCAACTAATCAGCGGAGTTGTGGAAAGGATTGAGACTATCGGTCAGCCAGTCCTCATAGAGAAATTCCTGCGAGGGAGAGAAATAACTCTGGGTGTCCTGGGAAATGAGGATGCCAGAGCCCTTCCTCCATTAGAGATCGTGTATAGTGAAGGGGATAACACATTAACTTTCGAGAAAAAGGAGTCGGATAACGATACCTTCCTTTGTCCTGCTCCGCTGACTGTTGAAGAGACTTACATGATGGAGCAATTGGCGCTCCGGGCCTACCACGTGTTGGGTTTTAAGGACTTTGGCCGAATTGATACAATTTTGACTAAGGAAGGGCCGTTCTTGTTGGAGGGGAACACCTTCGCGGGGTTGATGTGCACACCCAAGGAGAAACCTCGTAGCTATATTGGCTTCATGGCACACTCGGAGGGAAAGGACGGTAAGACTCTGCTGGATGAGATCATTCAGATTGCTATCAGGAGACTCAACTTGAAAGCCAGTGATTGAGATGTCAGTACCTCGGATAGAGATAGAACTCGACAAACTGATCCATAACGCCCGCAAACTGACAGCGCTATACAGTTCCAAGGGAATCCATATCACGGCTGTCACGAAGGGTGTCTGTGGATCTCTCAGGATTGTGAATGCTCTGCTCAATAGCGGAATCCGCTCCTTTGGCGACTCACGCATCGCCAACATTCAAAAGATGCGAGAGGGTGGGATAGATGCGCAACTTATCCTTATACGCTCCCCCATGCCCAGCGAGGTCGAGCGAGTGGTCGAATTTGCCGACATGAGCCTCAATACAGAGATCTCCGTTATCCGACTTCTTGCCGATCAGGCGACCAAACACGGCAAAACCCATCGAGTCATTCTGATGATCGAACTGGGCGATCTACGGGAGGGCATACTACCCTCCGACCTCGAGCCGGTGGTAAAGGAGACGCTTGGCATGAAAGGCGTCAAACTGGCAGGGATCGGAACGAATCTGGCTTGTTTCGGGGGAGTCAGACCAACTAAAGCAAATATGCAGGAGTTGTCTGCAATTGTCGACAACCTTCAGCGCAAGTTTGACATCAATTTTGAAGTCGTCTCTGCAGGCAATTCGGCGAATTACCAATGGTTCGTTTCGACGCCGGACGTTGGCCTCGTCAATCACTTGCGCATCGGTGAGGCGATACTACTAGGTTGCGACACGATAACCCGAGAGCGGATTCCTGGCCTGTATACGGACGTGTTTACGCTGGTCGCTGAGGTGATCGAGCTCAAGACAAAGCCCTCAAAGCCCTACGGCGAAATCGCCCAAGATGCGTTCGGGCATGTTCCCGTATACGAGGATAAAGGAAACATTCAAAGAGCGATCCTCGCCCTCGGGCGGCAGGACGTTGACGTATCAGCAATCAGGCCCAGGATAAAGGTAAATGTTCTGGGAGCAAGCAGCGATCATCTGATTCTGGATGTCAAGGAACAAAGCCTTGATGTCGGTACCGAAGTGCGGTTTGACGTTGCGTATAGCGCACTGCTCAGAGCGATGATGTCACCCTACGTAGAAAAGATGTATCTGCCCTAATTCCCCAATGAGACCGAAGTCTTGTCGTGCTGACTATCTATCTGATGGGTTGGCTTTATTTGTTCAGTGCGCGCATCTATATCGCGAAAGCCGCCCAACAACTGGGTGAAGCCAACCGCTGTTGCGCTATGGTGTCCCGACGAAGCGGGACGCGAAACAAAAGGACATTGCGCAAGAGCTAGTAGGCTAATGGCTACTCAACCTTCGCTTCAGGCGACGGCTAGGATTCCCACCTGGAAATCTGTGACTTATAATCTATACATCGTCAGCGGCACTCCCACTCCCTAATAATCTCAAACCTAACCTCATACTAAATTGCACGTCCAATTATGTTGTCAATTACAAATGGAATGTTTTTATCCTTATCTCCCTCTAGACAGGACTACGGGTCGCCTTTCCTTGCTTCATACTACAGTGCAGATTCGGTGCAGATATCCCGATACAGTATTATAAATCGTGGAATTAATGGACTAAACCATCGCCAATTTAGTCGCAGTTTTGTGCAAATTAGAACCACATATAGGGAATGAATACAATCGATAGCCAATTAATTCCTAAGCACTTGAATGTGGATCAGGTGGCTTTTCCCCCCTTTGGACAGGTTTTCAGGCTGCCTTCCCTTGTTGATGATTTGTAAAAACATTTTTAAGCATTCATCTAAAAACGATGCAGATGTGATGCAGATGGGCTGTTACGCAGTGGATTCTAAAGACATGCTGGAGTATTTTAGACGTATATTTTGTATTCTGTGGACAACAAAACACCAAATATACGGTGTAGAACACCAATTCTAGGACTTCGGATCAGACGGTTGTGGTTTCGAATCCCGCCGGGGGCGCCTATATATGGGGGTAAATCGAGTATTTACCCCTATATTTTGTCATAAAGGAGAAACTAAAGGAATAATTTAACGCCATTTTAGCGCCATTAATTAATTCTTGAAATGGACCGTAGGAAAAAAGCATCGGCCCCCAGGATTTCATGGGGACCGATCTGTAACGAGTATTTTTATAAGTTCTTACAGATTTTTTTCCCCTGATACTGATATCGATTGGTATTGAAATGAAAATATCATCCATCAGGCGAGATGCTGAAGTAAGGGAGGCGAAGCCGAGCGGCTCATCCTGGGTTCCTGGAATATTTCGAGCGTAGCGAGAATAGCGAGCAAAGCTAGCTAGGTGAGCATAGCGGGTCTCAAGATCGCCAGGGAGTGACCCAGCATATCAGCGACTACAATTGGAGGAATCCCATGACTGTGCATGATTGAGGCAGCTGTATGACGGCAATTATAAAATTGGTACATTGCCCAACTTATCTCTGGCTGTCTAGTTGTTACAATTATCTTTGTGGTATAATAGTTGGAAAGTTAGATTTTCTAACCAGAAGGATCACAATCCATGAATAAGATCAAATATAAGGCTCGTTTACGAAACAAAGGCCAAGTCACTGTACCCCAGGAGATTCGCAATTTATTAGGTGCAGAAGAAGGGGACGAATTGCTTTTTTACACCGATGAAGCCGGGCGAATTGTGATCTCACGCGCCCAGATTATTGATCCTGAACAGGCTTGGTTCTGGAGCGATCGCTGGCAGCGAATGGAACGGGAAGCTCAGGCTGATCTAGAAACTGGACGAACCATTGAATATACCAACATCACCGAAGCCTTGGCAGCCCTGGATGAAATCCTAGCACACGACGATGCCGAAGATTAGGTTCACCCGTCGATTTATAAAAAGTTTTACACGCCTCCCAGCATCTGTTCAAGAAAAGGTGAAGAAGCAACTTGCCCTCCTGGCCGAAGATCCCCGGCATCCATCATTGCAAACGATACCTGTTCAGGGAGCATCTGGCATCTATGAAGCGCGGGTGGATATTGATTATCGCCTAACTTATGAACGGGAAAAAGATGACACTATGATTTTACGCGTTGTTGCAAGGCACGATAAGGCGTTAAAAAATCCATAATAGACAACCTGATAATTCCTTAGAAAAAGGCTGTAGATCATTTACTCCTTCAAACAACCGATCCGATCATTCGAGCTGCTTCATCTTGCCTGGAGGGATGAAATGGGCAAATGAATTTGGTTGGGTAGAGATTGAATGACACACTATTCCAGCCACAATGGTCAGAGGAATCCAATGAATGAGCATTATCGAGGTAGATTGACTTCGGATCAGACGGTTGTGCCTAGTCCCAACTGTTCATTGGAGGGAGGTTCAATCCGCTGGAGAGCACAACAGGTCCCCCTCCGGGGGCATAATATCTCGCTGCATACCAACAATGAAACCACAATATGATATAGTTTATATAAGCCAGGCTTTTCCTGAAGAGGTGCCGTAATGCAAATTATCCCGCTATTAGAGGAATATATTCCCGAAGCTGCTGGATTATTTATTCTTGCCTATCAGCAACAGCGACGGGTTACGCCCTGTTTACCCGATAAGATGCAAGAAGCCCCCCAAATCAGGCGCAGGTTACAGGCAATGGTGGATCGCTCCTGTGCGCTGGCTGCCTTGGAAGACGGTAAAATTATAGGCTACCTTTGCTGGTACCTGGCCGAGCAATTCCGCGGGACCGATCGGAAAGGGGCTTACGTACCAGAATGGGGTCATGCTGTCCTTCCACGAGAAAAAACAGCGATTTATCAATTGCTATACCGAGCGGCAGGTGAACGCTGGAGCGAATCAGGCTGTCAGGTCCATGCGATCAGCGTGCTAGCACAAGATCAAGCTGCAGAAAGCGCGTGGTATTGGAATGGCTTTGGCCTGACGGTCGTCGATGCTATTCGACCGATGCAGCCCATACAACAGACCAGTGGATGCGAACTTACCATTCGGAGAGCAACAGCCACGGATGCCGCAGAACTAGCGGAAATCGATCATGAGCACTGTGGGCATTATTCCCGCTCACCGATTTTTATGCCCACGATGGTGGGAAAAGATGCCGATGCAAATGCTCTTTTCCTGGAACGCCCCAAGAATCGGATTTGGCTGGCGGAAGATCACGGTAAACTAGCCAGTTTCATGCGCTTTGAAGGGTATGACTTTGATGGCGTGGCCTCTCTCGAAAGCGAGGATGGTGTGATTATTACCGGAGCATACACCCGCCCAGCGTTTCGCCGGCAGGGAGCAGCGGTTGCCATATTAGATGCTGCATTGCGCGACTACCAAGCTAATGGGATAAACTACTGCGCGGTGACCTTTGAATCCTTTAATCCCGAGGCATCTTCTTTCTGGCTACATTACTTCTCACCCGTTTGTTTTTCTCTTTTGCGCGTGCCTGAGTATGTAGCTGGAAGGTCATTGAAAACTTGAGGGCGGGAGGCTGGCTGAGTTGACCAGCTTACCTGGAGAGCCTGACATAGGAGTCCAGCAAATTAGCGCTTTGTGCCAGGCTGTTTTACACAAGGAGCTCTCCTTGCACAATCTTATAATGAGCGCTCAATTCAACCCGGCAATGTAATAGTTTTAGTGATTAAAACTCAGTGTATAATGGGCTGAGGCCCCCGTAGCCCAATGGATAGAGCATAAACCTCCGGATCAGACGGTTGTGGGTTTGAAACGTCAGAGAGCACAGCAGGTCCCCCACCGGGGGCGCTGGATATCGAATAATTAAATTTCGCTAGCTCTCCTAGAATTGTAGATATAATGTCCCTAGAAAAGCCATATATTGAGCTGACATTCAGCGGAAAGCTGCGCCGGTTAGGGAGACTGGCTGCTACAGCCATACACCACTACGGGTTGGAGGACGCAGAGATTCGCTACCACAGCTTCGACACGAACCTGCATTACCGGGTGACGACAGCAGCAGGAGAGCGCTATATGCTGCGGCTGGCATCTCCCGGTTGGCGCACCAATACTGACCTCCTCTCTGAAGCGCTCTGGCTGGATGCGCTTGCCCGAGATACCGATGTGCCGGTGCCACAGGTGATGCCTACACGGACTGGTGATTTTATCGTGCCAATGACAGGCAACGGGATCACCGGGATCTGGAACGCCTGCCTGATGAGCTGGGTGCCAGGCCGCCGGCTCGACCATTACCTCATCCCGGGCAATTTGAGAAAAATGGGTGAGCTGTTTGCCGTACTTCATCATCACGGCGCAACCTGGGTTGCACCCGCAGGCTTCACACAGCGCCGGTTTGAGCACTGGCTATCCAGGGGGGAACCTAACCTGATCATCAGGGGAAAAGGTGGGAACCTAACAGGTGTACTACCTGCTCATTCTCTCGAGGTGCTGGAACGTATGCACCAACACGTGGAAGCAGCATATGCACAGGTCAACCGGTCGGACCTGCGCATCATCCACTGCGACCTGTGGCATGGTAATATCAAGCTCCACCATGGCCTGTTGCATCCGCTCGACTTCGAGGACACCATCTGGGGGTTCCGCGCCCACGACATCGCCATGGGGATGCTCGACCTGCTGGAAGCCACGGATGATGAGCGTTACCCTGGGTTGCTGGCAGCATTCCGGGAGGGGTATGAGTATCACATGCCCTGGACAGAGGACCGTATCGAGCCATTTCAAATCGGCCGCCTGCTGTGGACGATCAACTGGGTTGTCCGCTTTGATCCGAAATCACTGGCAAACAAGGTCGAACGTTATCTTCCTGTATTTGAACATTACGAACGCACCGGGCGAGTTATTCTCCCTGCAGTGTAAAATAACAAATAACGTGGATGAACATAGTTTGATATGAATCCATCTCCCTTACTTCAGGTAACCAACCTAAGCCACAGATATGGAAATTTCCAGGCGCTTGCACCTATGGACCTTATGATGAATCCAGGCGAAATCGCCGTCCTCGAAGGGCCGAATGGCTCAGGCAAGACCACGCTTTTGTTATGCCTGAGCGGCCTGCTGCACCCCACCTCTGGCCAGATCTGGGTGGATGGCCACGACCTTGACAGCGACGAGGTGGAGGCAAAACGTTGCTTGGCGTTCATCCCGGATGTGCCTCGGTTTTACTTCGAGCTGACTGCCTGGGAGCACCTGCGATTCATTGCATCTGCGCATGATGCTGCACAAGATTTCGAGCCGCGGGCGGAAATGCTGATGAGGGAATTCGGCCTTTGGGAAGCACGTGATCTGTTCCCACACCATTACTCGCGTGGCATGAGCTTAAAGCTGGGCCTGTTGCTGGCATTTATCCGACCATTCAAGGTCTTACTGCTGGATGAACCGACTTCTGCGATGGACCCAGATAGCAAACTGTTGCTACTCCAACGCCTGGCAGATTATCGCACGCAAGGGGTTGCGGTCTTACTATCCACCCACGATCCAGGATTGAAGCACGGGTTGGCTGACCGAGTCTATTACCTGAAGAATGGCTATCTTTCTACGGTGTGAAAACATGGACCCGGTTTGGACGCTTTTTTCACGACGCACGTTCTCTCGCCTGGCCTACTGGCTTTCAGCGCTGGGTTATGACTTGCGCGACCGTTCGTTGGGCAACCGGATCTACCTGGTGTATTTCTGCCTGTTCTGGCTCGCCTGGATCATCGCGGTGGTCGCCCTTCTGGGTGGCGGCATCTCCAGCGCCTTCGGAGCGATCCAGGTTTACTCTCCACCCGTGAATTTTGTGATCGTTTTGGTTGAGTATGCGTTTATTCTCTGGGTATTGGTCGTGTTCTGGCAGGTTTCCAGGCGCAGCCCCTTCGTTTTCAGCCAGGAAGACGCTTACCTGCTGTGCCAATCACCCGTCAGCCGCAGGAAAACGGGTCTGGCGTGGTTCGTACAAGGAATCATGGGGTCATTCATCCTTTTTGCGGCCGCTGCGGTCCTTTTATCCTTCGCGCTCGTTGGATGGCAAACGCAGGGTGAAATAACCTTCTTCACAGTAATCGAATATCTGAAAGCCATCGCGTGTGCATTAATTGTGATCATGCCAATCCAGGTCGGTTTTCAGGCAGGTTTATGGGGCCTGGGAGCACTCAGGCTGCACCAGCGAAGAGAGATGCGCTGGATGCACCTTGTTTTCTTTGTTATGGTTGTATTTATCGTGGCAAGCTTCGTTTTTCCTGCTCTACAACCAATCCTCGTCGCTCCCTTCAGGCTCGCGATCGAAGCAGCCTTTATGAATGGCATCGCGGCATCAAAGTTGCTGGTGGGCTTAGGCATAAGTTTCCTGTACATGATCATCGGACTGGCGTTCCTGTTCTCGCAGACTAAAAACATCAATCTAAGCCGCGCAGCCCAGGAGACCAGCCACCTCACTACGACGAGTCAGGCTCGTGCTTACGGACAGTTCGGCCTGGCCAACTTGATCTCGCAGCGTCGACGCCTGGGTGTGGCCCGCTCTCCTAGCCGGTTGCTGAATCATTCAGGCAGTAATATCCTCGTTTGGAAGGATGTGCTGCAATTTTTCCGTAGCTTTCGGTCAGAGGAGGTATTCAATTTCATCTGGATCTTTGGATTAAGCCTGGGGATGTTCAGCTCATCGAATAAGGCGTTACAATTACTATTGGCCGCGGTATGGACCATTATCATGGGCAATTTGACCACCCGGAGATTGAGGAGCGACCTGGCACGCTGGTGGTTATTCCGCTCGCTGCCCATCCGCCCTAGGGAAATATTGAAAGATGAGATCATTCTTTCCTGCGGGGTTTTTACTATGCTTGGCTGGTTAGCCCTGTTGTTTAGCCACTTGACGATTCTGTCCAGCCTGTTCTTGGCCTTATTATTGCCCTTCCTGGCGATCAATGCCACCCTGGCAGCCGCTCATGATATCCTGCGGCACTCTAAAGCCAGGACATTAATGTCTCCTAGCCTGACTGAAGAAAACGTACCCCGCCAAAATATCGGGGGCGTTCTACAAGGATGGGTATCGGTGCTGATTCCCTTTGGAGTAGCGGTGCTGCTATCGGCTTATCCAGAGCTCATGGGATGGAGCGTGGCAGCCGTACCCCTGGTGCTGCTCATCACCATTTTTAATCGTTCAGTCGTTTTATCCGCTTTCCACTGGATCGAGTAATGGAATGGATAGATAGTAAGCTATATATTTTCTATCTCCACAGGCTCTAATTTCTCAGCCAACTCAAATCCAAAGATACGCGAGTAAAAGTATAGCTCGGCTTCAATGGCACGTATATTGTTCTCTGCCCTTACAAAGCCATGCTGCTCACCGGGAAAAGTAAGCAAAGCGACTGGCATACCCCTCTTCAACAACGCCTCAAAAATCATCTGAGACTGGTTGGGCGGCACCACGGGGTCATCCAGCCCCTGCAGCAGGATCAGCGGGCAGGCAATCTGGTCGATGTAGTGGATCGGCGAGCGAGCCACGTACAGGTCGCTACGCCCGGGATAGGGCCCGATCAGGCTGTCCAGGTAGCGCGATTCGAACTTGTGGGTCTCGCGCGCCATGGCTTCCAGGTCACTGATGCCATAATAACATGCGGCTGCGTTGAACACATGGTGGAAGGTGATGGCACACAGGGTCACGTATCCGCCGGCGCTGCCTCCCCGGATGGCCAGCCGGTCAGTGTCCACCAGCCCTTTTGAGGCCAGGTAACGCGCCCCGTTGACGCAATCAGCCACGTCTACGATGCCCCACTGGCCTTTCAGGCGCTCACGATAGTCTCTACCGTAACCCGTGCTGCCACCATAGTTCACATCCAGGACGGCGAAACCTCGTGAGGTCCAATACTGGATGCTATACTGCAGCACCGTACTGGTAGAGCCTGTTGGCCCGCCATGGCTCTTGACAATGAGAGGCGGCAAATCTCCGGCGGGTGCCTTGAAGTCGGGATTTTTAGGCGGGTAGTAAAAGCCATACGAGGTCAGGTTATTTTCGGTGGGAAATTCGACGGCCTGCGGAATGGAGAAATACACCGGATCGAGGGTAACCTCACGCCCTCTGCGCACTATGCTGATGGTCTGGCTATCAACATCCATTTGTACCAGCATAGTGGGTTGCGTCGCTGAGCCGGCGATAAAATATGCCTGGTTTTGCACAGCATGGATATCGCCGATTAAATCATAGGGGATATCGATGCGATGTAATTCGAGCTTTTTCGTATCCAGATGCGCCAGGAAATCTCTTCCATCACGAGTGTAGGTGCAAATCAACCTGTCGGCAGAGGTGAACGCATAGCTCGTCATACCGAATCTCCACTGAGGCTGGCCGAATTCAGCCTGCATGGGGTAAAGGGCATCAGTCCCCTGCTGCCCGGCATGCCGGCGATACAGGTTCCACCAGCCGGTGCGGTCTGAGATGAAATACAGGCTGCCATCCGGCGACCATTCGGGTTGAAATATCGACTCAGCCTTCCCACCCGCTACCAGTGTGTGTGAGCCCAACGATCCATCTGGCAGCAGCTCAGCTACCCACAGCTCTGTGCCGTCCCAGGGCATGTTGGGGTGGTTCCAGGTGAGCCAGCACAGGTGCCTCCCACTCGGGCTGAGCCGAGGGTTGGAGTAAAAATCATTGCCCGCCACCAACACAAGCTCATCTCCGCTTAAGTTGATCCCCACCAGTGTATTGATGGCTTGCCTGGCAGGGTCAGTATGGTCCTCTCGCACCGCAATTATTTGACTATGCGCATTATCCCAAACCATATCGGCGTAGCGCATGCCGTCCAGTCGCGTAAAGCGCACGGGCTGCTCTCCCACCTCCTGCCGGTAGAGCTGCTGGTCGCTGAAGTTGGAGAAGGTAACCACGCCACCACTCACCAGGTAATCGCCTCCCCCATATTCGTGCACGCGTGTGCGCACGTTATATGCAACAGGCGTGATTTCTGTTACCATCCCGCCTGCAGAGCGGCGTATAATCACGGTACGCCCATCGGGGCGATATTCACACCAATACAGGTCGGCACCATCCGTCCGAATACCACCCAGGCCGACAGCCTTGGCAAATACTTCCTGGGCAGAGATGGGTGATATCCATGCGCCATAAGGGGCAATTTGTGGGGTCATAATATCCTCCTTGAAATCATGATGGATGTTGGATCATAGAAAAACAATCTGCCCAACCCGATTTGAGAATCATTATATCATCGCTCAATTATTGGATCATCCGCACAGCTTTTATCCCTTAGCATTGTCACTCTTAGAAAATATTCTGGTCCATTTATTTAATGGATTTTGCTCATTTTCTCTGATATCCATGGTATGCTTAACTCATCACGCCTGACCGATGTTTGATTTGCCATCTCGATTCCGGGAGAAAATCTGTGTCTGCCTCAAATGCTGAGCCATTACTGGAGGTCCGCAATCTGAAAACATATTTTTTCACCGAAGACGGTGTAGTCAAGGCTGTGGATGGGGTCGACCTTTCCATCAGCCGTGGCGAGGTGCTCGGGCTGGTGGGAGAATCCGGCTGCGGTAAGAGCGTGACCTCCCTATCCATCATGCGCCTGGTGGGAGTTCCTGGAAAGGTCATGCAAGGCGAGATCATCTTCGATGGGCGCAACCTGCTGGAACTTTCTGAGGCCGAGATGGTAGAAATCCGCGGCAACCGCATCTCGATGATCTTTCAGCAGCCACAGTCCAGCCTGAATCCGGTATTCCGGGTTGGCGACCAGGTGGCAGAAGTGCTGCAAATCCATAAGAAAATGGGCAAGAAGGAATCGTGGGACAAAGCAGTCGAGCTGCTTCACCTGGTGGGCATCCCAGACCCGGAAAGCAAGGCCAGTGCCTATCCCCACGAGGTATCCGGCGGGCAGGCCCAGCGGGTGATGATCGCCATGGCGCTGGCACTAAACCCGCAGCTGCTCATCGCTGATGAGCCCACCACCGCTCTGGATGTGACCATCCAGGCCCAGATCCTGGACCTGCTGCGCGGCTTGCGCTCTCGCATGGATACCGCCGTCATCCTGATCACCCACGACCTGGGCGTGATCGCCGAGATGGCCGACCGGGTAGCGGTCATGTACGCCGGGCGTATCGTGGAACAGGCGGACAACAAAATTCTGTTCAGCAATCCCATGCACCCTTACACGAAGGGATTAATAGCCTCCATCCCGGTTCTCGGCACTGTCAAGGAAGTGCTGGACGTCATCCCCGGTTCCGTGCCAAACCTGGTGAATCTGCCCCCCGGTTGCCAATTTGCGCCTCGCTGCCAGGCTCAGGTACAATATCAATTACCCATTTGCACCCAAGTGGAGCCTGAACTGAACCAGGCTGAATCCGGCCATGTGGTACGTTGTTGGCTCTACCAGGATCATGCTGGCCACACGGCCCCACTGAAACCTTCCTGACGGGATTAGCAAGAGGAGATCAACTAAGGACATGCTCACAACCCATCGTGATGGACATAAAAACTTACTGGAAGTGAAAAACCTGGTGAAATATTTTCCCGTACGGGGTGGTGTGTTCCAGCATGTGGTGGCCTGGGTGCAGGCAGTGGATGACGTCAGTTTTGACATCCGTGAAGGTGAAACCGTGGGTCTGGTGGGTGAATCCGGTTGCGGTAAGACCACCGTCGGGCGCACCCTGCTGCGCTTGATCGAGCCGACCAGCGGCTCAGTCATCTTTGAAGGCGTGGATGTGGCTAAATTAAAGGGTAAGGAGCTGAAATCCATGCGCCGCCAGATGCAGATCATCTTCCAAGACCCGTATGCCTCCCTTGACCCGCGCATGCCGATCGGTGAATCCATCGCTGAAGGGCTGAAGATCCACCATATCGGCACTCCACAAGAACGCTTTGAGACCACCATCGAAATGCTTCATATGGTTGGGATGGAAGAATACCATGCCCGCCGCTACCCACACGAATTCTCCGGCGGCCAACGCCAGCGTATCGGCCTGGCGCGTGCCCTGGCATTACGACCTAAGTTCATCATAGCCGATGAGCCGGTATCGGCCTTAGATGTATCCATCCAATCGCAGGTCCTCAACCTGCTTAAGGAGCTGCAGCAAGAATTCCGACTCACCTATCTGTTCATCGCCCACAACCTGAGTGTAGTCGAGCACATCTCAGACCGGGTGGCTGTGATGTACCTGGGTAAGCTGGTCGAGATGACCTCCCGGGAAGAGCTGTTCAGCAATCCGTTGCACCCCTACACCCAGGCGCTGCTCTCCGCCATCCCCATCCCCGATCCTACGTTAACCCGCAAGCGCATCATCCTCAGTGGCGATGTGCCCAGCCCGCTAAACCCGCCCAAGGGTTGCCGCTTCCATCCCCGCTGCCCCGAGGTCCAGGAAATATGCAGCCAGAAAGAGCCCATTTTCCACGAAATCAGTGATAACCACCGGGTGGCATGCTGGCTGGTAGAGTAGATCACTTCTACCGCTACTTTATCCAATTGCTTTCAGGTAAATTTAACTGAGTCCCTATAAATATTCACCCAAATGAGAAAAATCAATCTCTGCCTGATGCAAGAGCGCCACGACAGGCAGGTAAGTTAACCGACTGTTTCCCTGTATAAGAAAATGGATCCAATGATCCACGAAAGAGACAGTTAATTGGGTATTTCGCGCTCTGCCCGCTCCAGGATGCGGTCAAGGGTAGCGTTGATATCATCCGGCAATGGATCGCTGATGGGCTGTTCCAGGATGTGGGTCACTAACTGGCGCGCCTTGTTGTACATGGTGGGCTTGCCCAGCTCCACCCAGCTTTCATAGGGATGGTGGTCTATCAATTGGGAGACGAAAAATTCCGTGCTCCTGGCGGCCTGGCGCGTGCTTTTGGAAGCCAGGAAATGCCCACCCGGGCCGATACGAGCGATATCCTCAAACAAGTCTTTATCACCGGCGCAGTCCACCCCCTCTGCCAGGCGCTGGCATAAATGGGCGATCTCGTTATCCACCACGATCTGCTCAAGGATCAGCAGCTGGTCGCTGTCGATTTCACCAAAACCCACCAGGATATCCGCCCCAGCCAGGATGGCAGGCAGGGTGGTGATGAATTTTTCGAGCACTGCTTGTGGCCCGGCTTGCTTGGCGTCTGAGGTGAAACCAGCCCCGCTGGTGGGAAAACCATAATATTTACCCATGATCGCCAGGGCAGCGGTTTGCAGGGACATTTCCGGCACGCCGGCCAGGTATGCCCCGCTTCTGAAATCGATCGTGGCTGTGGAGCTGGAAAAAATCACCGGCCTGCCAGGATGGGCAAGTTGGAAGATCACCAGCGAGGAGAGCATTTCTGCATTGGCCATGGCGATATTGGAGAATAAGCTGGCGGGGCCGGTGGTGCCGTTGACGGGCATCGGCATCACCATCACCGGCAACCCCACCTCTCCCAGCTCCAGGTAGGCGTCCAGCATCTGCCCGTCATGAGTCAGCGGGGCCACCGGGCAGTAGATCAGTGAAAAGGCATGGCTACGGCGTAATTCATCTTCTCCACCCATGATGGCGCTCAGGCCATCCACGAGATAAGGTACCTGCTCCACCCGGTGAAGCTCATGCTGCCCGTGCTTGGAGCTGTAACGGGCCATGCCGAAGAATTCGTGTAAAGCGCGGGCGTTGGCTGGTTTATCCGAAGCGCAGGTAGGTGCCCAGACCATCACGCCCATATCCATCTGATGGAAGATGCGGATGGCATTTTCGATGTCCTTGCTTGTCCCGTAGCGCCTCTCCCCCGTATGGAAATCCACGGCAAAAGCAGCCGTACCATCCAACCCGTGGCGCGTGTAAGCCGCCGGGACAGCGAAGTTATAAGCAGGATTTCTTGCTCCGAGGATGAATGATTTCGGCGCGTTTCGTAATGCCTGCTCAACGAACTCGAGCGGGATTTTTACGATCCCGGCATCCGCATCTACCGGGACGCCATTATCTTTCCAGATCCTGGGGGCGATATTACCGTGGTAGCGGATGCCCACCTGCTCAAGGATGCGCAGACTCAGGTGATGAATGTGTTCCTGCTCAGCTTCGGATAGGATTTGGGCAGTGAAGCGCATAGCTCCTCCAGTTGGTCAATCAAGCGTTAGAATTAGCGAATTTTAAATCCGGCCTGGTGATCTTTCTTTTTCTCGATCGGCAGCTTTCACGATCCTGTTCAGCTCTGATCTCTGGTCTTCTTCGAGAGGCTCGGGGTAGTGGTTGGCCAGGATCCAGTCCACTTTTTCCCTGGCCACTTCCTGCGGATCGCGCCATCCATCTGGCTGGCCTGGCTGCCCGGTGAGAGTAGAGAATTTTCGCTGGCGCAGGTTGCTGCGCGTGTGCCGGTGAGCCAGGAAGTGCCCGCGTGGGCCCACTTCCTTGATCACTTCCAGGGCCATGGCCTCGCGGCTGGTGTCCAATCGGCTGACCTCATATCTCACCCGCTGGCAGATATCCGCATCCATCAGGATGGCTTCCGGGTACAGCAATGTGCACGATTCCACCAGCCCCAGGCCGCTGCCCGTCTCAGCACCGGTCAGGGCGCACAACAACAGGGATGATTCCGCCTCTGCTGCCGATTGCCACCCCGGCACCACCGCGTCCGTCCCAAAAATGCCTGCCAGGGTGGGCACTCCCCAGCGATGCGCCATTTCCACCCCGATGGGATACAGTTGTGAGCCTTCCATTGTTGAGCCAAGGAACGCACCCGTGTGTGGGTGCATGATGCCCGGCATCATGGAGTGAAAGCAGGGCGCACCAGGGAATGCCATCTGGATCAGCACCAGGGCAGAGACGATCTCCGCATCGCCCGTGACCAGCATACCGGCAATGGTTGCCGGAGCGGTGGAAGCGGTGTTCACCATCGACATGAATCCGACCGGTAAACCTGCTGCAGCGAAGGCCAGGGCTGATTCCAGGCCATCCCGGTCTTGTGCCAGGGGAGCGATGGCGCACACTAGCAACGATAGGGGTGGACGGATCCGCCGGTTTTCCTCGCTCCCGGCGATCACATCCACCATTTCGATAGCGTAACGCGCTGCCCACTCGCCCATGATCGTCTCTGACTGCACGTGCTTGACCGTGTTTTTGAAGGAGGCCTCAATTTCGTGCAGCGGCGCCGTACGGGGGTGATCCTGGGCGCTGACGATCGGCCAATAAAAACTGAGGCTGCTGAGGTAATCAGTCACGCGCGCTATCTTGGCCACATCTTCTTTGGTGGAACGCCTCCTCTGGCGGGTGACGAAATCGATCGTTTCAACGCCGCACCCATCGGTGGCACAGTGCAACGCTTTCCCATCCAGCCGCAGGTCGAAGTCCGGGTCTCTGCCGGCCATGGTATAGAAACGTGGGGCGTGGCTCATGGCCTCCAGTACCACATTGCGGGGTAGCCTGACTATTTGCCGGGAAAAATCAACCAGCCCCCCATGCTCTGCGTATATTTTAAGCGCTTTCTCGGAGGGGCAGTGAATGCCCACTTGTTCCAGGATTTCAAGCGTGCCTTCCTGGAGCTGGTCGAGCTGCTCATCATCCAGGATGCGCACGTGATAAGCTGGGGTGATTGGTTGCAGGGCAGGCGTTTCACTGGCCATATTCATCACCCCTTTCGCAGTTCTTCATCCGCCGCAGCCAGGATGCGCCTCAGCTCTGCCTGCTTCTCGGGCTCCAGGGGCTCGGGGTGATGGTTATTGCGGATCCAGTTGACCCTCTCAATGGCCACCTGGCGCGGCTCGCGGTATTTTCCATCCGTTCCAAGCTGGTGGGTGATGCTGCGCACCAGCGAATGGCGGAAATGCTCACGCGTATGCCGCTGACCCAGGAAGTGCCCGCCCGGGCCAACCGCGTGCACGGTGTCCAGCGCCAGGGTTTCCGGGCTCACCTCCAGGTCCAAGAGCAGGTAACGCGCCCGTTGGTACAGGTCATCATCCAGGATGATCTGCTCGGGATACAGCAAGGTATAAGTCTCAGAGAGGCCCAACCCGGTGACGATATCCGACCCCGCCAATCCAGCCAGCAGCGGGTCCAACGCCACCTCGGCAGCTCCCTGCCAGGTGCCCGGCTCGTGGGCATCGGTGCCATAACAGGCGCCCAGCGAGGCCATCCCCCAGTGGTGTGCCATTTCCACGGGCGCGTATCGAGTGCGGCTGTCCAGCGAATAACTTACGTAACCGCCGGTGCGCGGGTCAGCCCAGGCCTGCATCAGGGAATGGAATACCGGCGCCCCAGGCGCATGCAGCTGCATCAGCACCGCGGCGCTGATGATCTCGGCATCTGCCATGGCGAATGCCCCAGCCAGGGTGGCAGGAGCCGTGGTGCCCAGCGTGGGCATCGCCAAAAAGCCCACCGGTATACCGGCTTCAGCCAGCACCAGAGCCCCTTCGATCCCGGCGGTATCCTGCACCAGCGGGGCGATGGTGCACACCACCAGGGAGAATGGTGGCCTGCGCCGCACCTCTTCCCGGCTGCCAGCGATCACATTGGTCATCTCGGCTGCATAGCGGCAGGGTATTTCGCCCATCACTGTTTCACTCTGCACGTGCTTAACCGAATTGTTCCAGGCTGCCTCGATTTCGTGCAATGGGGCAGTCTCACCGTGGTCCTGGGCACTCACCATCGGCCAGATGAAGGCGATGGAGGGCAGGTAATCGGATATGCGCGCCATGATGCCCACATCTTCTTTGCAGGAAGGGCGCCGCTGGCGAGTATCAAAATCGACCGTCTCCACCCCGCAGCCATCGGTGGTGAAATAGGTCACCCCATCCTGCAGCTGCAGGTCATAGGATGGGTCACGCGCCCCCAGCAGGAAATACCTGGGTATGGTGGACAAGGCCTTCAGCACGAAATTCGGTGGCATGCGCACAACCTGTGCCTGCCAGTCTACCTGAGCGCCATGCTCAGCAAAGATCTTCAGGGCCTTTTGCGACGGAAATCGCACACCGGTCCTTTCCAGGATCTCCAGGGTGGCATTTTGCAGCTCATCCAGCTGTTGGGGGGTGAGAAAATTCAGGTGGTGCGTCGTGCGTAACGGCTCGAGGGGTGTTAGTTCGTTGGGCATATGGCACTCTCCAGGATAATCCATGACATTTTTCTTGTCGATTCATGTGCAATTAGCTGTATTTTTCCAAAATTTCACCCGCTGGCGCGGGCTCGCTTTTCAAGGAAGGTCAGCTCGCGCTCAGCTTCCTCCGGTAAAGGCAAGGGTGTATAGGTTGAAATTCTATGTTGGATTTCTGCACGCAGCTCTGAGATCAGATCCGGCGAGCCGGATTTCTCCCACTTTTCGTAAGTGCCATGCAGCCCCATGCTGCTGAAATATACCTCACCCGAGCGCACCAGGCGGCGCGTGGTTGGGTGTGCCAGGTAGTTGCCACCCGGCCCGAGCATGGCGATAACTTCGCCCAGCCACTGCCCAGCCTCGCTCCCGATCCCCTGGCTTATGCGTTTGCAGCGCCGGATGATCTCCACGTCGATCAATAATTGCTCGGGGCTGAACACGGTCGAGCCGCCCAGCAAACCGGGAGCAACCAACAGGTCCGGCATCGACAAGACCGGCAAGGTGTAGTTTACAGCTCGCTCATAACCGGCCTGGATGCAGGGCATGTGGTGATCAGAGCCGCCCACCGTTGATTCCACGGGCAGCCGGTACATGCGAGCGATCTCTGTTATGGCAGCTCCCAGTAGTGAATTTTCCACCTCACCGCTGCCATACCGGCCAGAGCGCATGTCTGCCACCACAGGCACTGCTGAGTAGATAAACGGCGTCCCAGGAGCGGCGGATTGGATCAGGCACAGCATCGCCAGCGTCTCGCAGTTGGCCAGGACCAGCTCAGAGATCAATGAGGCGGGCGCCGAAATCCCCAAGAGTGGCATGGTCATCACCGCAGCCGGCAGGCCCCAATCGAGGGTCTCCAGGTAGGCATCGGTATACTCACCCTCGATGATCAGGGGGGAGGCGGGGCATAGCACGAAAGACACCGGGTTTGCTCTGCGCACTTCATCTCTGCCACCACAGACCACCTGCAGCACTTCCAGCATCCAGCGGCTTTCCTCGACGGTCATGGTTGCATCCTGGATATGCTTGGAGAAATTCTCGAAAATTGCCCTCCAGTAAGCGACGGTATCGCCCGGTGAATGACCCCAGCAACCCTCGATCATGCTCCAATATACGTCGATTTCTTCCAGGGAATCGCCGAGGCGGGTGGCCAGGTACCAGTCTTCCAGGGTGGCAGGCCGGCGGGCCTGCAAGCTGACATCATAGGTGTGAACGGCGCTCCCATCCAGCACGATGGCGCACTTTGCCTGGTTCATCGGGATGGAGCTGGTTGGTCGCCGCCCATTCAGGCAGAAATCCTTGGGAGCCTGTTTTAATGCCTCCTCTACCAGCCGGGGTGGGAAGTGCACGATGTGACTGGCTTCATCCACATTTGCTCCGGCCTTCTTGAGGAATTTCCGCCCACGGGCTGTATCCACCCGCACCCCGGTATGATGCAGGATTTTAAGTGTTTCCTCATGGATGCGGCCCAATTCATCATCCGACAGCACCCTCACCGTGGCTTGCATTACACCTCTCCCATTTTCTGCAGCACTTTATAAGGGTCAAAGGCATCGCGCAGGCCGTCCCCAATGTAATTGATGGAGATCACGGATAGGAATATCATCACGCCGGGGAAAATGGCCAACCAGGGGTACTTCTGCAGGTACTCGGTGGCATTGCTGAGCAGGTTGCCCCACGAAGGCGTGGGCGGCTGGATGCCGAACCCCAGGTAGCTCAGCCCCGATTCCTCCAGGATGGCATAGGCCACCTCCAGCGTGCTCTCCACAATCACCGGTCCGATGGCATTAGGCAGGATGTGCAGGGCAATGATGCGCAAATTCGAGGCCCCCAGGGCACGCGTGGCGGTGACGTAATCCATCTCGCGGATTGCCAGGTAGGAGGCGCGCACCAGGCGGGCAGTAAACATCCATGCCAGGAGTCCAATGACCGCCGCGATGGTCAGCACCGGGTTGCCCTTTAAAAACGGCGCCTCTACCTCGCGCAGGATGGCACTTAATAAGATCAGCACCAACAGCGATGGCAACGCCAGGGCGGCATCGGTGATACGCATCAGCACATTATCGATCCATCCCCCAAAATACCCGGCGATGGCGCCGATAGGGACGCCAATCAGCAAGGTGATCACCATCACCGATAATCCTACCAGGAGCGAGACCCTGCCCCCATACAGGACGCGTGTCAACAGGTCGCGTCCCAGGGCATCCGTCCCCATTGGGTGGCTGAGTGAGGGGGGCTGGAAGCGCACGCTGGTATCTGATCTTGTCGGATCGTAGGGTGATAGACCTGCCAGGATCACCCCCAGGACGATACACCCTAACACGATACAACCCATAATTGCCCCTGGATGCCGGCGGAAACGCCTCCAGATCAATTGCCTGACAGACACATGCGCGGCAGTACTTTGCGTTGCTTCAGTCATAATGGATCCGCGGATCTAGCTTGGCGTATACGACATCTGCCAGCAGGTTCGAGATGATCACCATCATGGTGCCAATGGTCAGGATAGCCATGAGCATGGGATAATCGCGGTCGATGGCTGCCTGATAATATAATCGGCCCATGCCAGGCCAGGCAAAGATGATCTCTACGTACAGGGAGCCAGCAAAGATATATGGCAGGTCAAGGGCGAAAACAGTCACCAGGGGTAAGAGGGCATTGCGCAGGGCGTGCTTGAAATACACTTTGTTGAGCGTTAACCCTTTGGCGCGTGCCGTGCGTACATAGTCCTGGTGGATCACATCCAGCATGCTGGAGCGCAAAAAACGTGAGTACCAGGTGACCCACCCCACCACGCCCATCGTGACGGGCAAAACTAGATGCTTGGCCCAATCACCTGGAGAGAATGGGACTCCCAGGGTGTGCATGCCTCCCGCGGGCAGCAGTGATTCACCCGTGAGCGGGTTTTTCAACCACACGTAGAAAACCAGCAGCAAGATCAGGCCCAGCCAGAATTCTGGCAATGCCTGGCCCATAAAAGAGAGCGTGGTGACCACGATGTCGAAAAACGAGTACTGCTTGACCGCCGAGATCACCCCGATAGGAATGGCAATGATCGCCACGATGAGCAGCGTAACCGACATCAGGTACACCGTATTTTTCAGTGCATTTCCGATGGACTCAATGACCGGGGTGCGGGTGCGGTAGGAGTTGCCAAAATCACCACGCAGGATGCCCTTGCCCTGCCCGGGGCTGTCTTTAATGCCATCCCCGTCGGTATCGATCTTGGTCCAATCATTGCCAATCAACCAGTAGATATAACGCAGGTATACGGGTTGGTCCAGGCCGAACTGGCGTTTTAAGATCGCCACCTGTTCTGGGCGTAAGCGGCGCGATTGCCCCCTGCCCGCCAGTGGGCCACCAGGTGCCAGGTTGACCAGCGTAAACAAGACGATGCTGACGATAAGCAGCAGTGGGATTGCCTGCAGGATGCGCCTGATTACATAGTGGCCCACGCGATCTCCATGCGGATTGTTTATCCTCCTCGATCAGCCGAACAGGTTACTTTAGCGTCCAATCTGCCACATTCCAGGTGACGATCTCGTTAGCGTTTGATCGTACCCCTTGCAAGCGGGAGGAATGGGCATTGGCATCTACGGTGGTGAAGAGCAGCAACTCTGGTAAATCCTCATTCAGGATGGAGGCCATCTGGCAGAAATAATCCTGGCGTTCCGCTTCATCCAGGGTATAGGATGCATCGATCAATTCATCAACCGTCGGGTTGATATAACGCCCATAGTTGTAGCCCATGTCAGGCACCGCAGCTTCAGAGTAATAGTAGCTCCACAGATAATCAGAAGGATCATTTCCCGAATATCCATCGTCCCAGATATCCATATCGAAGTTCCCGGTTTGCTCGATCCCCCCAGCTTCTGCGGTATCCCAAAGCACAGCACCCTCTATCCTTTGTATGTTCAATTTAATGCCGATATCGCCTAACTTTTCAGCGAGATATTCCTGGGTTAGGTTGAGCGTTTCACCATATTCTGAATAAGTGTAGAAATCCATCTCCATCTTGTAGCCATCTTCGGCACCTGTGGTGCAATCGTGGCATTCACGCACCCCATCTCCATCCTGGTCGATCCATCCAGCTTCCTCCAGTAATGCCTTGGCGCCTTCCACGTCATAGACTGGCTGGGGCACATCACATATATTGTATGGCGGCCGGAAGAACTCAGTCCAAACCGGTTTGGCATACCCATACCAGAATTCATCCGAGATGGTCTTTACATCGATGGCCATCTGGATGGCCTTGCGCACGCGCACATCGGAGAGGATGGGATGCGGGGAGGCTTCGGGATCGGTGGTTCCTTTTGCCGCCAGGTTGAAGAATATCCTCATCACCCAGCGGTCCACCGGGCTCAAACTAACCTCCACATTGGAGGAACCCTCCAACTCGGCGATCACATTTTCAGGCGTCCACATATGCAGGTCGGCATCGCCATTGAGCAGCATTTGCTTACGTACGGCCTCTTCCGGGACAATCCTGACCACCACCTCGTCGATGGCTGGTTTGCCGGCTTCGTAGTAGTTGGGGTTGCGCTCGAAGGTCATGTGGTCATTCTGCACCCATTCTTTCAGCATATACGGCCCGTTGCTCAGTGGGTTTAAGCCGCAATCCCATTGGCTGAAGCCTTGCGAGGCATCGCAATAATGGGCGGGCCAAATCGCAACCAGATAGCCGCCAAATTGGGTGAGATAGGCGGGATAAACGGTGTTGTAATGCACCACCACCGTGTAGTCATCGATTTTCTCCACGCCATCCACATAATCGATTCCGGCAATCCAGAACCCATATTCAGGGTCGACGATAGCATCATAGGTGAATACGACATCATCGGCAGTGACCGGAACACCATCCGCCCACTGGATATCTTGGCGTAATTTCCAGGTCACATCCATGGTCCAATTTTCTTCGTCGATAACCACATCACCGTTTTCAACCGTTGGCAACTCTATAGCCAGCTCTGGATATGCAACCCCCTGCTCGTCCAGGTCCGCCAGGCTTAGCATGACCAGCTCCATCACCAGGGCGTCGAACCCGGTAGCGGCAATCGCAGGGTTGAAGGATGGTGGGTCCTCACCAATGACAATGGTGATGGATGTCTTTTCTGGTGCTAAGGTTGGTTCGATCACCTGTTCAGCAGTTGGGGCAAGTGTTGGCTCGACCAGCTCTCCCTCTACAGGAACTGCCTCGGTTGCAGTCGTCTGTGCACCCGTACAGGCTGCTAGGCTGGATCCAAGCAGCAACACAACAACTAGCAGATTTATCCACTTGATCTTTCTGTCCATCTCTTTATTCTCCTTTCTTTTTACATCTAGTTTGGATCTTATGATATGGCTATATACTTTTAGAGGTTTGGCTCTGCTCCTCCCGGATCTTATACGGAAATTCATAGTCTTGCATCTTTGCCAGGAATGGATAGGGGTCAAAGGCTTCCGGGGCCAGCACGCCTTTGCCCTGCCATTTCCCTTCAGCTAGCAGCTCCATGGTGATCACCGGGCCTGTAGCGGTCTGCAGCGACACCGCCTGGCAGCCATAGCGATCCATGCTCTCCTGGTTATCGGTGGGCTGGTAGATATACACTTCTCGTCGCTTGCCGTCTTTCAGGCCCGTCACCCAGGCACCCACACAGGTTTTGCCGGTCATCTTATCGCCCAGCGAAGCCGGGTCGGGCAGCACGGCCGCCATCAGCTCGATGGGAGCCACCTGCACGCCTTTAACGTCCACTTTTTCCTTGCTATGTAAGCCGAGCATCTTGATCACCTTGACCACGTTGATGAATTTCTCCCCCAGGCCGTATTTGAAGGTGACCCGCTTGCAGGGTATGAAGCGTGGGATCATTACCAGCTCTTCGTGCTCGATATCCACCACTTCCTGCGGGCCGATGCCTTCGGGGAAATCGAACATTTCGATATTTCCAAACAGTGGCACCTCGAACCAGCCGCGCTCCTTCTCCCAGATAATGGGAGGGTTGGTGCACTCTTCGATGGCATCCAAGATGGAAAAAGATGGAGCAAATTCAAAGCCGCGCACTTCCAGGGCAGCACCATCGCGGATGCCGATCTCATCGACCTCATCAAAAAGGGCCAGCGAGGCATACCTGGCGAAGATATTGCTCACCCCTGGGTCCATGCCATTTCCCAGGATGGCCAGCAAGCCCTTATCCTTCCATCTTTGGGCTTGTTTCCACTGGTGGCTGCCCATGTTCGCCCCATCGTCAGACATGGCCATATCCAGGTAGTTGCAACCCACCTCGTAGGCGGCATCGAAGATGGTGTCATTGTAAAAGTTGCTGACCGCGTTCATGATCAGGTCGACATCGTGTTTGCGGGCCACCTGGATGACGCGGCTGATATCCCGGGCGTCTATTTGCTCGACCGGGAATTTTTCTGAAGCGCCTAATTGAGCTTGGACGCGGTGAGCACGCCCGAGGTCATAATCGGACAGCACCAGCTTCTCGAGCCATGGTCGGTCACGCCCCACTTTGGCAATTGCTTCACCAACTCCTCCTACGCCGATCAGCAATACCTTCATCAAAAACCTCCTGTTGTGTGATCCGATGCTATCTTGCATCTGGAAAAGGGTGGATGAACCATCCAGCTGGGGTTCGATTTATTTTAGAGATATCACTCTAGGATAAAATCCTCGTTGCGAGATTATGGGCAATACATGCACTGGGAACGACACATTTCTTGTGGATATCCGATTCCCCACAAGAAATGGTGATTCATCCCGTATTAATTTTCATCTTATCATGAAATAATCTTGGCGTCAATTTAACTTGCCTGACAGGTATATCATCTTCTGTTTGTTTACAACAGATGTTGTCTATTCAAATCTATGCTATTGTCAATAGAAACTTAGAAACCCTCATTAACTACATCAAATAGATAATATCGATGGCGTGAAATATGAAAGTGCATCGTCACTTAGGGGTAAACATGAAAAAGAAATGGTGGAACAGCCTGCGGGTCAAAATCATCGCCTGGTCGTTCGTGCCCACGATGATCATCCTTTCTGCGGTAGCCTGGTTCACGTTTTATTCCTACCAGAAGGTACTCGGAGACCTGGCTATCAAACAAGACCGGGAAGTCATCCAGGATCTCTCAACAAAGGCACTCAAGGCAATAAATGAAAAGATTACACCCATCATCCTTCCAATTTTCCTTGATCCTGATATGTTACGCACCGGTCCTCTCGAGCAGCGTGCAGAGATTATCCTGGCCCATATGCAAGGAGAGGAAATATTCGACGAGGGCATTTATTTTTGGGATGGGCAGGGGGTGGTATTTGAGACTTTACCTGAGCAACCAGAACTGATCGGGCAGGATTGGTCCGATGACCAGGCATACCGTTTCTTCTATGAACATAATAATTCCTCATTTCCAACTGATATCCTCACCTTGGGGTCATCGGGAAATAAGGTGGTATGCACAGCCCTGGTGATGACCGGTGCGCAGGCGCAAACGGAGGCTTTGGCGTATTTCTGTTATGCGATCTGTTCTTAACCAGAAACTACCTCCAATAAGATTTTGGGCAATACAAATCTAGGCCAGAACGTTTTTATTTCAGATAGCCATCACCGGGTTATTTATTCACCAGATCTGGCTGAGATTGGGAAGGATCTGCCTGGTGAGCCTTAGCTGACAGATTGTGGCAGTCATTCTGTTAGCGCTGGCAGTGATGGACATGAGCGGTTTTTCGCCCACCGCCCTGGCTTACCTGGCGGATATAGCCGGGATGACAGAGCATGGCCGCTCAGCCATGGGGGTGTACACCCTGCTGTTCAGATTGGGTAGCGCGGTTGGGGCCGGGGTTGGGGGTATCCGTGCCCGTGCCCTGGCAATCAATGCATTGGTGATCAGCACCGCCGTCCTGGTGGTAATTACCCTGGGGGGCATTGACCTGCTATCGTCACGCGGATGAATGAGCAGGCCTGGCTGTTGACCTGACCACCCCGTCAGCTCAATGCTGCCAGCGCGGCTCGCTCGATGGCCAGCCCCGCCTTGTAGCGCTCCATGAAGGATGCAAGACTGGCCACATCCTGCGGATCGGGCTCTGATGTTGTGCTGCCTTCCCCACTAAAAACCCTGCTAGTGAGATAGGCTTCCAGGGGTTCGTTGGCTGACTTCTGGCGCATATAGGCGGCCAGCAAGGCGATCCCCCATGCACCCCCCTCGCCGGCGGTTTCCATCACCGAAACCGGCACATTCATCGCCGCCGCCATGATTCTCTGGCCCACTTCCCTGGTCTTGAAGAAACCGCCGTGACCAAGGATCTGGTCGATCTTTACACGTTCCTGCTCAAACAGGATATCCAACCCAATCTTCAACGCCCCCAGCGCAGCGAACAGGTTCACACGCATGAAATTTGCCAGCGTGAAACGGCTTTCAGGGGTGCGCACAAACAGGGGACGCCCCGCCTCCAGGTGCAACAAGTGCTCACCCGACAGGAAATTGTAAGCCAGCAACCCTCCACAATCAGCATCACCGGCGAGCGCCTTGTGGTATAGAATTTCATACAGCCTGGGCTGGTCGAGCTCGACGCCAAGCTCCTGGGTGAATTCAGCGAACAGGTCCACCCAGGCATTGAGGTCGGAGGTGCAGTTGTTGCTGTGTACCATCGCCACCGGCTTACCGGTGGGGGTGGTCACCATATCGATCTCCGGATACACCTTCGATAATGCCTTTTCCAACACGATCATGGCAAAGACGGAAGTGCCTGCCGATACATTGCCGGTACGCTCCGCAACGCTGTTAGTTGCCACCATTCCCGTGCCTGCGTCACCCTCTGGGGGGCAAAGGGGGATGCCTGGCAGCAACTCTCCCGTTGGATCGAGCAGCCTGGCGCCCTCTTCACTCAGCACGCCAGCAGCTTCTCCTGCCAGCAGAATCCCGGGTAGGATTTCCTGCAGCGTCCAGGGTAGCATTTCTGCGGTAAGCAGCCTGTTGAATTGCTCCACCATGCCAGCGTTATAAGCCCTCGTACTGCTGTCGATGGGGAACATACCTGAGGCCTCCCCAATGCCCAACACCTTTTGCCCGGTCAGTTTCCAGTGCACGTAACCTGCCAGGGTGGACAGGTAGTGGATATCCCTGACATGAGGCTCCTTGTTTAAAATCGCCTGGTACAGGTGGGCGATGCTCCAGCGCTGGGGGATATTGAACTGGAAAAGCTCGGTGAGCCGCCCTGCAGCCTGTGCGGTGCTGGTGTTGCGCCAGGTGCGGAATGGGACGAGCAGCTCTCCCCCGCTATCGAAGGGCATATAGCCATGCATCATGGCGCTGAATCCGATGGCACCGATCGTCTTTAGCGGGGTATGATACTTGTCGAGAACCTCGCCACTGAGCATCCTATAGCAATCCTGCAAGCCCCCCCAGATATCTTCAAGGCGGTAAGTCCAGACGCCGTTTTCAAAGCGGTTTTCCCACTCATGGCTTGCCGTTGCCAGCGGCCGGTGATCCTCGTCAATCAGCACCGCCTTGATGCGTGTCGAGCCGAACTCGATGCCCAGGCAGGTTCTCCCGCTTTCAATGTTGTTAACTTTTCCATTTTTACTCATAATCACGCCATCCGAATGTCGATATTCATCCCTTGAGAGGCAGGTAACAAAGCCTGGATATCGAAAAATAGTACCGCCTTTTCCGATGATGAGCTAATTCCACCGATCTACCAGCAGGTTTATTTCTTGGTAAACTTAAGCACATTCCAGCTCAAGGCTGGTAAAACAAAGGAATATTCCGCGTTATCCGCATCAAAGCCATGCCGCACCACAGGGATGACCTGCTCCGGCTGCTGTTCTGAATTGATGGCTTTAATATTATCATGGTGGAGCAAGATATGGCCTGTGAAATCTAGCTTCCCGAAGGCGCGCAAATCGCAGGTGAGCTTGATGTCATCGTCGATGCTGCGATTCAGCACAAAGATGTTGAGCGTTCCATCCTCGCCCTCAACCGCGGCAGCATCGATAGCTGGCACATCATCGAAATCCTTTGAGCTGTAGCGTGGCGCCCGGATCATGGGTCGCAAGGCGGTGCCACGTCCGTATTGCGAGGCGTGCAGGAAAGGCCAGTAGATGGTCTGCGCCCAGCAGCCACGCTTACTGGTCATGATGGGGGCGATTACATTCACCAGCTGAGCCAGGCAGGCGATTTTCACCCGGTCAGAGTTCCGTAGCAGCGTGATCAGCAACCCGCCAACCAGCAGGGCATCCCCGAAATTGTATACATCCTCCAGTAGGGGTAAGGCCTGTCCCCAGCGGCTTTGGGCGATCACCTGCTGGTCCTGCTCATTGGAGTGGTACCACACGTTCCACTCGTCAAAGGACAGATTCAGCTTTTTCTTGCTGTGTTTCTTTCCACCCACGGCGTCACACAGCGATGACACCGTCTCGATGAAGGCCTCCATATCCAGATTTTTGGCCAGGAAGTTGGGCAGGTCATCATCCCGGTTGGCATAGTAGCTGTGCAACGACAGGTAATCGACATTCTCGTAGCATTGCTCGAGCACCTCCAGCTCCCAGGCGCCGAAGGTGGGCATATCATAAGCAGACGAGCCGCACGCCACCAGCTCGATGGAAGGGTCGACGGATTTCATCGCCTTGGCGGTCTCATTGGCCAGCCTGCCGTACTCGTAGGCTGTTTTCTGGCCAATCTGCCAGGGGCCGTCCATCTCATTCCCCAGGCACCACAGCTTAATTCCAAGAGGCCTCTCCGCCCCGTTCTTCCTGCGCAGGTCGCTCCAGGCGCTGCCGCCCGGGTGGTTGGCGTACTCGACAATATTGCGGGCAGCATCTGCCCCGCGCGTCCCCAAGTTGACCGCGTACATCACCTGGCTGCCGGCCTGTCTGGCCCACTCACAAAATTCGTGCAGGCCGAAGGTGTTCGGCTCAGTGGTCGACCAGGCCAGGTCGAGCCTTGTCGGTCGCAATTCACTTGGCCCGATCGAATCCTCCCAGTTGAAACCGGAGACGAAATTGCCGCCCGGGTAGCGCACCACGGACAGGTTCAGCTTTTTTACCAGCTCGAGCACATCCTGGCGGTTGCCGTTCGCGTCCGATTTGGGGCTATCCGGGTCATAAATCCCCCCGTAGATGGCACGCCCCAGGTGTTCGATGAACGACCCAAACAAGCGCTCATCCACCCTGGCAATCACATAATCTTTATCGAGGATCAGGTTTGCCTGTTCCATATCAAACTCCTCATCGACAGTGGTTACCTATAATTTTACATGATCCTATCAAACTGCCAGCTGGCAACCCCATGATAAAGAATTTCTGTGCGCTGAAAAAATCAGGTTTTATGTCATATCAGATGCATACCTGAACTGGTTGAGTCGCTGGTGAGCTGCCAATATGAATGATACCTAAACCAGGGTTTGCAAGTTTATGGAGATAAAAATCACGATATACACCAGGAAGAATAGGGCAAATACCGCGTGATAGGACTCTCTTTTTGTGCGCGAGCCAACCACGCATAAGCAAAAAATCAAGATGATGGTGACTATATAGATCGGTCCCTGAGCGATGAAGTGCTCCCATCCCTTCAGGCGTGTATCAATTACGTCAAGCACGGGTAGTAGTGCGGCGAGGCAGAAAAACCATCTCGTATTGTTATAGAAATAATCTTTCAGGTTCATGCCACTTTCCACGGGGTCGGGCAACAGGAGAACTGAAAGTAAAAAAGCAATGATGGGGCTGAGCAGGACAAATATGAATAAAAAGAAGCTCCACCTATCAAAGGTACGCCAACGGTAAAGGATCCACCAGTTTAATAACAGCCACAGCAGCACATTGACCACCCAAAGCAGGTGCACCCAATAGATTTTTATTTCATCCGTCTTCGCGGCGGAAACCACTCCGCTTTAGCGGGTGGAGGAAGCCGCTTTCTCCTTTCGTGGTATGTAATTACTCACCGAAACTGGGAAGTGGCAGTGCAGGCGGGCTGAAGAGTGATTG
>CAYLPS010000030.1:17825-34482 GCA_964385625.1 uncultured Anaerolineaceae bacterium | reverse complement strand
CACATATGATTTTGTCGTTAAGCACAATCTGTGTTAAATTATTACTGGTCGATTTGCAAATACTGGTATGTCAAATTTTCGTCTCGCGATAAGAGCTTTCACCCGCAACACGTTCACTTCATTCGAAGTACGTAATTATCGCTTCTATTACATTGGCCAGATCATCTCCACTTCTGGCACTTTCATGCAGAGCATCGCCCAGGCCTGGCTGGTTTTACAGATATCCAATTCCGGCACTGCCCTGGGGATCGTGTCTGCTCTGCAATACATCCCTGTACTGTTGTTTGGCACTTTCGGTGGAGTTATTGCTGACCGGTTCGATAAGCGTCGGGTTTTGTATTTTACCCAATCGGCCGCGGGTGTACTTGCCTTGATTCTGGGGGTCTTGGTTGCCACCAAAATGGTCACCCTGTGGATGGTGTATGTGTTGGCATTTTGCCTGGGAATAGTCACCGTGTTTGATAATCCCACTCGACAGACATTTGTGGTGGAGCTGGTTGGAGAGGATAAGCTCCGCAACGCTGTGACCCTTTATTCCAGCCTGGTGAATCTCTCGCGTGTGATTGGCCCCGCAATCGCAGCCGGTCTGATTGCAGTGGTCGGCCTTGCGCCATGTTTTTTTATTAATGGTATCTCTTATGCCGCCGTGGTGATTATGCTCACCAGGATGCGCCGCCAGGAATTGTATCTGAGCCCGCCGCTGACCGAAACGAAAGGCCAATTACGGGAAGGTGTCAATTACGTCCTTTCCACGCCCATCCTGCGAGATGTTTTATTGATGATGGCCATGGTTGGCATGCTCACGTACGAATTCCAGGTCAGCCTGCCTTTGATTGCCCAGTTTACCTTCAAAGGTAATGCCAGCAGCCTGGCTTTCCTCACCGGTTCATTTGGTGTTGGCGCCATGGTGGGTGGTATTGCAGTTGCCAGCCAGCGTAAGAATACGCCCTCCAGGTTGGTGATCGCTGGTTTTCTGTTCGGTTTCACCGTCCTGGCAGCAGCCTTCATGCCGACATTATTTCTGTCTGGCTTCGCCCTGGTGCTTGCCGGGATAAGCTCGATTTATTTCACCTCATTGGGCAATACGATCCTGCAGCTCACCAGCTCCCCTCAAATGCGCGGTCGGGTGATGTCCTTTTGGTCAATCGCCTTCATGGGTTCCACGACAATTGGCGGCCCTGCGGTAGGTTGGTTCGCCAGCAACTTCGGGGCACGCTGGGGTCTGGCGTTGGGGGGGTTCGCCGCTCTTGGAGCCGGTCTATTGGGTCTGGTGAACCTCCACAGGTCAGCAGTAGGAAAGCTGAATGAGGTAAAAGTTCAATCGAAGTGAAATCCTTTATGATGTGTGGATACCCCTTGCCCTGCCTTCCATTATTTTCGCTCGTTTTGACACCTTTTCTTGCGATGATCGACGATTAATGGGTTTCTAACGCTCAATGATTGATATTTAGCTTAAATCAGGATATACTCACTCTAAATTAACAGGAGCAGATCCCCATGTCCAAACACCCTTTTCTTTCCAAGCGGGCACCCATCTACAAAGATATTCCGGATGAAGAATGGAACAACTGGCGCTGGCAGCTCAGTAACCGCCTCAATACCGTCGAAGAGATCGGCAAGATACTGACTCTTACAGAAAGTGAAAAGAACGCCCTCAACGCGCCCCACCTCTTTCGCGTGGATATCACTCCTTATTTTATCTCGCTGATCGATCCGAATGACCCCGATGACCCCATCCGCAAGCAAGTCATCCCCACCGATCGTGAGATGGTGCCCTTCACTGCCGAGATGGCCGATTCCCTTTCAGAAGATGCTCATTCGCCTGTTCCTGGTCTTGTACACCGCTATCCCGACCGTGTGCTGATGCTGGTCACCACCCAGTGTGCCTCTTACTGCCGCTACTGCACTCGCTCGCGCATCGTGGGCGACCCGTCTGCCACCTTCTCGCGGGCTGAATTCGAGATGCAGCTGGAATACTTGCGCCACACGCCCCAGGTACGCGATGTTCTGCTCTCAGGGGGCGACCCGCTTGTTCTGGCTCCTAAGATCCTCGAGGATATCCTCACCCGTTTGCGTGAGATTCCCCATATCGAGATCGTGCGCATTGGCTCGCGCGTGCCGGTGTTCCTGCCCATGCGGGTTACCGATGATCTGTGTGACATGCTGCAGAAATTTCACCCTCTGTGGCTGAATATCCATGTCAATCATTCCAATGAAATCTCGGCCGAGCTCGCCCAGGCAGCCGATAAGCTCACCCGCGCCGGCATCCCCTTGGGCAATCAATCAGTGTTGCTGGCAGGCGTCAACGACAATGTGCACGTCATGCGTCAGCTCGTGCAAGACCTGGTCCGAATCCGTGTGCGCCCCTACTACATTTATCAATGTGACTTGGTGCATGGTGCCGGCCACTTCCGCACACCGGTAGCCAAAGGCATCGAGATCATGGAGGGCCTGCGTGGCCACACTTCCGGATTTGCCGTGCCCACCTACATGATTGACGCTCCTGGCGGAGGCGGCAAGATCCCGGTCATGCCCAATTACCTCATCAGCATGTCAGATCACAAGATCATCCTGCGCAACTTCGAGGGCTACATTACCACCTACGAAGAACCCACTGATTACACCCCCGAAAAGGCAGCGAAATTCCTGGGTGAGAAACGCCCCGAGCCAGGCCAGGAAGGTCTGACTGCCTTGCTGGACGGTGAGAAAATGACCATCAAGCCCGAAGGCTTCGAGAAAATCCACGAGCGTGGAGGCATCCAGCATCGCTTGAAGGACCCCAGCAAGTGGAAGCCTCTCGGGATCGGCTCTGGCGATCAGGGTGAAACATCTGAACCATCTGAATAGCCTTTTTAGCAAACTGTACCCTCGGTCTCAAATAGACCGGGGGTCTTTATTCAATATCCCCTTGACACACCAATATTTATAGATATAATCTGTCCTAATTTATTGCAATCTCGGGTATTGGAGTGTTATTCTTGTTTTGCTGCTTGTGTCTGAGGCGGGGTTCCTAACCGCCTCTCCGTCAAATTAGGTCCTCTCCCTCTCGGCTTACAATCTGGCGAAAAGGTGGTTGCGCCCCGCATGGTTATTATTGCCCGTGTGGCAGGATAGCTATTTTTTGGCCTGCTTGTTAGTCTAATTATAGGTTGAAAGGGAACCATTAAATGAAAATTGCGAATGATATCACCCACCTGGTTGGGAATACCCCTCTCGTCCGCTTGCAGCGCCTGGCAGGCAGATCACACGCCCAGGTGGTCATTAAGCTTGAATCCTTTAACCCCACCCACAGTGTAAAAGACCGCATCGGGGTAGCCATGATCGAGGCTGCCGAAAAAATGGGTTTGATCAAGCCCGACACGATCATCCTCGAGCCTACCAGCGGCAACACTGGTATCGCCCTGGCAATGGTGTGCGCAGCTCGTGGTTACCGTTGCACCCTCACCATGCCCGACACGATGAGCACCGAGCGGCGCATGCTCTTGCGTGCCTATGGTGCACAGCTGGTGCTCACTCCCGGCAGTGAAGGTATGGCTGGTGCCATCCGCAAGGCCGAAGAGATGGCTACTTCTGATGCGCATTATTTCATCCCCCAGCAGTTCAACAACCCCGCCAACCCCGAAATCCATCGCCGTACCACCGCCGAGGAAATCTGGCAGGATACCGATGGTAAGGTCGATATCCTGGTAGCTGGAGTGGGAACGGGCGGCACCATCACCGGCATTGGCGAGGTGATCAAAGCGCGCAAACCATCAGTCAAGGTGGTGGCAGTTGAGCCGGATGAGTCCCCGGTCCTGTCTGGTGGTGAGAAGGGTGCGCACCTCATTCAAGGACTGGGTGCTGGCTTTATTCCATATGTGCTTAACACTCAAATCTACGATGAGGTCATCCGGGTAAAAGATGGTGATGCCATGGAAATTGCCCGGCGGATGGCCAGCGAAGAAGGCCTGCTGGTGGGGATTTCATCCGGTGCGGCAGTGTGGGCTGCTTTGCAGCTGGCACAGCAGCCTGAAAGTGCCGGCCAGCTGGTTGTGGTCATTGCTCCTGATTTTGGCGAGCGCTACCTCAGCACCGCGCTGTTTGCTGACCTGGCTGGATGAAGGGGTACATGTCTCATAGATCATCGGTTGAACGAACGGAGTTATTATGGAAATTGATAATATTGGCACAAATACCCTGAAAAAGGTGAATAGCGAGCACCTCTTCACCAGGATGCGCCAGGATGTGCAATCTGCCCTGCAGCGCGATCCTGCAGCTCGCTCAAGCCTGGAAGTGTTGCTTAGCTACTCGGGGCTGCATGCCCTGTGGGGTTACCGCCTGGCGCACTGGTTCTGGCAGCATAACTTCAAGCTGGCCGGCCGGTTGCTCTCACAGCTTGTGCGCTTCCTCACCGGCATCGAGATCCACCCGGGTGCCCGCATTGGCCAGAGATTGTTTATTGACCACGGTATGAGTGTGGTAATTGGCGAGACCGCCGAGATTGGAGATGATGTGACTCTTTACCATGGAGTGACACTGGGCGGCACCAGCCTGCAGAAAGGCAAGCGCCACCCCACTCTGGGACACCGGGTGGTTGTGGGCGCCGGTGCCAAGATCTTGGGCGCCATCACCATCGGGTCGGATACGCGCATCGGTGCCAATGCCGTGGTGGTGAAGTCGGTACCGGCCAACTCGGTGGTGGTGGGCGTTCCCGGGCAGAACATTGCCCGCAGCAAGCCCCATCACGCTTCTGACGCCCCCGACCTGGACCATACCTCCCTGCCAGACCTGGTGGGTGTATCGTTGGTGGATTTGCTCCAGCGTGTGGAAGCCCTCGAGCAGCAGCTTGACGGGCACGAAGCGCAGCTCACCCATATCCACGCCCCCAAGGATGGCAGCTGGCAGGGTGAGGATTTTTCTATATGAAGAGTAAAAAAGACCTGGCAGGTTTTGAAAACCTGTCAGGTCATAGAGAACACTCAGGTTTGAAAATTTAGCCAGGATTTAAGAACCGGCCAGGTCTCAGCTGGGTAAATGGATTATACTCACGCCATGTCAGCTCAACTTTCACATGAAGAGATTTTGAGGTATTCCCGGCATCTGCTGATCCCTGAAGTGGGGATGGAGGGTCAGCGCAAGCTCAAGGCGGCTTCCGTGCTGGTCGTTGGCACGGGAGGCCTGGGTTCTCCCGCTGCACTCTACCTGGCCGCTGCAGGCATCGGGCGTATCGGGTTGGTGGACTATGATGTGGTTGATCGTAGCAACTTACAGCGGCAGGTCATCCATGGCAGCTCTTCCGTCGGCCAGCTCAAAGTCGAATCAGCCCGCAGCCGCCTCCTAGACCTTAATCCAGATATCCAGGTAGACGTTTACAATCAGGCCTTCCGCTCCGAGAATGCCAGGGTCATTGCCGCGCCGTATGACCTGATCATTGACGCTTCTGACAACTTTCCTACCCGCTACCTGGTCAATGATCTGTGCGTTCTCACCGGCAAGCCCGATATTTACGGCTCAGTCTACCGCTTCGAAGGGCAGGTGAGCGTGTTCGATGCTCGAATTGGCCCTTGTTACCGCTGCTTATTCCCCGAGCCTCCCCCACCCGGCTTGGTTCCATCTTGTGACGAGAGCGGGGTTTTCGGCGTGGTCCCCGGCACGATCGGCATGCTGCAAGCCACCGAAGCACTCAAGCTGATCCTGGGGTTTGGCGAGTCACTGGCTGGCAGGCTGCTGATGTTCAATGCCGAAGACATGACTTTTGAGTTCGTCAGGCTGCACAAGAACCAGGCCTGCAAGATATGCGGCGATCAGCCTAGTGTCACCGGGCTGATTGACTACCAGGCCTTTTGCGGCCTCCCCGGGGATGAAGTGGAGCATGGCTCTGCCGGTGAGTCATGGGATATCTCACCCACTGAGCTGGCTACGCGCTTAGAATCAGGAGCTCAGCTCACCCTGGTGGATGTGCGCGAGCCCCATGAGCTGGAAATCTCCCACCTCGACGGCACCCGCAGTATTCCCTTAGGGCAATTGGCCATGCGCAGCTCAGAGCTTGACCCGCATGATGATATCGTGCTGATTTGTAAGACCGGTGTGCGCTCGACGCGTGCCCTGCACATCCTGCTTGGAGCAGGCTTTCGTAAACTACATAACTTGAAGGGTGGAGTGAACGGCTGGGCTATGGAGATCGACCCCCACCAGCCGATATATTAAATGACAATAGATAATTCCTCTCAATTGACCATGCTGGTATGCCTTGCCCATCCCGATGATGAGACCTTCGGCATGGGTGGCACGCTGGCTTTATACGCCCGGCGCGGCGTGCAGGTGCACCTGGTGTGCGCCACCCGCGGCGACGTGGGTGATGTAGATCAACCACTGATGCAGGGTTTCAACACCGTGGCAGAGCGGCGTGAATCGGAGCTGCGCTGCGCCGCAGGCATCCTGGGGCTCACCGGGTTGTACTTCCTCGGCTACCGCGATTCCGGCATGCCAGGCAGCTCCGATAACCACCATCCCAACGCCCTGGCCGCCCAGCCACTCGATGAAGTGGCGGCGAAAATCGTGCATTACATCCGCCAGCTGCACCCGCAGGTGGTGGTCACTTTCGACCCCCTGGGTGGCTACAAGCACCCCGATCACATCGCCATCCACCGTGCCACCGTACGGGCTTTTGAGCTGGCTTCCGACCCAGCTTTCGTTGACGACCTGCCGCCTTTCAAGTCGCAAAAGCTGTATTTCCAGTCCATGCCGAAGTACCTGCTGCGTTGGGCAGTGAGGATTTCCCCCTTATTGGGTATGGACCCGCGCCACTTTGGGCGCAACCACGATATTGACCTGGTGTCAGTGGCCCAGGAAGGCAACCTCCCCACCCACGCTCGCATCAACTGCCGCAGCGTGAGCGCCGTCAGGGATGAGGCCACGGCCTGCCATTCCAGCCAGCTGGGTGGGGCCATGGGGCGCAAGAGTCCACTGACCATTCTGCGGCACTACTTTGGCTCTACTGAATCTTTCACCCGGGCAGTCCCGCCGCCGAAAAATGGCTTGCGGGAGAGAGATTTGTTCGAAGGGGTGAGAGGTTAGGCACTTTTGCTATGAAAGCGGAGGGGAAGCTGCCAGCGGAAGCTACCCTCTCCGCTCAAGCGAATATCCCGCCGAACAAAGCGCCACCAGGCAAGCAAAAACATAATGAAGCTTGCCCCTATAAGAGCAAATAACCAGCTCAGGTTGAAATTAGTAAATGCTTCACTTCCCTGAAAGTAAGTATATGGGAACAATCTGGCTGCTTTGTCAAGGCTAGGATTGAGAGAGGCCATTGACGACAGGATATACCCCACCACCATGATCAAACCTGACAGGACGGTGGCAAAATTCCTGGCGGGTAAAATCATGCTTAACATCAACGCCAGTGAACCATAAATCAATGCCTGGGCGAGTAAAGAAACGAAAGGCAAGGCCATCTCGGCCCAGGTTATATCCAAGGACGAACCATTGAGCAGCACACAGAAACCTAACCATCCCAAGGCCAGGATACTCATGATGCCACCGATAAATGCCAATGTGCGACCGAAGAAAAACGAGCTGCGTCCTACCGGGTGTGCGATTA
Organism: uncultured Anaerolineaceae bacterium; assembly: GCA_964385625.1. Taxonomy (GTDB): domain Bacteria; phylum Chloroflexota; class Anaerolineae; order Anaerolineales; family UBA4823; genus FEB-25. The sequence continues at coordinate 26,903 of CAYLPS010000030.1, read as the reverse complement.
CCAAATCCAGCCTGCCTCGTTCTTCATCAGCAGCAATTAAGCTGCCACCTGCTAACACTGCAAAAAACCCAATAATAATGGGTAGGAAGGAGAAACCATACATGCCCAGGTAACCCTCGGGTGATAGCACACCCTGTTTATCTGTGCCAAAAAACGCCAGTAATTCTGGTGGGTAGCTCTCAATCATTTTCATGAAATCCGCCTGTCGCTCTCCAAAAACCTTATAAAATGCAACAATTAACAATCCAAGTGAGCCAATTCCCACTCCCCATCCAAAGATTTGACCGCGGAACCATTGAAAGGTATACCGGAAGGTAGTCCATAAGCGTTTCATTGCGTTTTCTCCTATCTAAAGACTATTTTTACCAACATAATCAGCACTTTCGTAATTACATGTTCCTTATTCATTCTTACTTATAAAACGCCAGGAAGGTTTCCTCCAGGGTAGGATGGTAGGTTTCAAGATCAAGGACCGGGTAATCACCCAATGCCTTCACCAGCCGTTCCATATCACCAGTAACCTGCAATGTGCAACAGGTATCATTCGAGCCATCCAGAACCTCGACACCTGGCAAATTTTCGATGCTCTGGCTGCTTACAGGCCGCTTGAAGCGAACCGTCAGGCGGCGCATCGTGCGACCGGTTAATATGCTGGTTTCAGCTACTTCAACAATCTCACCCGTCCGAATGATTGCCACCTTGCTCGCCAGGTTTTCTACTTCGCTCATAATATGCGAGCTAAAAAATATCGTTGCCCCAGCTGCATTCGACTCGCGTAGCATTGATAAAACTTCCTGTTGCATTAATGGGTCAAGACCGCTGGTAGGCTCATCGAGCAGGAGCAGCTTTGGGCGATGCATGAGCGCCTGGATCACTCCTATCTTCTGCTTGTTACCCTTGGAAAGGTTTTTGATCGCTTGCTTCATGCTCAATGACAGGCGTTCGGCGAGCTCGTGAACATACTGCCAATCTACCTGACCGTTACGCATATCTCCGTAAAATCGCAACTGGCGTTCTGCGCTCATGTTCTCATAATATTGCACTTCACCGGGTAAATAGCCGGTAAACGCTTGGACGCTGACCGGGTTAGTTTGAGGGTTGATCCCGAAAAGATGTACCGCCCCGGCATCTGGGCGGATCATATCCAGCAGGCAACGGATGGTAGTGGTTTTTCCAGCGCCATTCGGGCCAAGAAAACCAAATATCTCTCCGGGCTCTACTTCCAGGTTGATGCCTCGTAATGCCTGAACCTTGCCATACGATTTGATCAGACCTTGCACTTCGATGGCGAGCTCAGGGTTGTTGGAAATTTGGGATATGCTGCTCACTTCATCACCTCCTTATTGATATCTTTACTTTCCAATGAGAGCAGGGTTAAATTCAAGTCCCATAGTTTGTTCAAAACGCCTCGTAATGCTCCCTGGTCTGGCAATATACCCAATAACCAGGTGGTAGGTATACCATCCATATCGACACTCTCAGTTAAATCTAAACCGCTGAACCATTCAGACCAGCTTGGATCTAGCTTGCCATGGACCACGATGTGGTAGTACCTGTCTCGCCTGCATCTTTCCGCTTTATAACTGTTGGACATGAATTATCTCCGCATCTACTGGTAGCATACAGTAAGTCAGGTACTGTTGTGACCCGCCGAAAGTACGGTTCAAGTACTATTTAATACAGATCTTGTTAGGTTATAGATAGATATAAAAAGGGGAATTATCCCTTACCAGAAAGTTGGTCAACAGAGCTAATTTCGTCCTAATAAGCCTATGTCCTGTGCCAGTTTAATCGCCTGAGTGCGGTTTACTACTCCCAGCTTGCCATAGATATTCGATGTATGGCCTTTCACCGTGCTCAGTGTGATATGCAGCCGGTGACTAATCTCCTGGTTTGTCATTCCTTGGGCGACCAATCCGAGCACTTCAAGCTCACGGTCACTCAATGGTTCGATCAAGCCCTGCCCTCCACCAGCCTTCTCTCGAGGTCGCGGTGATTGATATCCATGCCCGGTAAAGGCGGTTAATAAGGTCCCCACGTATTCTAGTGAGCAATTAGCGGCAATCGCTTGACGAAGAAGCTGGACCACGGGTTTTCCTTCATCAAGAAAAGTGCGCATATAATTCTCTGGTTGTGCCAGATTTATTGCCCGGGTAAATGCTTGCATGGCGTCATCATTGGCTCCCTGCTGCTGGTAAGCAATCGCTTGTAGCACCAGGATTTCGATCACGCGACGGATTTGAGAGTTATTTTCATTATGGATGAGCAAAACATCCAGAATATCCAGGGCTTTCTGGGTTTCATTTTTTGCTATGTAAAACCGGACCAGTATAAGAAACTCACCCTGAATTAGCTCAAAGGCTGTGGCATTATGGTCAGCCAGGGCTACCAAATCCTCCATAGGCCTGTCGGTTAATCCTCGTACGCCAACCCACTGCTCTACCCGCTCGAGTTCCCCGGATGAAAGCCACAGTCGGGCTTGCATCAACTCGGTTAGGTAATCATCTAGTGTGGTGGTTTTCGACTCTCGTGAGTGTTGCCGGGCATCCTCCAAAACAACCTGCACCTTTTCCCGCTCACCCATAGATAAGTAAACCCTGGCTAAAGAAACATTGGCAAGAGGAAGCCCAATGTCCTTGAGCTGCCTGAATATTTCAGTCGCTTCTGTCAGATACTTACTGGCAGCATCCAGGTCGTTCCATTCTCGCGCCAGCTCTCCCATCCCGAACAAGGCCCTGGCCATCGGTTGAGAACAGTTCCCTAATTTCTCCCGGCTAAGATCGAGCACATTCTGGTATTCATCCCAGGCCCGGTATAAATGACCTTGTTGGTAGTGCAATCCAGCCAGATTCGTCATTCCGATCAACATCATGATCACATTGCCGGCTATTTTAGAAGCTTCCACCACCCGTTCGAACGCCAACGAGGCTTTGATTAAATCGCCACGCAGGGTGTACCCCATCGCCAGGCTATCTGCAGCCAGGAGGCGTAAGAAGGCGCGCTCTACAGGTAAATCTTGCAAAGCGCTTTCACTTAAATAGATCGCTTCTGGTGCATGCCCCTTTAGAACAGAGTACAGAGCATTTAAGCTGTCCATTTCACCCCGATATTTACCGGTTGATGAGGTAATTTCTCCCAGCATGGAAAGAGCATTTTCTGGGATTTTCCCCAATAGCATCATGGCCACACCCTGATAGACGACAAGAACCGGATAGGCAAACAGTTGATCTATCGGAAAAGTTGCCATCCAGCGCAAATAAGTCACTGTTTGTCCAGCCATCAAGATTTGCTCTGCATTTTCTTCAATCAGAGTTGCTGCTCTGGCGTAATTTTCACCAGCCAGGTAATGCTCAATGGCCTGTTCCAGCATTTTATTTTGGTCGTACCACTCTCCTGCCCTGTTGTGTAGACCATCCAAGATATCTTTCTTAGATTGCAGTAATCGCTTTCGTAACAGATCTGCAAATAAGGCGTGGTAGCGATACCATTCCCGCTGGTTATCTAGGGGAATGAGGAATGCATTGGCGCTGGCAAGCTTTTCTATGATTTGTGCACATTGCTGCTGCCTGGAAACCGCTTCACATAGTGGGGCAGAGAACTGTTTCAATATAGACGTTTGCAGAAGGAAGTCCCTGGTACTTTGGTCTAATTGTTCCAGGACTTCACTCGTGAGATAGTCGGCTATATATTCATGGCCACCAGAGAAACTTTGAATGAAGCTTGACATGTCTGGTGTGTGTCGCATGGAAAGTACGGCCAGCTGTAAGCCAGCTGCCCAGCCCTCTGTACGTTCCTGTAACCGCTTCACTTGCTCGGAAGACAAATCCAGCTGCATAAGCTTTTTCAGGAAAAACTCGCTTTCTTCATCGGTAAGGGCTAGCTCTTGCAGGCGAATTTCTGTCAACTGGTCCTTTGCACGTAAACGTGCAAATGGCAAAGGTGGGTCACCCCGCGCTATGATCAATAGGTGAAGATGAGGCGGTTGGTGATCAATCAGATAACTGATAAATTCATGAATGGATTGAGTGCTTATCGCATGGTAATCCTCCAGCACCAATATGACAGGATTAGCCAGTGCAGTCAGGTCGTTTATCAATAAGGTTGCCAGCAGGTTAGTTGAGGCTGAGCGTGTATTCTGTAAGGCAGCTAATACTCCCTGACCAAATTCAAGCCGGATTTGCTGTAACGCTGCCACCATATAGGCGATGAATCGAGCCAGGTCATTATCTTCCTGGTCTAGCGAGAGCCAGATAAACTGCATTGCCGCAGGTGCCGGTATGGGTTCCCTTTCTCGATGATCATGTATCCATTGGCTGACCAGGGTAGTCTTTCCATAACCGGTAGGGGCACATACCAGGGTAACCAGGTGGCCCCTGTGTAAACCATCATCCATCGCGTCCATTAGCCGCTGGCGCCTGACCAGGTTTAGATTGTCAGGTGGAAGGTTTAGTTTAGTTCGCAAGATTGTGATTGGCATCTGGCTATCCTGTGGATCTGGCAGGAACTATACAACCAATACCGGCAGGAATAAGCTGTTGAGTTTATTATAGCCTGATACGGGATACTTTATTGGTGCGCTGAGAGGACCATTTTGCCGGCTTCCTTCACCATCGCCTTTTCGAGCGCCTCTCGCAGCGAACGCGCTTCAACAATCTCGATTCCTTTAGGCCAGGGCTCACCCTTGCGAATGCTTTTGGGCACGATGGCTGTGCGAAAGCCTAGCTTGGCCGCCTCGCGCAGTCGCGCCGGCAGCTGGCCCACCATGCGCAGCTCACCAGAGAGACCCACCTCGCCGATCAGCACGGTATCGGCCTTCACCGGCTGGTCGCGCATCGAAGAGGTAATCGCCGCCGCCACGGCCAGGTCGGCAGCCGGCTCTTCCACCTGGATGCCACCCACCACGTTGACGAACACGTCCTGGTCTGCTAGCCTCAACCCCAGGCGCCGCGATAGCACAGCAGTCACCAGCAGCAGGCGGTTGAAGTCGATCCCATTGGGAGTGCGGCGTGGGTTACCGAAAGTAGTGGGACTTGAAAGCCCCTGCACCTCCACCAGGATGGGGCGAGTGCCCTCCATGGTAACGGCGATAGCGCTGCCAGGGGCGTTGACCATGCGCTCTGCCAGGAAAGCTTCCGATGGATTGGTGATCTCCACCATGCCGCGCTCGCGCATCTCGAACACCCCCACCTCCGAGGTGGCACCAAAGCGGTTCTTAACTGAGCGCAGCAGGCGGTAAGACTGGTAGCGGTCGCCCTCCAGGTACAGCACGGTGTCTACGATGTGCTCCAGCACGCGCGGCCCGGCAATGGTGCCCTCCTTGGTGACGTGCCCGATGAGGAACACCGCCACGCCGCTCGCCTTGGCCAGCTCGCGCAGGCGGCTGGCGCACTCGCGCACCTGGGTCAAGCTGCCCGCGGTCGACTCGAGCTCGGGTAAGTAGGTCGTCTGGATCGAGTCGACCACCACCAGTGATGGCTTGGCGCTGCTGATATGCTCGAGGATCGTCCCCAGGCTGGTTTCGGTCACCAGCAGCAGGCCCTCCGGCATCTCCCCTTGCTGATCCTTAAGCAGGCGAATAGCGCGCATCTTGATCTGCCGCTCCGACTCTTCACCCGAGATGTACAGCACCAGGCCCGAGGCGGCCATCTCGAGCGCCAGCTGTAACAGCAGGGTGCTCTTGCCGATGCCCGGGTCACCGCCCACCAGCACGATCGAGCCGGGCACGATGCCGCCCCCCAACACGCGGGCAAACTCACCGATGGAGAGCGGCCAGCGCTCGTCGGCATCCCCATCGATCTCGCTGAGCTTGCGAGGGGTGGAAGCACCGGTCAACCCGCGCCCGGAAGCATGTACCGCTTTGGGGGGAGGGGCAATAATTTCCTCCACCATGCTGTTCCAGGCGCCGCACTGCGGGCAGCGCCCCAGCGGTCGGGCGGAGATGCGCCCGCATTGCTGGCAGACATATTGGGTGTGAGTCTTGGGCATGAAGAGATTATACCTTAGGGGAGGGGAATAAAAAAAACCGGGAACCTTGTTGCTCCCGGTTTTGGTCATCGATTCGATGCGCTATGCCATGTAGCGGTGAGTCTCAGACCCATCCCTACAAGAATGTCGATTATACCCCCTGGGGGGCAGGCTCTTTCTCGGTCTCGCGGCGCAGCACCACCTCATCCTCGCGGTAATCCACAATGATGGCGTCACCATCGTTGAAGGTGCCCGAGAGCAGGGCATCCGAAAGGGCATCCTCCACCTTCTGCTGGATCACCCGCTTCAAAGGCCGGGCGCCCATCTCGGGGTCATAGCCCATCTCAGCCAGCTTTTCCAGGGCTATTGGGGTGGCGATCAGGGATATGTCATGCTCTCTGAGGCGCTCTGATACCTTGTCCAGCTCCAGCTTGACGATCTCCTGGATGTCCTCCTTATTGAGGGCACGGAAGACGATCACCGAATCCAGGCGGTTGATGAACTCGGGGCGAAACACGCGCTTGAGCGAGTCCATCAGCTTCTTGCGCATTTCTTCATATTCAAGCTTTTCCTCGGTGGCTTCGTCCACCTTGAGGGAGAAACCCATTGAGGTCTGGCGTTTGATTAGCTCGGCCCCGATGTTGGAGGTCATCACCACGATGGCATTGCGGAAGTCCACCTTGCGGCCGCGTGCATCCGATAGGTGTCCTTCTTCCATGATCTGCAGCAGCATGTTGTGCGCTTCGGGGTGAGCCTTTTCCACCTCGTCGAACACCACGATGGAATACGGCCGCCTCCTCAGCGCCTCCGTAAGCTGCCCGGCTTCCTCATAGCCCACGTAACCTGGCGGGGCTCCCACCAGCCGGCTGACGGTGTGCCGCTCCATGAACTCCGACATATCCAGCTGGATCAAGGCATCTTCGCTGCCGAACATGAAGCGCGCCAGCGCCTTGGTGAGCTCGGTTTTGCCCACCCCTGTGGGGCCCAGGAACATAAACGAGCCGATGGGGCGGCGAGGGTCCTTCAAGCCGGCACGAGCGCGCCGCACGGCCTTGGATATATACTGGATGGCCTCGTCCTGCCCGATGATGTGCTTCTTCAGGTCGTCTTCCATTTGCAGCAGGCGTTCCGATTCAGCCTGGGCGATCTGCATCACTGGCACGCCGGTCCACATCGAAACCACCTCGGCGATATCATCGGAGGTGACGGTGGGGCTGCTGGCGCGGTCCCAGCTGGTGCGCAGGTACTCCAGCTGGCGCTCCAGCTCATCCATGCGCTCCTGCAATTCCTGGGCATCATCGGCACGACCATCCTCGAGGGCCAGGGCGTGGTCTTGCCGCAGGCCTCTTAGCTGGGTCATCAGTTCCTTGGCCGTCTTGGCAGCCTGACTCTTGTACATGCGCACCCGCGACGACGATTCATCGATCAGGTCGATGGCTTTATCGGGCAGGAAGCGCTCGGTCACGTACCTTGCCGATAAATGAGCAGCCGCATCCAGGGCTTCATCCGAGATGGTCAGGCGGTGGTGTTCTTCATAGGCTGAACGCACCCCGCGCAGGATCTCAATGGTCTCATCGATAGTGGGCTCATCCACCATGATGGGTTGGAAGCGGCGTTCTAATGCTGCATCGCTTTCAATGTACTTGCGATATTCATCCATGGTGGTGGCGCCGATAACCTGCAATTCACCCCGTGATAAGGCAGGCTTAAGGATATTGGCGGCATCCACCGATGAGCCTGCTGCGCCTGCACCCACCAGCATGTGCACCTCGTCGATGAACAGGATGGCGCCCGATGATTTTAGCTCGTCGATAACCCGCTTAAGCCGCTCCTCGAACTGACCGCGGTACATGGTGCCCGCCACCAGCGAACCCACGTCCAGCTGCATCACGCGCTTGTTCATCAGCGGTGCAGGCACATCGCTCTCGACAATTCGTTGCGCCAGGCCTTCCACGATGGCAGTTTTGCCCACGCCTGGCTCGCCGATCAGCGCCGGATTGTTCTTGTTGCGCCGCGCCAGGATCTGGATGACGCGCTCGATCTCCATCTGCCGGCCGATCACCGGGTCGAGCTTGTTTTCTTCCGCCAGTGTGGTCAGGTCGGTTGCCAGCTGGTCCACCATGGGTGTCTTAGCCTTGCCCAGCTCCTTCGAAACCTGCTCGCCGGCTCCCACTGCCGATTGGCGAGCTGAGGATTCGGCCGCTGATGAACGGCTGCTTTCTTCCAACACGCGCCGTGTCTGGCGTCGGATCTGCTCAGCTGAAACCCCCATCTTGCGCAGCACATCCAGTGCTACGCCTTCGCCCAACCCCACCAGCCCCAGCAAAAGGTGCTCGGTGCCGATGTAATGGTGCCCCAGCTTGCGGGCTTCTTCAACCGAATTTTCCAGGGCACGCTGTACGCCAGGCGAAAGATCAAGCTTGGCGCTCGTCACCTGGCTCGTACCGGTAATGCGGACGATTACTTCTTCCATCCGCTCAGCATCCAAACCCAGCTCGCGCAGCACCCTGCCCGCCACACCACCTTCTTCTTTCATCAGGCCCAGCAGCAGATGCTCAGTGCCGATATAGTTCTGGTGCATCCTTTCTGCTTCCTGGTGGGCCAGGCTCAACACCCTTCGGGCTCGCTGAGTAAATCGTTCCATTCCAGCCATTTGATTTGCCTCACTAAATCTCTATCAGGATATAGATTATCCGATTATTAATTTTACCAGAGTTTAGCCTGCGTGATTGTATAAGTTGTGTTAGAGTCCTTTAACCAATATACCCCATTCACCAGCTGGGGTTCAGCCGCTTCAATGCATTTATTATCCATTGTGCATATAAAAAGAGCGGAGCAGTTGTACTCCGCTCTAGAGCATTATAGAATTTACCTCTAATTTCAATCCGTAAGCCACTGGCAGGTTTAGTCCGCTTCGCCCTCGTCCTCTGGCTTATTCTCCTCTTCCACCTGCTCGGCAGGGGGTATTTCTACATCAGCAGCTTCTTCCACCGCAGGCGTACCTTCAGTTTCAACCGGTTTTTCAGCTTCAGCAGCTGATTCTGCTTCTGCCGCTTGCTCGGCTTCAGGCTGGGCCTTCTCTTCTTCCATGGCAGGCTTAACTTCAGTTTCAAC
>CAYLPS010000030.1:0-17725 GCA_964385625.1 uncultured Anaerolineaceae bacterium | reverse complement strand
CGGCTTCAGGCTGGGCCTTCTCTTCTTCCATGGCAGGCTTAACTTCAGTTTCAACCGGTTTTTCATCTTCAGCGGCTGATTCTGCTTCTATCGCTTGCTCGGCTTCAGGCTGGGTTTTCTCTTCTTCCACCACTTCACCCTGGGCGGCAGCCTCTTCTGAAGGTTTTTCCTCCTGCGCCTGCTGCGAAAGCATCATCTCGTAATCCATGTTGGCATACGCCATCGACTCGACTTTGCGTAGCGACAGGCCTATTCGCCGCCGCTCGGGGTCAACCTTGATGATGCGCAGGGTCACGACATCACCTTCCTTCACGACCTCCTTGGGGTGGTTGATACGCTGGTCACTCAGCTCAGAGATATGGATCAACCCTTCGAGTTCTTCGTCCAGCTTTGCAAATGCCCCAAACTTGGTAAGGTGGGTGATGGTGCCTTCCACCAGCTGGCCTTCCTTAAGATGCTGCACCTTCAAAACCCATGGGTCGGGTTGCAACTGGCGAATGGACAAGCCAATGCGCTTGCGCTCCTGGTCAACGGCGATCACCTTGACCTTGACTTCCTGTCCCACTTTAAGCACCTCGCCGGGATGGTCAATACGCTCCCAGCTGATTTCAGACAGGTGTACCAGTCCATCCGCGCCATCGATATTGACAAACGCCCCAAAATCTGCCAGCGAGGTGACCCGTCCGGTTTTCACGTCGCCCTCCTGCAGCTCATCCAGCAGGCGGTCTTTGATGGTCTCGCGTGTTTCCTGTAATGCCACGCGTTCTGAAAGGATCAGGCGGTGCCGGCCGCGGTCCACTTCGATAACCACTACCTTGATCGGCTCGCCAACCATCTTGCTCCAGCGGGCATCGGGCGTTTCATCGCCTTCTACCCTGCGCAATACACTGACCTGTGAGGCTGGAACGAAACCACGCAGCATGCCGATGGGTACAATCAGCCCGCCCTTGTTATAGCCGATCACCTTGGCATCGTAAACTCTGCCTGATTCCTTCATTTGCTCTGCTTCGATCCAATCGCTCTCTTCACGCGCCCGCATATACGACAGGACTAAATTACCACCGGTATCCTCGGGGTTGAGCACATAAACAGGAATCTCTTGCCCAATTTGCAGGCTTGTTAGCACTTCTTCAGGGATCTGCTCTTTCTCTTTCCCCGAGATTACCCCCTCCGATTTGGTTCCTACGCTCACCAGTATTTCGTTTTCACCAATACTGGCAATTACGCCAGTGCGGATCTCACCTTGTTTAGGAAAATCGAGGTTCAATCCCTCTTCTTGCAGCAATTTTTCCATGGAGCCCACGTTGATTGTAGGGCGTTCTTCGGGTCCTTTGGCTGGTGTTTGTCCTTCTGGTGTTTGTCCTTCCGGTACTTCCTCCTGCCCTGCCTGGGCATTTGTTTGGTCCATATGTTTACTCCGGTTGATTGATAATATGAGCAATCATTATACACTAGTTTCTGGGCCTGGCAGCGCTTGAATTAATATAATGAAGATATTGCTCTTGACGATTCACCTGCGCTGGGTAAAATTCATCGGCAATGGAAAACGCAACTGCGCCCCTTCGATACAACCTTCGTCCTGCCACTGCAGCAGACGCCAAAATGATCCGCCAGATCATCTACCTGGTGCACATCAACCCCATGGGGCTGCGCTGGCAACAGTTCATCCTGGCGGTGGATGATCAAGGCAGGGTGATCGGCTGCGGGCAGGTCAAGCATCATGCCGATGCCTCACGCGAGCTGGCCTCGATTGCCGTGCTGCCAGCCTGGCGTGGCAGGGGAGTGGCTCGTGCCATCATCGAGCAGCTGCTAGAGTTACACCAGGGCAGCCTGTATCTCACCTGCCGCGCAGCGCTCGGTCCTATGTACGAGAAATTCGGCTTTCAATCCATCCAAATGGATGAAATGCCCCCATATTTTAAGCATCTCAAAAGGTTGGCGGTGTTTTTACGCTTGATTTTCCGCCAGGCCGACCAGCTGTTAGTGATGCGCCGAGACCAGGCATGATGCTATCTAATGTGATCCTCCTTTTGAGGGGATCTTGCTCATCGCATACTCTGCCAGGGCGGTGATGGTCAGCGATGGGTTGACCCCAGGGTTGGCGGGGACGATTGAGCCATCCACCACGTACAACCCGGGATAATTATGCACCTGGCAATCCAGGCCGATTACCCCTTCCTGGTCATTGCGCCCGAAAGATACCCCCCCAAGGATATGTGCAGTGATGGGTGTGTCAAATAACACCTCCACGGTAGAACCCAGCATGTCCCCTTGAATATGGCGGGAAAACTCGCCGGTAACCCGGTGTCCCATCTCGATGCGCGTGGGCACAGGGTTGTCCTCCGCCAGCCCCGAAACCAGCCGTCTCCTGAACAGCGTCAGCCAGCTACGCCCCAGCTTCATGCGCAGGCGGTTATCTTCGGTTTGCATGGCAAGCAAAATGGTGGTGCGCTGTGCCCAGCCAGGCAGGAGGTAGGCTCGCAGGGTCAAAATGGGCTGTGATATTAATTTCCACAGCATAGCCAGCAGCCGTTTCCAGAATCGGTTATGCAGGGTGATCACCGGCATGGCGATCAGGCGGATCAGTGATGATCCGGCAGAGTAGCGCACCGGCTCGATGGCAGTCTTGGCATCCGCCTGGAAAATGGAGGTGATCGCGATGCCCTTGGAATAGTCCACCGAGCGATCCCGGTTCATCACCCCCAGCAGCGCTTCGCTGTTCGAGCGAACCAGCTCGCCCAGCCGTGGAGACAGGCGGGGCAGGCTGTGGGTCTCCTCCCTGCAGCTGAACAGCAGGGCCAGCGTTCCCAGTGTGCCGGCAGAAAATATGACATTACGGGCGCGCACGCTTTGTTCAGGGGCAAAAAACCAGGCCGTGGTTCGGTGATAGCCCACCTGGTAACGGGCGCCATCCGACCGAGAACCTTCCAGGGGCACCACATTGTGCACGGTGGCTTCCGGCAGGATGCACGCCCCCAGCTTTTCGGCAAAATACAGGTAATTCTTAGGCAGGGTGTTCTTGGAATTATATCGGCAACCTACCATGCAACCCCCACAGTGGATGCAGGTGCTTCGCGCAGGTCCGTTGCCTTTGAAATACGGGTCAGGCATTTCCAGTCCCTCTGTCTCCTCGGCCGCGCCAAAAAATACCGCCACACGTGTGGGCTGGAAGGTGGCTTCAACGCCCATTTGGGAGGCGATGTCCCTCAAAATGCCGTCTGCCGCCCACTGTTTGGGGTTGGCAGTCACCCCCAGCATGTGCTCGGCGGTATCATAATGGGGCGCTAGGATGGCCTTCCAATCCTGTAAATGCATCCAGGTGGGGTGGCTGAATATTTGATCATCAGGGCGCATGAGCACGTTACCGTACACCAGGCTGCCGCCGCCCACACCATCACCGTGCAAAGCCAGGATATTGCGGAAAAATGAAAAGTGCATGATGCCAAAGCAGCGTAAGGCAGGCGCCCATAGGAACTTCCATATGTTCCAGCTGGTCTTGGGGAAATCTTTATCTTCAAAGCGCCTTCCGCGCTCCAATACCAGCACGGAATAACCCTTCTCTGCCAACCGCATGGCTGAAACGCTGCCCCCAAACCCCGAACCGATGATCACGAAATCATATACAGGGCTATCCATGCGCTTCATTCTCCCCAATAATTCCATACTCGGTGTGAGGCTCTCATCGTGTATCTTTGACCATTAATATTGGTAGAATCCCCGTCCCGACTTTCTTCCCAGGTAGCCTGCATCCACCATCTTACGCAAGAGTGGGCAAGGGCGGTATTTGTCATCTCCCAGGTCGCGCTGCAGCACTTCCATCACGAATAGCACCACGTCCAGCCCGATCAGGTCTGCCAGAGCTAGCGGTCCCATGGGGTGGTTCATCCCCAACTTCATCACCGTATCGATGGCTTCCGGTGTACCGATGCCCTCCTGCAAGGCGAATACGGCCTCGTTGATCATCGGGCATAGGATGCGGTTGGAGATGAAGCCCGGCGAATCGTTGGCCTCCACCGGTTGCTTGCCCATTGTGCGGCATACCTGCATCACCGTATCGGTGGTCTCGGAAGTGGTTGCCAGTCCACGGATCACCTCCACCAGCTTCATCAGCGGCACCGGGTTCATGAAGTGCATGCCGATGACCTCCTGCGGGCGCTTCGTGACGGCGGCAATCTTCGTGATGCTGATGGACGAAGTGTTGCTGGCCAGGATGGTGCCTGGTTTGGCCCGCTGGTCTATCTCTCGAAAGAGTTTCAACTTTAAATCGGGGTTTTCGGTGGCTGCTTCGATCACCAGGTCGGCCAGTTCCACTCCCTCCAGGCTGGCGCAGGTCTTGATCGCCAGGGTCGCTTGCCGCTGCTCCTCACTGATTGCACCCTTGCTCAGCAGCTTCTCAACGGATTTGGCGATGGTGCCCTGGGCACGTTCCAGCTGCCCGGGCACTACGTCCATCAAGCTCACCTGGTATCCAGTAGTGGCCGCCACCTGGGCGATGCCGTTGCCCATCGTCCCTGCCCCCACCACGAAAATCGAGCGAATCTCCATATTCTCCTCCTTCATCTATCATCCTTGCGAGCACACCCACATCGTCACGCTTGTTTCTTCCTTAGAGAAACAGGCGAGTATCTCAATTGATTCACCTCTTTGCGAATCCAGCGGCGTTTACCGGAGCAATCCGAATCTTAATAATCCCTATTGTGCATCGCCGGTAAATCACCGGTTTGTAGTTATGTTGGTTATTCATTCAACCACAATTGTCATCGCCACTGCCTCAGAGCCGCCCAAGCATAGCGAAGCACAGCCCTTTTGCAATCCGTGGTCCCTCAGTGCATAAATCAACGTGGCCAACACGCGCGCCCCGCTGGCTCCGATCGGGTGGCCCAGGGCGATTGCGCCCCCGTTAACATTAACCTTATCCCAGTCCCATCCCTGGTCAGCCAGCTTGTAGCCATTGGCCAGCGTTTGGGCGGCGAATGCCTCGTTTAACTCCACCAGGTCAACATCCTGTAGCTTCCAGCCGGTCTGCTGGAGTACCATGGGGATGGTCTTGGCAGGAGCGTCAAACAGGTATTTGGGCTCGACAGCCACATTACCATAGTTAAGAATTCGCGCCATGGGTTTAACGCCCATCTGCTCGGCTTTGGCCCGGCTCGCCACCACCACAGCGGCCGCTCCATCATTCAAACCAGGAGCATTCCCCGCGGTCACCTTGCCGTCCCTCTGGAATGCTGGCCGTAACCGTGACAACCCCTCAAGCGTGGTATCGCGGCGTGGCGTTTCGTCTGTATCCACTACCGTCACCTGTCCTTTGCGACCTTTAACCTCCACCGGCACGATTTCCTGTTTGAACCTGCCGTTATCGATGGCAGAGATGGCTTTCATCTGGCTCTGGTAGGCGTAGGCATCCATGGCCTCACGCGTCACGTCGTACTCGTTGGCGATGAACTCAGCCGCATCACCCATCGACCAGTTCTCCAACGCACACCACAGGCCATCTTTCAACAAGGCATCGGTGAGCTGTGCGTGCCCGAATCGCAGGTTTCCTGTACGACCATCCACCAGGAAAGGCGCCCGGCTCATGCTCTCCGCACCGCCCGCCACGAACAGCTCGCCATCACCAGCTTTGATGGCCTGTGCCGCAAGCATGGCTGCCTTCAACGCTGACCCACACACCTTGTTGATGGTGAATGCCCCCACTGATGCCGGCAATCCGGCGTGGATGGCAGCCTGGCGCGCTGGGTTTTGCCCCAGCCCCGCTGACACCACGTTGCCCATGATGACCTCATTGATGTCTGCCGGGTTGGGAATTTTGGCGCGTTCCACGGCGGCTTTCACCACGCACGCTCCCAGGTCCACAGCCGATAGGCTGCTCAGCCCTCCTTGAAAACTGCCTGAAGGAGTTCGTACGGCGCTCAAAATTACGGCTTCAGTTTCCTTGCTGCTCATTAATCTTCCTCCATGCTGCTATAGTATGTAAATAATGTGATCCTTCTCGAATGAGCCCCAATATTTAATTATTTTATCGATGCTGATTTTTCCCAGGCCTCTTTTACTCGCTGATAGGTCTCCTCAAGTAATTCGGGTAGCACCCGTGTTTGTGATACGCTAGACATAAAATTAGTATCCCCCACCCATCGCGGCACCACGTGTAGGTGCACGTGCTCCGCTACCCCTGCTCCGGCTGCATTGCCGATGTTCATCCCCAGGTTATAACCTTGCGGAGTATACAGCTTATTCAAAACCAGGATAGCCTTGGCAGTTAACTCCATGATGTCTGACCTGGAAGAGGCCTCCAGCAATTCCAGCGAAGGCTTGTGCTCGTACGGCACGATCATCAGGTGCCCGCTGGTGTACGGGAAACGGTTGATCATCACGAATGCCTTCGGATCGCGGTGGATAATCAGGTTCTCCACGCCATCCGGCAGCTTCAATCCTTCACAGAAAATACAACCTTCGCTAGATTTGGGGGTTTGAATGTATTCCATTCGCCAGGGAGACCACAAGTAATTCATAATATCGCACTATTGTAGCAAAGAATTCGCCATCGTGGAATAGTCTTGTTTGTTTAGCGTTGACATCTTAACTTATTACGGTTATCCTCAGTCACATGTCGCAGATGCCGCTTTTTTCGTCACCCAAGCCCACCTCCTGGACGGTCGCTGACCTGACGCGTTACCTGCGCGAGGTGCTCGAATCCGATGAGCTGCTTCAGGATGTGTGGGTCGTCGGGGAGGTGTCCAACTTTTCGCGCCCTGCATCGGGCCACCTCTACTTCACCCTTAAAGATAGCAGCGCCTCTTTGCGCTGTGTGATGTGGCGCAATGCCGTGCTGCGCCAAAGTTTTACCCCTCACGACGGTGATGCCATCGAGGTGCACGGCTCGATCAGTATATACGAGCTGGGCGGGCAATACCAGCTGTATGCCGACCTGTTCCGCCCCGCCGGCGAAGGTGCCCTTTACCAGGAATTCCTGCGCCTCAAAGCCATGCTCGATGCCGAAGGCCTGTTCGCCCCCGAACGTAAACGCGCCATTCCTGCCAGGCCAAAACGCATCGGCATTGTCACTTCCCCCACCGGCGCCGCCCTGCAGGATATGCTCAATACCCTGCGCCGGCGCTACCCATTGGTGGAGGTGGTGCTCGCCCCCACCCAGGTGCAGGGAGAGGAAGCACCCGCCCAAATTATCGCTGCCCTGCATGACTTGGCCTTCCTGGCTCATCCAGACGTGATCATCATGGCGCGCGGAGGTGGCTCCATCGAAGACCTGTGGGCCTTCAATGACGAGGGCGTGGCTCGCGCCATCGCCGCCTCACCCATACCGGTGATCACCGGCGTGGGCCACGAGACTGACTTTACCATCGCCGACTTCGTCGCCGACTTGCGCGCCCCCACCCCCACCGCAGCCGCCGAGCTCGCCACACCCAACCGCGCCGATCTGCGCCTCGACCTGGCTGAGCTAAGCGATCGTTTGAACCGCTTGTGCCAGGCCGCAGCTAGTGAGCTGCGCTGGGCACTCAAGGAGCTGAAAAACCGCCTGGAACGGAATTCCCCCCTGAACCTGGTCCAGACGGAAAGCCAGCATATCGATGAGCTCGAGCGTCGCTTGAATGCGCTCATGCTGCATTACTTCCAGCTGTCGCGCAGCCAGCTCACCGGCCTCAACCAGCACATGTCTGCCCTTAGCCCCGTCTCGGTCTTGGAGCGCGGCTATGCCATCGTCACCAATCAGGCTGGCAAAACCATCCTGCAGGTGGCCCAGGTGAGCGCCGGGCAGCCTTTGAACGTGCAGGTTAGCGATGGCGATTTTGGCGTGCACGTGGATCGGAAATCGACCTGATTGATCATAACATTAGTTATGAAGTTTTCTGCTTGCGTAATATTCATTAGTGGAAGGGTCTAGATATGCCTCCTGCAAAACCAAAAACTAAAACCGAGCTTCCTGATGTAAATGAGCTGTCTTACGAGCAGGCCCTGGCAGAGCTTGAGACGATTGTCACCTCCCTCGAATCAGCCAGGTTGCCGTTGAATGAAACCATGGCACTCTATGAGCGCGGCCAGGCTCTCACCAGGCATTGTGCGGATCTCCTTGATAAGGCCGAATTAAAGATAAAAAAACTGTCGGGCGAGTCACTTGAGGATGTACCTTCCGGTCAGGAATAAGGCGCTGCATGTCCATCTTTAATAATTATGTCCTCATCGCCGCACTAATCGCCTGGGGTATCGCCCAGGTGATCAAGGTCCCCATCGAATACCTGCAAACCCACAGGTGGAATTGGTCATTATTCGTCCAGGCAGGTGGCATGCCCAGCTCGCACAGCGCCCTGATTGTGGGCATCACGCACGGCATCGGGCTATCAACGGGTTTCGACACCCCTCTGTTTGCCCTGGCCTTTGCCATGTGCATGGTCGTCATCTACGATGCTGCCGGCATTCGCCGCCAGGCGGGCAAACACGCCGAGCTGATCAATGCCATGATCAACGACCTGACCTCTGGTCACCCATTGAAAGAAGAACAGCTGCGCGAAGTCTTGGGTCACACTCCCCTGCAGGTATTGGCCGGGATTGCCCTGGGCTTGATCGTTGCCCAGGTCACCTGGATACTCTGGGCAAGGTAGGCTGCTTGCTCTGCCTGAGGATTTGTTGCCGCTCGTAAATAATCACCCGTTGTAAGGTGTCCTCCAATGAATATTGCGGCTCATAGCCGATCAGCTGGCGAACCTTGCTCAGGTCTGGCACCCGCCGGCGCATATCCTCGAATCCAGGGGCGTACGCTTCCTCATAAGGCACATATACAATCTTGGATGGGCTACCCGTGGCCTTCAGCACCCTTTCTGCCAGCTCCTTGATGGTCACTTCTTCGGTGGAACCAATGTTAAAAACCTGCCCCACCGCTTCGGGATTCGAGGCCAGCCTGGTCAGCGCCCCAATGATATCCGCCACATCGGCAAAACAGCGGCTCTGTTCCCCGTCCCCATATACAGTGATGTCCTCGCCCGTCAAGGCCTGGCGCACGAAGCGCGGCACCACCATCCCATAGCGCCCCGTCTGGCGCGGGCCCACTGTGTTGAAAAAGCGCATCACCACCACCGGTAGGCCAAATTGGCGGTAATAGGCCAGCGATAGGAACTCGTCAATGGCTTTCGATGTAGCGTAAGACCAGCGGCTATGGCTGGTGGGACCCATCACGGTGTCATCATCTTCGTTAAATGGCACTTTTACCCCTTTGCCATACACCTCCGACGTTGAAGCCAGCATCACCTTGCAGTGGTAACGGTTGGCGGTAGTCAGCACTGCCTCGGTGCCCATGATATTGGTGGCGATGGTGTTCACCGGGTCTTCAACGATTAGCTTGACCCCCACCACCGCTGCCAGGTGGATCACGATGTCCGCTTCACTGGTCAGCCGGTCGAGCACCTGGCTGTTCATGATCGTCTCGCGCACAAATTGGAACCCCTGCATGGGCAGCAGGTGCTGGATATTCTCCAGCCGGCCCGTGGAAAGGTCATCGATTGCCACCACCTGGTGCCCATTATGCACCAGCAACTCGCATAAATGGCTGCCAATAAAGCCCGCTCCACCCGTAATCAAGATTTTTTCTTTCATATCATGCTCCCTTGCAACTGTGATTTGGGATGATCGACAATGCTGGTCGTCCTTTCCTTCATCAAGCCCCAAAATGGTTCTTTTTCACCAGCGCACAGCTCACCGCATGGTCACCTGTGTATATGCCTGGCTGGTATTCCCATCCAGATCTGAGACCATGAATCCCACCAGGTAATCTCCCGCTGGGGCATAAATTGCTTCCCAGGTGATGTCAGCTTGGCTGCTGAAGGTCAGCGTTTTGCCGGGCTCATATACAATTTGGCTGGCATTCCCGCTCGCATCCAGCTCTATCCATTTCTGCGAGATGGTGAACGTATCCCCATCGGTGGGTGTGATTTCCGCCGGCGCTCCACCTTCGTCCGCACCCTCGTAGCCGTAGATTTTAATAAGCCGGCCATCCATGAACAATAGCTGTGCGAATTTCTGTTCGCTGGTATCTGCAAATATATATGTCCCATCCAGGGCATATACGGCCTCCTGAGCAGATGCCCCATAGCTGATTGGATTGAGCAGCGCCAGGCTGGAGGTGCTGCCATCTGAAACTGAGAATAGCGTTCCATCCCAATTGAAATTAATTTTGAACGATTCGCTATCTGGCCAGACTGGATAATAAACTCCCGAAAGTTCCTGTGTATCCGGGCTTTCAAGGTAATCGGTATCTGCAACATAGATGGAATTTGAGCTTGCATCATACAGCCCAATGAACAGGTAGACATACCCGATGTTGTTACCGCTGATATTGGTGCTCAGTTTTACCGATTCACCCACCCCGAACGAGTCATTCGATGATGTAACCCCGGATAGTGAAATCGTGCCCGCTCCAGGGGCGCGTGAAGCTGTGCTCGCGCTGGGGGAAACCGCCTCCACTGCATCGGCGCTGAATGAACGGTCGTTATAATGAAATGCCAGGAAATCATCCCACAAGGAGCTTTTAACAAATCGCGCCGCCAGCAGGTTGTAGCTCTGTGGCCCGGTATAAGCTGAGGCATACATGGAGGAATTGGGGAAGTAGATCGCAACCCCCGTCGAGCCCGGTTTCCCCGGGCCGTGTTTCTCTGCGATGATTGCTTGGTCCAACGCCTCCACCACCGCATTGGCTGCCTGGCTCACCTGGTTGCTATTCGTCTGTCTGGCTGACATTTGCACGAAATGCCCCAGGTCAATATAGGAAGCCGCCGATTGTTTTCCGAACACGCTGGTGTATGCTTGTGTGTAATTGCGTGCTGCTGCAATGTCAGATTGATCTTCGCTCTGCAGGATATAGGCAAAATTATTCAGCTGGGTCATCAAGCCGGGCAGCGTGTCCAGGTCAACCGCCGTCAATGTCCCATCACGCTCAATCTGCCTGGCAAGCTGGTCAGCAGTCACACTGCTTACACCAAAGAACCCCCCCATCGGGTTGCCCTGGCGCAGGAAATCTTGCCTTGCCTGGTCGTCCACGATGCGCAGGTCCTGGCTCACGTATGAGTCCACCACATTCTTGGATAGCTGCTCGGGACTCATGTCGGGGTCGTCCACCAGCGCCTGCAGGAATCCTGCGTATGCCCAACCCAGCGAGGGCTCCACTTCCTCCGAGGCAATCGCAATGTGGGCATGTGGCTGCAGCGCGGCGTACACCTCCACCTGGCTCATCAAGCATGCGTCCAAGCCAATGATATCTAATTTTTCCACACCAGTCTGCTTGCTGATTTCCGTCAAAGCTTGGTCAATCTCTGAAAGGTACAGAAAATCCCCGTCCAGTGCAGAGATGAGCGGGGCGCTGCCACCGTCAGTGCGCGACGGCGCTGGGTCACTCCAACCTCCTGGCCATCCCATACCGTGGTCTGAAAGCACCAGCACATAACGGTCTGCCGGGTACTCTTCCACAGCCCAGCTCACAAAATCCACCAGGCTGCTGCCATCGGCCATATCCACCTCTCCCAGGTCATCCGCCAGCTGAGAGCCGGTGCGGTTCAGGTTGTCATCCTCCGTCACTAGGTAGCGGCGGGTCGAGGTCCAATCCCCATCGCCCTGGTAGGCTCCTCGGTAGCGGTCCAGCTGGGTAACGATGGTCACTCTGTCGGTCGATCCAACGCGCTCAGCCTCATTCATGTCAACGAAGATATCCTGCTCCAATACCTGGTCATCTGCATCCTGATACAGCATCACCAGCCACTGTTGCCCCGTCTCACCCACCACCGGGGCACGGGTTGGCCGCGGTGTGCTGGTGGGCAGGTTCTGCTCCGCCTGAAAGGCTTGGGTGGGTGATTCGTAAACTGAACCATCGGTTTCCTGTTCGCCTCCCCCACCACCGAAAATTACATAGAAGACGATGACCAAAATGATTAGCAGGATGCTGCCGCAGCCACCTACTTTTCCCTTCGTGGGGATATTCAATCCACCCATGCCCGGCCTGATTGGGCCGCCTCCACCATCCCCTTCCTGCCTTCGCGTGGGTGAGTCCGCTCGCCCGATGGGTTTCCCTGCTTTACGGCGCCGCTCGACGTCAACCTCGGGTCGATTGCTCATCGCTCATCTCCTCACTCTCAATTAATAATATACAATACAGATACCTGGTGATTGTAATACAATTATCGCCCTGCTTAAGTGCAATTCACGAAATTAAAATATATCAATCCCGGCCGTCAGCTGCCCGAAATTTAATGCGATCAAGGTCAGCCGAAGCTTGGTCGGTCAATTTGGCTCTTGCTTTCTCGATCAACTTCGTTGGTAGAAATGGGCAGCACCACTTCAAACGTCGAGCCCTGTCCCAGCACGCTTTTCAACCTGATCTCGCCATGGTGCGCCCGCGCCACCCACTGGGCAATCGCCAATCCCAGGCCTGTCCCGCTTGCTTCAGCCTCACCCGATCCGTCATCCGGCCTCTCCACCTTGGCTCGTGCCTTATCCACCTGGTAGAAGCGGTCGAAGATATGCGCCTGGTGCTCGGGGGCTATGCCGATGCCGTTATCGCTGATCTTTATCCAGGCAACTTTGCCGTTATCTTCCAATCTTTCTCCGCTTGAGATGGTCACCTGGGGATCATCCGCGCTGGCAGTAAACTTGATTGCGTTATCCACCAGGTTGGTGAGCATCTGCGATAACGTGGGACGGTCACCTTGCACCATCACCCTGGGCAGCTCGCCAACATTCAAAGTCACTCCCTGGGCAGCGGCCATTCCCGCCAGCCGCTCGATCACTTCCGAAGCCAGCTCGCTCAGGTCCAGGGGCTCGGCTTTCAAGCTCAGCTGCCCAGCTTCCATGCGCGCCAGGGCCAATAAGTTCGTCGCCAGGCGGATCATGAATTGGTTCTCGTCCTTGATTGTGTACAGGATTTTTTCGTACTCCTCCACCGATCTTCGGGCAGTCAGTCCCCGGCTGGTTTCCAGGTCGATGATGGTTAGTGGGGTGCGCAGCTCGTGGCTGGCATCGGCTGTAAATTGCCTTTGCCGCTCGAAGGCAGCCTGCAGGCGGTCCAGCATGGCGTCGAAGGTGTTGCCCAGTTGCGAAAGCTCGTCCCAACCGGGAAGGTGCAGTCGCTTGTGCAGGTCCGTCTCGCTGATCTGCCTGGCAGTCTGTGCGATCTTTCTCACTGGTCTCATAGCCCTGTCAGCCAACCAAAAGCCACCCGTCAGGGCTATAGCCAGGGTCAGCAAATTCCCCAGGATCAGCGAAATCACCAGCTTCCCCAGCTGGTTGTTGGCATCCAGCGGCACCCCCACCAACAGGTAACCGGCGATGTGCCCATTTTGCTGGACGGCAGGATTGATGAATAGGTAGCGGTTATCTTGCACCCCTGGTATCTTGGGCACCCGCACCTGCTGTACCCCGCTCCACCCGCTGGCGGGTAAATTTAGTTGCTGTACCTGCTCATTGGTAAGCACGCCATTGCCAGCGATCACTGTGCCGTTTGCGTCCATCAGCGCCACCACCTCGCTGGACAGCACATCTGAATACGCCGTCAGGTTTTGTGAAAGGCTTGCCGCTGATCCGGGAACGAGTGGTTCAAACCTGTGCTCACCTTCACCTTGCGCCCCTTCCAGGTGTTCCACGGCGATATTCAAACGTGTCACGGCCACCGAGCGGGCATCTTGCACCTGGCGCCAGTATATAAATCCACTGAAAACGGTCATCACCACCGCCAGGATCAAGACAAACCACAGCACCAGCCGGAAACGGATGCTATGCGTCACTTGCATCAGGGTGTGCTTGTATTGGTTGGCCTGGTTGTTCATTGCATTTTCATGGATATAAACTCACGGCTTTTTCAAACGATAGCCGTAACCGCGTACAGTCTCGATTAGCTTGACCTCAAAGGGGTCATCTAGCTTGCGGCGCAAGCGGCGGATATAAACATCCACCAGGTTCGAGGCGCTCGCGCCCCCGTAATCCCACACATGCCGTTCGGCCATCTCGCGCGTAATCAGCCAGTTGGGGTTGCGCAGCATGTATTCCAGTAAGGCGAATTCCTTGCTGGTCAGCTCAATGAGCTTATCCCCCCGCCGGGTGATATGTGTGGCGGGGTCAAGCTCCAGGTCTGCTGCCACCAGCAAGCCTGATTTATCGGGCGCATCACGCCGCAGCAATGCCCTCAGCCTCGCCTCCAGCTCATCCAGCGAAAAGGGCTTCACCAGGTAATCATCTGCCCCGCTGTCCAATCCTTTCACCCGGTCTTCCACAGCGTCCCGAGCGGTGAGCAGCAGGATGGGTGTGCGCAGGCGGTCCTTGCGCAAGTTGCGGCACACTTCCAATCCATCACGCCTGGGCAGCATGATATCCAGGATTATGGCGTCATAAGGGGTCAATTCTGCCATCTCCTGGCCCTCCACTCCGTCTGCAGCCCCATCCACCACATAGCCTGCTTCTTCCAGGTTGAGCTTGATCGAATTCCTCAGTCGCTGGTTGTCCTCGATGATTAATAGCCGCATGTCAGGATTATACAACCTTCAGCAATTAACGCCGGGTAACCTGCGATGGCCTCTGCGACAGGCTGCGGGCTTCCTTTTCTCTCTTCATCTGCTTCAGGTTGATCAGCCAATATGAGGTCAGGAACACCACCACCATGAAAGTGCCAAAATAAATCAGCTGTGCTGCGCGCAGCGATGAATCGCTGCCTGAGAAGAAGGCATGCAGCACCACCCCCAGGTATCCAGCCATACTCAACACGTGGATTTGCTTGAATCTCTTTTGCCCAATCCTTTTCCGTAGGTAAAAAGTGATGGTTACCAGGGCGCTCAGGTAAGCGCCGATCACGCCCAAACCCACCCAGAATGGGCGGTACGGTGAGATGAATGGGAATAAGACCTGGGCTACCGAGAAGGGCAGGTACTGGTCAACCATCAAGACGCTGACGTGCAGGATGACGAACCCGATCGCCAGCAGCGATAGGTACTCGTGGAAATCTACCGCAAAGGTGGGTGAAAGGAATTTTTCAAAAAACTTGGTCGGGATGGCTAACCCCCACACCACCGAAAACCACAACAGCATGTAAGCCACCCAACCAGCCGCCCGGGTGATATACCAGGTGGTATGTGTGCTGTTGGTGGCAAACAGCCAGGTCAATGAATTGCTGATCAGCTGCCCGACGGGGAAGAACCTGGAGACCACGAACCCCAGCCCACCAAATATCAGGATGATGGTGCTGATGGTGGCACCGACTATCCACAGGGTGGTATGTGTATGATTTTTTTGATCGGTTGTAGGATTAAGACTGGACATGGAATACCTCTTGGTAATTTTGAGAGCCAATTACCCAACCCTGCTTATCCACGGCCAGGTAGGCTTTGTCGGTTTGGTTGTTGAATAGCTCGTCGGCCATTTCAGAGCCACCAATCAGCAGTACCTTGGCATACACCTCAGCCTGTGCTGCGCTTTCTGCCCATACGGTAACACTCAGCCATTCCGTTTTGGCCGGCTCGCCGCTGCGCGGGTCAATCAGATGGTGCTGCATCCGCCCATTGTGCACCCACTGCCTTTTGGCTACCGAAGAAGTGGCGACCGCTCCCGGCTTTACGTGCAGCACGGTTAGGTTGAGTTCAGGATGTAAGGGGTCTTCCAGTCCCACTTCCCAATCCATTTCACCTTTCGGTAAATTCACCAGGAACATATCCCCCCCGGCTGATACTGCGCACGCTCTGGCGTATTCTGCCAGCTGCCGGGCGGCTTGTTCGGCAATCCACCCTTTGGCAATGCCTCCCAGGTCAACCTGCATCTCTGCCGGTAGCAGGATGGCTTGTTTTGCCTCATCCATCCTGATCTCCCGGAAATCTTGCATCGCCACCACCTGTTCGGCGCCCGTGCGGGGTTGGATGCTTTTAATCTCATCCATGCTGCGGTCGTAACCGGCTTGTTTCAACGCCGGCAGGATTGCCGGGTTGAATATCCCCATGGTATCCTGTGCCAGCTGGTATGCTTGTTGGAGCACCTGGAACATATCTCCAGAGGTCTCAAACCATTTGCCAGCCGAGTGGTTGAGGGCGGTCAGCTCGCTGGTCTCAGTGAAGCGCGTGAAGCGCTGCTCGCTCTGCTCGATGAATTCGCGTACTGCCTTGAATCCTTTCTCAATCAGCGTCGGGTTGTCGCCATCTGCCACCAATAGGATGGCGGAATTCATCGCCCTGAACTCGTGGTAGTGCATTATGAGCCACCGGTGCGCAGGCGCGGGCTGGGATTAAAAGTGGGGTTCTGTTGGGGCACGAAGAACCCGCCTGACTGTGAGTTATTGTTAGGTACCGAAAATGACGGGTTACTCGCCGGTGCGCTGATTGCAGGCTGGCTGGCTTGCAAGGGAGCCGGCTTGGGTGAGTGCGAGAACAGCACCCACCCGCCCAGGAAGCTGAATACGGCTGTTATGGTGATCCATATGCGCATGCCTTTTTTAACGATTTTCATCTGCCCTGCCTTTCCGAGGTTTGCTTGATTGAGCTTCACCTTTTTAATTGCAATGACTTGGAATTAACGGTCTGAACCGTATCCACCCTGGGGGAGGTAGATATTGCCATTGCGGTCGATATAGATCACCCCGTTTTGCTGTAATGTTTGGATGAGCCTCTGGTATTGTTGCAAGGCCTGGTTATCCTGGTTCAGCTGAGACTGGAGGCTGTTTACCTCCTGTTGTAATTGCTGGACATTGGTGGTGCTGGTCGCTTGGCCGGTGGGGTCGTTGCCGACCTGACTGCTCCCCGCCGCGTTCGGGTTGGGTGAATTTTGGAGTGGGACCGTATTGGTATTGGTGAGTGCATTAGCGCCGATCACCGCAATCCCTAACCCTACAATGGCGGTAATTATTAACGCTGTGATAATTGCTGATAGGTGTTTCATTGCGTTTTCCTCCGAATAATATTCAATCTCTTACAACCAATTGACCCTAATATATCAACCCAACATGACAATCAGATGAACAGCGCTCGCTTAAAGTGGCAAAATACGCCGTCCATAAGGTAATGTTAAGCTAGTGACGCGTCGTTTGGTTATCTATGATGTTCTTCACCCTGCAGGTTGAGCCTGTCCGCTTTGTTCTCATACCTGATTGAGGCTGGCACTCTTCCATCCGAAACCCACCATGATGATGAATATCTCATTTTAGATTTGTTTTCCCCAAAACAGAGCTGTCAATCAAGACCTCATTACCCCCCCAATTCTGATCTGTGAATTTTGGGAGGCTGTTAAGGGGCAATATTCCTCCCCTGATTTACGATAATAATAATTCGGTGAGGCTGTAGGGGGTAATTAATATCGATTTTCGGGCTGCACCCTTAACCCAACCTACGGATTGAACAAGTGCTATTTCAACCGTCGTAATTTAAATAATATGAACATCGCCATCTGGTCTGGTTTGGGTAAATAAGCTAATTTTGTAAGTAAATCATCAAGCAGATTCATCTCACAATGACCATCAAAGCGTAGCCTATCGTTGCGCTCGTGAGTTGAATCTACTAAAAATTAAATAATCACTTTTTCCTGGAATTTATCGTTATTTTTCTGTTCAAATTATCTTTCTAACCTTTACTTTCGAAACCATTGAAATTGATGATGAAATTATTCATTTATCTCTGCTTAGAATGTGGGTGCATTTTATTAGATTCTTAAAATATTGAGATTCTCGAATATCCCTTAGGTTCGGACACAAGTTCGGACAAAGGTG
>CAYLPS010000029.1:17814-34546 GCA_964385625.1 uncultured Anaerolineaceae bacterium | reverse complement strand
CATTTGCTATTTTGATTTTTGGCAATGTCCGAACTTGTGTCCGAAGGTAAGGATTTATTGTTGACGATAACCATAAAGGCTGCTATGATCAATAATTGGGATGCTACGTAAAAAATCTTCTAATCCAATAGTGATTATCAGGAGGCTTTCCAACCCACTACGCTGGCTGATCCCAGGCCTGGGAGTGAAGCGCTGGATGCTGCTGGTGTTAGCCGGCATCACCCTGCTGGGTGTAGGCCTGGCGGTGCTGGTGCTTGAAATTTATCGCACAGCGCCAGACACCTGGTGGCTGCCGATATTATCCACTATCTCGTTGCATGCATTGAGCCGCCCTCTGCGCGTGCTGATTTTTGGGGGCCTGGGGGTGGGATTATTATTGCTGGGCATCTGGGGGATCAATCGCACACTGCTTTCTCCTTATCGCCGGTCAGGGAAACCTGTGTTGGACGAGCTGGCTGATCACCGCAGAAAAGAAAAGGGTCCACGCATCGTAGCGATTGGTGGCGGGCACGGGTTGGCGACCTTGCTGCGCGGCCTGAAAAACTACAGCAATAACATTACTGCGGTGGTAACTGTAGCTGATGATGGGGGTTCATCGGGCAAAATCAGACGCAGCCAGGGGATTCCTCCTCCGGGCGACATTCGAAATTGCCTGGCCGCATTGTCGAGCGACGAAGCTTTGTTGACGCAGTTGTTCCAATACCGCTTTTCAGATGCCAACGCCGAGCTGGACGGCCATCCCTTTGGGAATTTGTTCATCAGTGCATTATCGGAGATCACCGGCAGTTTTGAGGAGGCAGTGGTTGAATCGGGAAAGGTTTTGGCGGTGCAAGGACGAGTGCTTCCTGCCACACTGCATAATGTTCGTTTGGTGGCTGATATGCAGCTGCCTCATAGCACTGGTGAGGTACGTATCGAAGGTGAAAGTACCATCCCTAAGTTTCCCGGGAACATCCAGCGGGTTTGGCTCGAGCCGAATAATCCGGTCGCATACCCCCAGGTTATCCAGGCGATCCTGGCTGCAGAATTACTCGTGATTGGTCCCGGAAGCTTATTTACCAGCATCATGCCAAATTTACTGGTGCCCGACATTGCTGCAGCCATCCAGGCCAGCCGGGCATTGAAGATTTATGTCTGCAATGTGGCAACACAGCAGGGTGAAACAGCGGGTTATTCCAGCGAAGACCACATAAAGGTGCTTAATGACCATGTGGGCAGCATGCTGTTTGACATTGCGGTGGTCAATACCGATTATACTGAGCAATTACCAGTGGGGTCTGGTTGGGTGAAAACTAGCCAGGAGACTGAGGCAGAAATTCCCGTTTATAGGGCGGATTTGGTAGACAAAGTGCAGCCCTGGCGGCATGATTCAGCAAAATTAGCCAGGGTAATCATAGATTTGTACCAGGAACGGACAGGACCTCTGGTAGAATAATGGGCTGGAAGATAACAACTTTTAAATCTCAGCAGCATGATCATTGATCCAGACTGCTGAATATAATCTCGGATGGAGGCAAATATGGTAACAAAAGTAGGCATTAACGGATTTGGCAGGATAGGCCGGCAGGTGCTCAAGGCTATTCAGGATTTTCACTCCGACAACCTGGAAGTGGTGGCTTTCAATGATATTGGCGATCTAAAAACGATGGCACATCTTCTCAAATATGATAGCAACTACGGTCGATTCGAGGGCAGTGTAGAGGTCAAAGATAACGCGTTGTTCGTCAACGGCAAAGAGGTAAAGGTCTTCAAGGAGACTGACCCCGCTAATATTCCCTGGAGTTCCCTGGGTGTTGAAATCGTCATCGAAAGCACGGGTTTATTCACCATCAAGAGTGATGGGGTGAATAAAAAAGGCAAGTTCGTCAAAGGTGCTGAAAATCATATTACCAAGGGTGGGGCAAAGAAAGTGATCATTTCCGCCCCTGCAGAAGGTGAAGATTTAACCGTTGTTTTGGGTGTAAATGAGAACATGTATGATCCCAAGGTACATCACGTGCTCTCGAATGCGTCTTGCACCACCAATGGTCTGGCACCGGCGGTGAAGGTTGTGCATGATAAATATAAAATTGTGCGCGGTTTCATGACCACGATCCACTCGTATACGAATGACCAGAGGATATTGGATCTTCCCCACAGCGACCTGCGCCGTGCCCGCGCTGCAGCACTCAACATTATCCCCACCACTACTGGTGCAGCCAAGGCGATCAACCTGGTGATTCCAGACCTGAAAGGCAAACTGGATGGTTACGCGCTGCGCGTACCCACCCCCACCGTGTCGGTGATTGACCTCACCGTAGAGCTGGAAATCAGCACCACCACGGAAGAGCTGCGCCAGAGCTTCAGGGATGCCGCGGCAGGCTCATTGAAGGGCATATTACAGGCAGTTGACGAGCCACTGGTGAGCCTTGACTATAAAGGCGATTCTCACAGCTCATCGGTTGACCTGCCCTTTACCCAGGTGCTGGGGAAGGAAAAGAATAATTTTGCCAAGGTGGTTGCCTGGTACGATAATGAATGGGGTTACTCAGTTCGCACGGCTGATCTTGCAGCACTGCTGGCGAAATATCTATAGATAAATAATGGGATGCGGATGGCATGACCAGCCATCCGCATCTTTAATATGGAGGGAATATGTTCAACAAGAAGTCGATCAGGGATATCGATGTTAAGGGAAAGCGAGTGCTGGTGCGAGTGGATTATAACGTCCCCATCAAAGACGGCAAGGTGAACGATGATACCCGCATTGTGGCAGCCATGCCGACCTTGAATTATCTGCTCGAGCACGGGGCAGCCGTGATCTTGCTCTCACACCTGGGGCGCCCGAAAGGCGGGCCGGATCCGAAATTCTCATTGCGGCCTGTTGCTGCCCACTTGAGTGGCCTGATGGGCAAACCGGTAGCCTTTGTGGATGATTGTGTTGGGCCTGTTGCCGAAGCGGCTGCCAGGGGACTTAAACCCGGCGAGGTGCTGCTGTTAGAAAACACGCGCTTCCATCCGGAAGAAGAAAAAAATGATCCTGAGCTGGCCAAAAAAATGGCTGCTTTAGCGGATATATATGTCAATGATGCCTTCGGCTCGGCGCATCGGGCTCACGCTTCCACCGAGGGCGTGGCGCATTACCTGCCGGCGGTGGCAGGCTTCTTGATGGAAAAGGAGATCCAGTATCTTGGACAGGCTATTGCCAATCCAAAACGGCCGTTCATCGCCATTTTGGGTGGTGCGAAAATCAGCGATAAGATCGGTGTCATCCGCAACCTGCTGACCAAAGCCGACCAGATATTGATCGGCGGCGGGATGGCGAACACTTTCTTCAAATCGCAAGGATATCCACTCGGAGATTCACTGTGTGAAGATGATGCCCTGGAGACAGCCCGGCAATTATTGAAGTCAGGCGCCACACATTTACGCCTGCCGGTGGACGTGGTGATCGCTGATCGCTATGATGCTGATGCAGAATTGAAGGTCATCGAGATGGGCCCCGTGCCTGATGGCTGGCGCATCCTCGACATTGGCCCAACCACGGTGGCCAATTTTGGTAAGGCACTTGCCTCGGCAGGCACTATCGTGTGGAACGGTCCCATGGGGGTTTTTGAATTCCCGCGTTTCGCCGAGGGGACCATTGGGGTCGCCAAGGCCGTGGCATCCAGCAAGGCAGTCTCGATTATCGGCGGAGGCGATTCTGTGGCAGCCATCAACCAGGCAGGCCTGGCGGATAAAATCACACATATCTCCACGGGTGGGGGCGCTTCACTCGAAATGTTGGAAGGGCTGGACCTACCCGGCCTGGTGGCATTGCAGGATAAATAATGGGTGAATTCGCATCCTCCAGCCAATAGCCTGGGAAAGGAGATGCGATTTTTATCAGTTGGTATTCCCACGCTGACGCGTGGCAGGGTACCTATATGGCTGATCGTCCAACTCAGCAGCCACTGAGATGGCATTAAATAGCCAAACATTAAGAAATAAAACAGAGTAGAGGTGCATATGCGGCGTCCTATGGTAGCCGGAAATTGGAAGATGAATAAAACTGTTGCCGAGGCCAGGATACTGGTATATGGATTATTACCTGGTTTAACCCCCATCCAGGAAGTAGAGATGGTTTTGTGCCCTCCCTATACCGCGCTTCTGCCGGTTGCAGCCTTGCTGGAAGGCACATCCATTGGGTTAGGCGCTCAAAATATGCATTGGGAGGCATCGGGCGCCTACACAGGTGAAATCGCTCCCGCCATGCTGGCAGAATTCTGCAAGTACGTGATCATTGGGCATTCAGAAAGGCGGGCTTACTTCGGAGAGACGGATGAGATTGTTAATAGGAAAATAAAAGCGGCTCGCAAAATGGGGCTGGTGCCCATATTGTGTGTGGGTGAAACATTGACCGAGAATGAATCGGGGATTACCAGCGAAGTTGTGTCCAGGCAGGTGAACAAGGCCCTGGAAGGGATCGCAGAAGGTGATGCGTCTTCCCTGGTCATCGCCTATGAGCCGGTGTGGGCGATTGGTACGGGTCGGGCTGCAACAGCAGCGGGGGCTAATGCGGTGATTGCGGAGGTAATCCGCGGTGAGCTGAGCAGGCTGTATGATGACAAGCTGGCGCAGCAAATCAGGGTTTTATATGGGGGCTCGGTAAAATCCACCAATGCAGCCGAATTTTTCAGGCAGGCGGATATCGATGGCGCCCTGGTAGGCGGCGCCAGCCTGGATGCATCCGAATTTATTTCCATCACCAGGGCTGCTGCCGGCTAAATGGATGGTATCAACTGGGTCAGCATAGTCACACTGGTGGTTTTGCTGGCGCCCACGGTCTACCTACAGAGATTCTTGCAACAAGAAATACAGACCCTATTCTGGTTGATCACGCACCAGGCAGAGATATCCATGGCATTGTTTTCTTTGTTGTTCCTACCCGGTGTATTTTTACACGAAGCCAGTCATTTCGTGATGGCGCGGCTCTTAGGCGTGAAAACCGGCAGGTTTTCCATCATCCCCCGCAAGCTGGAGGGAGGCCGGATAAGGCTCGGGTATGTCGAAACCGCCCCGACGGACTTTTTCAGGGATTCCATGATTGGCATGGCCCCGCTGTTGACAGGCGGGGTGTTTATCACGATTGTAGGCACTTCCGGGCTTGGTCTGAACAGCCTGTGGGCAAGCCTGATGCAGGGGCAGCTAAGTTCAATCAACACGGCAATGAAATCCATTATTGCCCAACCAGATTTCTGGCTGTGGTTTTACCTGATTTTTACTGTAAGCAGCACGATGATGCCGTCCGCATCTGACCGAAGGGCCTGGTTACCGCTGGTTTTGGTGATTGCAGGTCTGATTGGCGTGATTTTGATCACTGGATTAGGTGCATTGCTGTTATCGAAGTTGGGAGCAGCATTCATGGCTGCCATAGATGTTGTCAGCATGGTCTTCGGCATTACCGTCCTGATCCATTTGGTGTTACTGGTACCCTTGCTATTGATTCGCAAGGGGATCTCACACCTGATTGTAAATAAAGTGGTATGATGCTGGATTGTTTTATAATAGCCGGGATTAAACTGTTATTTTCTCATCTCTATTATGGTCTTTGTCGGTTTGACTTATCGAAACAGTGAAACGGTAGATTAAGGGAGTTTTTTTATAACTATGGCAGAACACTGGTATGCATTACGAAGCAAACCACAAAAAGAAGAGGTTGTTTGGAGACAGGTGCGGGAGCGCGGGTTTGAAGTGTTCTATCCCCGCATGCGGGTCAACCCGGTAAATCCCCGGTCACGAAAATTCAGGCCATATTTTCCCGGTTATATGTTTATAAAGGTCGATATTGAAACGATAGGAATGTCCACTTTTCAATGGCTCCCACACACCACTGGCCTGGTCAGCTTTGGAGGAGAGGCTGCCTCGGTGCCGGATAATTTAATTTTTGCCATCATGCGCAGGGTGAAAGAGATCAGTGAGGCGGGTGGCGAGGTGTTCGATGACTTGCATAAGGGGGATGTGGTATTGATCGGCTATGGCCCTTTTGAGGGCTACGAAGCAATCTTCGATGCCAGGCTTCCAGGCACCGAGCGGGTGCGCGTACTGTTGCAATTCCTGAGTGACCGCTACGTGCCAGTGGAGCTGGAAGCGGGGCATCTTCAGCCAAAAAGAAAGCAGAAACCTTGAAGCAACTCGATTGATGCCAGGCAATAACGGATGAGCATTGATGTGTTTTATTTTGATTATTAATCAGGATTATCACTGCACGTTGAGTTTTGAGGCTGGTGGATATCCATGATCGCGATCCTGATGATTTGTACCGCCAACCTGTGCCGGTCACCAATGGCAGAAGCAATTTTAAAGAAACAGACTTCACAGCGAGTAGATGCCGATCAATGGCATATAGAATCCGCTGGAATTTGGGCACAAGACGGCAAACCGCCCGCTTTTCTCTCGAAATATGTGATGGAAATGATGGGCATGGATATCAGCGGAAAACTATCCCAGTCTGTCAACAGAAAACTGTTGCAGAATTTCAACTTGGTCCTTACCATGGAGCAAGAGCACAAGGACTGGCTGATAGAGCAGTACGGCGAAATCGCTGAGCGCACTTACATGCTCAGCGAGATGGTTGGAGAGGTTGCAGATATACCCGACCCAATTGGGGGCGAGTT
This sequence comes from uncultured Anaerolineaceae bacterium, assembly GCA_964385625.1. Lineage (GTDB taxonomy): Bacteria > Chloroflexota > Anaerolineae > Anaerolineales > UBA4823 > FEB-25. The sequence continues at coordinate 27,911 of CAYLPS010000029.1, read as the reverse complement.
ATTTGAATACCACATGGTAGCTAATTTATTACAACGCATCATTGAGGATGGTTTTGACCGTATCTACCAGCTGGCAAAGTGTCAACAACATGAGGTGTGACGAGAGTGTAATTAGGATACGAATTTTCACGCAAGCACTCGGCGTGATATACTTTTAGCAACTATTTTTGGAAACAGGGGTTCTTTTATTAAGAACTCCCACCGGTAAAGAGGGTTGCTTGATCAATATCAATAAAGAGATAAACCTTAACCGGGCAATACAGGGAGATCATGAAGCATTCGGCTTATTGTACGAGCAATATGTCGAACGGATCTTTAATTATGTATATTATCGTACTGGAAACCAGCATGATGCGGAGGATTTGACTGCCAAGGTATTCTTTCGGGCCATGCGGCACATCCCGCAATATGAAGAAAGGGGTTTACCCGTATCTGCATGGTTGTACAGGATTGCCCACAACCTGGTAGCAAACTGGCATCGAGACCGTGGCAGGCGACCTGAAATATCGTTGGATGAGGGATTTGCCGCCATACCACACTCAGAACATCCTGAAGTCACCTTGCTCAAGGCGGAGGAACGCGACAACCTGTTGAAAATCATCCGAGGTTTACCTTCTGAGCGACAACATCTGATCATCCTCAAATTTGTCGAACATATGTCAAATGCAGAGATCGGGCAAATCATGGGTAGAACTGAAGGAGCAGTTAAAAGCCTGTACCATCGCACATTGCTGTCCTTACGAATTGAAATGGATACGATTAGTAAAAATGAGATGCACATAACGAAGGAAGACGCTGATGTTAAGAATAGTCATGGATAGTGCGGGAGATATCCCCGACGATTGGCGCACGGAATACGATGTTCACGTGATTCCGGTGAATATCCAATTTGAAAACAAGACCTACCAGCAGGGCGTAGATTTGAGCAACGATGATTTTTATGCCCTGGCAGATAAAACCGGGGTCATTCCCAAGACATCCCAACCAACACCCCAGCAATTCCTTGATTTTTATAACCGTATCGCTGAAGCAAGTGACACCATATTATCCCTGCATGTGACCAGCAAATTATCGGGCACGTTTAATTCGGCAGTGATGGCAGCCCAGGAATTAAAAAATGAGCTAAAAGTCATCCCATATGATTCTGGATCCGGTTCTGTAGCCATGGGCTTCATGTGCAAAGAAATTCGCCAGCTGGATAAGGCTGGAGGAACCATTCAATCGATATTGGACCGGCTGGACCAAATCCGCCATAATGTGAATATCGTGCTGACGTTGGATACGCTCGATTATGCCCGTCGTAGCGGACGGGTAAAAGCCCTACCGGCGGCAATCGCGGCCCTGATCAATATCAAACCGATCATCATCCTGAAAGACGGCGCGCTGGATATGAAGGAAAGAGTGCGCACCAGGCAGCGTTCGTTGAGCAGGGTATTGGAAATCATCCATGAAAGAGTGGACGGAAGCCTGGTAAACGTGGCAGTGGTGCATTCACAATCACTCGAGGCAGCCAGGCAGCTGGTTAAGAAGGTTAAGGAGACCTTACGGGTTAATGAATTGATCATTTCGGAGCTCTCCATCGGGGTCGCAGCAAACCTGGGACCTGGAACGATTGGCATCGTTGCCTATGAGATTGCGTAGGAAATCAGGGGGAAAATGATGAATTTCCGTAAATTCAAACCGAAGAGGGTCAAGACAGACCTGCTGGATATCGAATCGATTTTACAATCCAGCCTTCGTCCCGTTTCTCCCCGTCCCGAATTCATTCAAAGCCTGCATAAGGGGTTGATGAATTATACATTCCCTCTTCCCGAATCTTCTGCGTATGACCTGAAGAAGACAGTCATATTTGCCTTGCTGGGTTTTGGCGGCATGGTATTTGCCTTGTCGTTATGGGTGCGTTTGCTCCTGGTAATCCTCAGCACGCTCGGTATGCTCCAATCTTCAAAAGAGAAGCGTAGCGCAGGTTAATTATTTTCTCCCTGATCAATAATTCCTCAACCGTCAATAAATTTACCCACTCAGGCAGTTTTCGTCCTTTACTTTTCCAGACGGGATCCAGGTGATATATATTGGGTGGTCTTGTATGGTTTTACCTGCTCAGCAACATTTTCCTTCATGATATTTCCTGAGACGTGCATCAGTGTATCGGCAAAGTCAGCGTCAATCCCCATGCTTGCCAAGCATGGGAAATGATGGTGAGCCATCCCGGCTTCAAATTCAGCATCATCTGCCGACACGCCAACGAGTTTTTCAGCCACATAACGTGCACAGCCACACACCGTGTCGCGTTTTACTTGGACGGAGGTTATCCTGCGACTCTGGGGGTCTATGGTGATGGAAAATTGCGGCATACCAAAATAATGGGCGAACTCAGCGATGAGCGGGCTGTGGTGTTCAAGGCGCTGTCTCCTGCTGACCCAATAATCCGTCGTGGTAAGTGAGCACAGCGGCTTGGGTGTGGCGCAGGCAACGCCCATGTCTGCAAGCCATTGGCGCAATTGGCGGGCTAGACCGCGTGGCAGCCAGGTTTCATTATCCACTGCGGCTATCACTGCCCGGGCTCCTGTCATTCTGGCGATATCAGGGATCAGCTCTGCCACGCCTTTGTTTTCGGCAAAGGAAAGGATCAAATCGGAGGCAGGGAGATGATCAGGCAGAAAATCTTCGGGGTAATCTATCATTATTGGGAAGTGTGCCGGCGCCCGCCAATGGCTGATAATCCAACCAGAAGGGGCGTGCCGGGTAATATTATCCAGGTGCCTGGAACCGTATTCATTATTAATAATAGTAAGGATGCGCATGGTTAATTTTAATGATTAAACAATAAGTTTTTTCCCCAGCCAGATCACCTCGTTGATCATGTCGCTGTCAATGGGTAATTCGTGCTCCCGGTTGACTTTTACCAGGCAGTGGCTGGCGACATTTTTAAAACTCTGGTCCACTTCTGGTAGCTGGGTGAACAGTGCCAGGCGTTGCAAGGCGCTATTGGGCAAGTTCTTGTGACCGTGACGGGTGAGGTATTCGCCGATCACAATCCCGGCTGCACGGCGTGCACAAACTCGCGCCATGCCTTCCATGCCAGATTGCCGTGCTCGAATCGCGCGCTCGATCTCTTTTTTATAATCAGCCTTCCAATCTGATTGCAATTTCATGGTGAAATTGTACCATTCCTTGACCGGAACCCTTTGGCTGGATACAATGGGGTGGATGAATATTACCCTAGCGTTGAGTGGTGGAGGGGTTAAAGGTTTTGCCCACATCGGCGCGATACAGGCCTTGGAAAGACACGGAGTCACCATCTGCGGGATCGCCGGTACGAGCGCGGGGGGATTGGTGGGCACGCTTTACGCCGCAGGAATTTCGGCAAATGAGATGAAAGCCCGCCTGAGGGATATCAATCAGGTGGGCTTGTTTGCTCACCTGCGTGGTGAAGGTCCAGCCTTATTTGGACTTGGCAAGGTAGAAGCCATCTTGCATGAAATTCTTGGTGACCGCAATTTTAATGATTTGCGCATCCCGCTTGCAGTTACCGCCACCGACTTGAATAGTGGAATGCCGGTGGTCATCAAGCACGGCAGATTGGTAGATGCGGTTTTGGCTACCAGCGCGGTGCCGGGGGTATTTCCCGCCCGGGAATTGGATGGGTGCCGGCTGGTGGATGGTGGAGTGATGAACCCGGTGCCGGTGAATGAGGCACGTGCCCTGTCTCCGGGGATCCCAGTGGTTGCCGTGGTGCTCTCGCCTGAACTAGGCTGGCAGGCAAGAGCGCACATCGAATCAGTGGAGAGCATCCCCTTGTTGATGACCGACCTGCCCCTGGTGTACAGGATCGCCGGCAGGCTTCGCCTGGCGCAAGCCTTCAACCTGTTCATCCATTCCATGGACCTTACCGGGCAGATGCTGCTGGATAGCCAGCTGAGGCTGGAAAAACCTGATGTGATCATCCGCCCAACTTTAGGCCCGATAGGCATCATTGATAGGGTAGATTTTTCCGAGCTGATCGAATGTGGAGGCCGAGCTGTGGAAGAGGCAATTCCAGAGCTCGACAGGGTGCTCGGCTGGCGATATCGCTTGCGGAAAACGCTTGCCAGGCTGCTTTTTCCAGACAGTGAAACAGACCATGGGGCTTGATCTGCGCAAATATGCTCGCCAGACACATGTAAGGCTCGTCTTAGGATTCTTATTTTTGTTGTTTGCTGTCGGCCTGGGGTCGATTTACATTATTTATGGGCCGGGTGCCGCGGTTACGGGTTTGATTTGCCTGGCAGGTGCCAGCATACCGGTGATGATGGTTGCCTGCGCGCTGTGGCTGATCGATTGGATCGCAAAACGAGGTAACTTTGATCAATAAGGCTATTGTAAGATGAATGAAGAAAGCGTTTCAATCGATGGCTGGGTAATGCGCTTCCACCTCCCAGGAGGACCAGGACCATCCCCAGTTCTGTTAATGCTGCACGGTTGGACCGGTGACGAGAATTCGATGTGGGTGTTTATGAACAGGCTGCCCAAAAATGCACTGCTGGTTGCACCGCGTGGACTGTTTACTGCAGAAGATGGAGGCTATAGCTGGCAGGTCACCCAATCTGGTCGCTGGGCAGAAGTGCGTGATTTTCAGCCAGCTGTGGAAAAGCTGCTCGCTACGATCAACGAGCAAATTTTCCCGGAGGGTGATTTTTCGCGGCTGCACATCATGGGTTTCAGCCAGGGAGCGGCTTTTGCGTACACCCTGGCGCTTTTGTACCCGGAGCGGGTCACCTCGCTGGCCGGCTTGTCGGGTTTCCTCCCCGAGGGAGCGTCCACATGGATATCCCCGCGCCGGCTGGCCGGGCTGCCAATTTTTATCACCCACGGTTCAGAGGATGACCGTGTGCCGGTAGAAATGGCAAGGCACAGCGCTGAGATGCTTGAAAAAGCCGGAGGCAACGTCACTTACTGCGAAGACAACGTGGGTCACAAACTAAGCGTAAATTGCTTCCAAGCCCTGGAAGCATTTTACCGACGGATCAAAATTTAGCTGGCTCTATGGCCTATGCTAATATTTTCTCCATCATCCCAACGACTGCCTGGAAAACCGGCGAATTATCGCCCAGATCAACCAAAGGTGTACCGCTGAACTCCAAGGTGCTGAGCTCCTCATTGGCTGGCACGGTACCCAATAAGGGAATATCCAGCTTGCTGATTTCAGCAGCCAGTGGTGGAGGGATGGGCCCAGCCAGGCGGTTTATGATCAGGTAGGCCTGCTCGATGTGGATATCCATCTCGTTACGGAAGGAGGCGATCCGTTGGGCGGCTACGATGCCCCGCTGAGTGGGGTCACTGACGATCAATAAATGCCCCACATCGCGGGTGGTGCGCCGGCTCAGGTGCTCCATGCCAGCTTCGCAGTCGACAACCACATAGCGGTAATTCTTGCTGATTGAATCGATGACTTCGCGCAAGTTGTAATTAACCGCGCAATAACACCCGGGGCCTTCAGACCGACCCATGGCGATCAGGTCGAAAGCTTCACCTTCCGCCAGAGAAGAACGGATCTGGTAATTCAGGTAATCCCGCTTGGTTATCCCACCCGGTAAGGCGCCCATGGCTGCCCCACCAGCAGTCAGCGAGCTTTTCACCTGGGTGAGCATGTCCTCGCGTATATCGCCGACGGTCCATTCCAGCTGCAGGCCCAGCACCATGTTCAGGTTGCTGCTCGGGTCGGCGTCGATGGCTAAAATTGGCCCTGTTTTATTCTGAACCAAGTACTTGACCACCATCCCTGAGATGGTGGTTTTCCCCACTCCACCTTTTCCGGCTATGGCAATGGTAATGGTCATGAAGCTGCATCCCTTTCCAGGTGGGTGTCGAGCTCTTTTACCATTCCCTCAGCTGCCTCACGCAGGGAAGGGACATGTTCGTAAACCGGGATACCCAGGCGGTCCGCTTCCTGCACGCCCAGGTCGGCGGGCAGCATCCCCAAGATGGGCATTCCAGGTGATTCGGTCTCCAGGAAGTGACGCTCTTCCTCATTGCGCAATTTATTCCCCACCAACCATAAACGCGTGAGGCCAATGTCGTGAGCCAGCTGTTTGATCTGGCTGGCTGTGCCAAGGCTGCGCCGGGTGGGCTCGACCACGATCAACATGGCATCCACGAAATCCACCGTAGCCCTGCCCAGGTGTTCCACACCCGCGTACATGTCCAGGATCAGCACATCGTCTTTGCGGAAGAGCAGGTGGGTGAAAAGCGTCTTCAGCATCGCTGACTCGGGGCAGATACAGCCTGATCCGCCGGTATCCACCGAACCCATTTCCAGCAGGCGTACTGCCTTGTGCACCACGCTGAATCGCTCGGGGACATCATCCACGCGCGGGTTCAGGGTAAAGAACCCGCCGATGGTGCCCGGCTTGGCGCCGGTGCGTTCTTCGATCAGCGCATCCATCTCGGCGATGGGGTGCAGCTGACTCCTCAGCTCGCTGGGAAATCCCAGGGCTCCTGCCAGGCAGGGTGAAGGATCGGCATCCACGGCCAGCACTTGCCGACCAGCATCCGCATAAACCTGGGCAAACAATGCTGCCAGGGTCGTCTTTCCGACCCCCCCTTTACCGCTTATCGCAAGTTTCATCATATCTCCAGTATTATTATTAAGTGCCCAGGATTATAACCCATCTAGGTTTTATTTCCAGGCTTCGAGATTCCCCTTCGGATAGCTTCCTCTCGTAATACCAATAATATTTTTTGCAGGTCTAGCTCACGTGAGCATGCGTTTATAGATGCCGCCAGAACTTCATCAGACCAAAGGGTGCATGAGGTGAGCACGTCCTCATCGTTCATGATAACAAGCTGGACCAGGCTGTACAGTGGTATATCCTGGTCCGAGCTATAATCACCATTGCAAAGCTGACAACCTCGGCAACGTGAGACATCCTGACCGGTTTTCTCTAATATCAGCCTGCGTAATGTCATCGTAATACTCTACCAGTAAAGTGAAACCACACGCAATACGACTGGCCTAACCCTTTGGGATTGGGGCGGGCGGAGGAGTGAAATCGGGAGGTAGGATGCCAGCCTCGGTGATGATGCGCGGCACGATCTCTTCCCAACCTACCGCCATCAGGTGGATGCCATGCACGCCTTTCTTATTCTTCACCGCATCGATGAGCTCGAGGGAAATTTGCACTCCCTCTTCTTCGGCTTTATCTCCGGCGGCTTCCATGCGCTTAACCAGTGTATCGGGGATGGACACTCCTGGTACTTCGGCATTCATATAGTTGCAGACCTTCAGGCTCTTCAGCGGGGTGATGCCTACCAGGATGTACACCTTATCCAGGATGTTGCGTTTATCCAGCGCCTCAAGGTAGTCATCCAGCTTTCTGGGGTCATACACCAGATTGGTTTGGAAGAATTGCGCACCGGCATTCACCTTCTTTTGCTCACGGATGGCCTGGATGCGCGGCTCGGAGGCGTACGGTGACCCGGCAGCACCCAGGAAGTACTTGGGCGGGAATTTAATATTCCGGCCATCCAGGTAGATGCCTTCATCGCGCATGCGGCGTAAAATCCACAGCATGTGAATGGCATCCAGGTCAAGGATATCCATCCTTCCCTTGGGAGTGCTCGACATGCCCATGCTATCTCCCGACAGGCACAGGATATTTTTAATACCCAGGGCATTGGCGCCTAAGACTTCACCTTGCAAGCCGATGCGAGTGCGATCGCGCGCCGCAATCTGCATCACAGGTTCTGCCCCATCCTGGACGGTGAGGGCGCCGCAGGCCCACGAGCTCATGCGGGGTGAGGCAGATGGGCTATCGGTGAAGTTGATAGCCGTCACATACGGCATGACCAGCTGGATGTTCTTGTGCAGCTTGTTGGTTGCCACCGTCATCGGCGGGGCCACTTCGGCGGTGACGACGAATTCACCCGCCTTCAGACGCCGCTCAAGCTCTGAGGCCGGTTCCGTATAAGCCGGTGGATGGTATTCCGCATCACCCTTCCACCAATCGGGCTGCTTTACCGGGCCGAAAACCGAGTTCCAGGCTGTAACACGTTTGTTGACATCCCTGGTCAGCAGGCCGCTGAAAAATTTCCTGCCGCCCACTTTTTGAATCTGATGATAAACATCTGCCCAGGTTTCACCGCCTGTCTTATCCCAATCGAGTGGTGGCAGCACCTCCAGCAGTAGCTCTTCACGATGCAGCTTAAAGGCACGCTCATAAATTTTATACCAGACACATGGACGGGTCTTATCCACGTAGCAGTATTCGCTGGTTGAACCACCACAAGGGCCATTGCGCTCACCTTTGGGGCATTCCATGGGGCAGATGAATGCCGTTTCTTGCAGCATACAGTTCCCGCACATGCGGCAACCGAACAATGGGCCTTTGATGAGCCGCTCGACCGATTCGAGCACGCGCGTACCAAAGGGATTTCGCTTAAAGGGATAGTAGGCTGGCTGCCATCTTCTAGCAGGTGTAAATCCGGGCATAGTAAACCTCCATCAAATTCTACACGTTGAGAAAAGGGAGTGGTTTTTGCTCCACTCCCCAAAATCGATCGGAATCACAGCAATGGTAGTAGGTAATCGTATGCGCTTAAAGCTGCTTTAGCACCTTCTCCAATCGCCACCAGCACCTGTTCAGCGTAGGTGTTGGTCACGTCGCCAGCGGCAAAAACCCCAGGCACATTGGTATGGTTGCCACAATCAATAATGATGCGCTTCTGCTCATCAAGGGCCACAAAATCAGCCACGATTTGCGAGTTGGGTACCAGGGCCATTTCAACAAAGGTGCCATCCGCTTGGAGCTCGCTGGTTTTGCCCTGCTTGTCCTTGATGACCAGGCTGGTGGCATAATCGTCACCTTTCACTTCCACAACCTGGTGACCTTCCAGGATGGTGACATTTTTGGCAGCTCTTAATTTCTCATTTTCGTATTCCACATTGAGCTTGTCGGCAGGGCATACCAGTGTGACATGCTTGGCCACGGTTGCCAGCTCGGCAGTGGAGCGCTGTGCCAGATCGCCATCTCCGATGACCACAGTCAATTTATCAATGAATAGTGGTGCATAGCTCAGGGCAGAGTAGCACAACCCGCGCATGATGAACTCTTTTTCACCCGGAACATTTAGCAGCTGCTGCCGGGTGCCTGTGGCAATGATGACGGCTTTTGTTTCCAGGTCTCCGCCACCGCGTGTTTTCACAATGAATCCCTTATCTTTGCGGATTATTTTATCGGCTGGCTCCATGTGGCGGGCGAATTCCAGGTATTCAAGCTCGCTCTTGAATTTATTCACGATTTCCAGGCCTTTGATCACCTGATAATCTTCTACCCAAGGGAGTGCCAGGCGGAAATTGGTTTTCCCACCCAGGTCTTTCGTGATGAGTAACACATTCAGGCGCTTGCGGATGGCATAAATGGTTGCAGTCAGCCCTGCAGGGCCTCCACCGACGACAATTAAGTCATACATAGTTCACCTGTGATATCCTCTCTTTTTATACCAGGGGTTCGCCGATGAAGCCTTCCTTCATCATCATCTTGGTTAAATTGCGAGAACGGCCGATGATTTCGGTTGCATTCTTGAATTCTTCGTCATAGGTCATCTGCTTGCGCGCCAGGCCCTGTTCCTGGCATTTTACTGCCACTGCCGCTGCCTCGCGCGAGAAGACTTCCCAATCATCCATGTTGGGCAAAATATGATCGTGGGCGAGGTTCGAACCCACGTGATCAGCCAGTGCATTGGCAGCTGCATAGCACATCTCATCAGTAATCGTTCGGCCACGCACATCCAGAGTGCCGCGGAAGATGCCCGGGAAACCGAGTGAATTATTCACCTGGTTATCAAAATCAGAGCGCCCAGTCGCCACTACAGTCGCGCCTGCTGCCTTGGCTTCCCATGGCCAGATTTCAGGAACGGGATTTGCGCAGGCGAACACCACCGAATCTTTTGCCATGGTACCAATCCATTCTGGCATGATTACCCCAGGGCCAGAGCGGGAGAGGGCGATAATAACATCCGATCCCTTGATGGCATCGGGGATGTTGCCTTCATGTTTTTCTTTGTTGGTGATCTGGCATAGCTTCCACTTATCTACGTACTCAGCTTTGCGCATCTCG
>CAYLPS010000029.1:0-17714 GCA_964385625.1 uncultured Anaerolineaceae bacterium | reverse complement strand
GTTGGTGATCTGGCATAGCTTCCACTTATCTACGTACTCAGCTTTGCGCATCTCGAGATCTTTGCGGTGCTTGCCGAGGATGCCTTTGCTATCGACCATGATGCAATTGGCCGGATTCACGCCCCAGCTGAAGATCAGGCGTGATATGGCCACGTTGGAGGCCCCACACCCGATGAATGTGATCTTGACCTTTTCCTTGTCTTTCCCCACCACTTTCAAGGCATTGATCAGGCCTGCCAAAGTGACCGTGGCGGTTCCCTGCTGGTCGTCATGCCAGATGGGAATCTCTGCTTTTTCACGCAAAGTATCCAGAACATAGAAGCATTTCGGCTGGGAGATGTCTTCCAGGTTCACCCCACCAAACCCAGGTTGGAGCATTAGGGTGGTATTGATGATCGCATCCGGGTCTTTTGTATCCAGCATGATCGCCACGCCATCCACGCCACCCAAATATTTATAGAGCAGCGCTTTGCCCTCCATGACCGGCAGACCAGCTTTTGGCCCGATATCACCCAGGCCCAGCACGCGCGTGCCGTCGCTGACCACGATCACCGTGTTCCATTTATTGGTGTATTCGTATACCTTCTCCGGATCCGCCTCAATCGCACGGCAGGGGGCAGCCACCCCTGGGGTGTACCAGATTGCGAAGTCGGTGAAGTCACGCACGCAGCATTTTAGGGCGGTCTCTACTTTCCCTCTATAATAGGGATGTAGCAGCATCGCATCTGCTGCAGGCTTCTTTGCCTTTGCTAATAGTTCCTCTACATTTACTTGTTGATTGGTCATAAGTATTCTCCTATTGTTGCAAATATCCATCTGCGTATATGACTTTATTGAGCAGGATTTGGATAGTCTTCCAAATCGCTACTTGCTCAGGATCATTCATGTCAACATCTTCATATTGCGGTTCCTCCATGGCAGCAATCCGATCTGCAATCTTCAAATATAGTCTCCCCACTGGTGTGCTGGAATCGCGTTGCTCGATAATACGAATAACCTCGTTCTGTTCACTGTCCAGCGGGTCCGCGATCATCATATTTAAGCCCACTCCCATCAACATGGCGCAATACACGCGATTAATCAATGGCCTTCCTTCACGCGGTACAGCATTCGACACGTTGGACAAGCCTACTGAGATAGTGGGTGGTGGATCCCAGGCGTACTGCAAGGTACGCACGGCTTCAATTAGATGCGGGCAATATTGCTGGCAGCCTGAAACCGTGAGCACTAATGGGTCTATGATCAAGTTTTCCATCGGGTAATCAATTTCCATCATGCGCGGGATAAGCTTTTCGACTGCAATATTGACCCGCTCATCTGCGGCGACTGGAATTCCACTCGTGCCCATGGTTAATGCCACCAGCTTGGCATTGTACTTCTTTGCCAGCAGCGGTACCGCTTCCAATCTTTCCGGTTCGGCCGAGACGGAGTTGATGATGGGCTGAGCCTTGGTGACAGTCTTCAGCGCGGCTTCAACTCCCAGTATATTGGTCGTGTCAATCGAAAGTGGCACGTCCACCACAGCCTCCACTGTCTGGACAATCCAAGGAAACATATCCATCCAATCTGCCTTGCGTGGGCCCAAGTTCAGGTCCAGTGCCTTTGCACCTGCTTCTACTTGCTTCACAGCCAACTCTTGGAAAAATTTAGCATCCTTTACTTTAACAGCTTCTTTCACTTTTTCTGAAAGAATATGGATGTTTTCACCTATTATGTACATTTTGCCTCCTTAAACTTTGGTTGTTAGGTTGAAGTTCTATTTTCCACTGCGGCTGCAACGCTTGGGAAACTATCAATATTCGTATGTGGCAGAAACATCGCAGACATGAAGGCATCATAAAAAGTGTTGTCAGCCGACAGTTCAATATAAGTCATTTGCGAGGCAATATCCCGGATGCGATCGCGGTTTCGCCAATCCAATAGCGCCAGATATGCACCCTGCACCGAGGTATTACCCAGGAATTTGAACCGTTCCCAGGGCATATCGGGTAGAAGCCCGATCTGCACTGCTTTTTCTACATTGATATATTTCCCGAATGAACCACCGATCAATATTTGCTCAACCATCTCGAGCGGCACACCCACACTCTGAGCCAGAACAGTGAAACCTGCATAGATAGCAGCTTTCGCTCGCTTTAGATTGTCAATATCCACATTATTCACCGCGATGTCCTTGCCATGTTCAGTCTCCTGACCCCAGGCAATGACATACTCAGGACCGTGCTCACCCTCCCGAATGCGTGGGTTGACTTCCGCCAGAGACATATTGATGGATCCGCCTTTGTCCACCACACCCGTTAGGAACATCTCAGCTAATAACGAAATTAGCCCGCTTCCGCATATACCGCGTGGTTTAGAATTACCGATCACCCGGTAGGTTGGCTCAAATGGATGGGCAGAATTTTCACCTGAGATCCAGCACTCCTCAATGGCCCCTTTAGTTGCCCTCATGCCATACAAAACCCCTGCGCCTTCAAAGGCTGGACCTGCAGAGCAGGCGCAAGTCACCAACCATTCTCGGCTACCCAAAACAGTCTCGCCATTTGTACCTACGTCCAGGAATAGGGTGAGTTTGTCCGTTTCATCCATCCGGCATGCCAGGACCCCTGAGCTGATATCAGCTCCTACATAGCTGGCTACCCCGGGCAGGCAATCTACCGAAGCTTCCGGGTTGATTGCCAGGCCGATGGTCCGCGCCGTGATGCTAGGTGGTTGGTTGACCGCCGTAATGAATGGCGTTAGCCGGATACTGGCAGCAGGAATCCCCAGGAACAGATGTGTCATGGTGCTGTTTCCGGCCACTGTGGCTTTCATGATTTCTTGCGGCTTGATGTTGGCACGCTTACAAGCCTGGCCGATCAGTTGATTGATCGTATCAAGCACACGATTCTGTAGTTCTTCTCGCCCGCCATTCTTGCTCGAGAAGATGATGCGCGAGATGACATCCTCACCCCGGCTGATCTGCCCGTTATATTCCGAAAACTGCCCGGCCACCTTACCGGAGATCAAGTCCACCAACCATACCGTGACAGTAGTGGTGCCAATATCAATCGCTACACCGTACATCGGGTCATCTTCCGGTACCAGGTCCGGAATGAGCGCCACCAGGCGCTCATTCTTCCGGCTTCCGTCAAACTCGATCTGTGCCTCGGTGATCACCGACAGCTGCCAGTTGTTTTCACGCAATATCGTGCCTAATTCTTGCAACAGGTTGAGTGAGATACTGATATCTTCACGAAGTGCTTTTTGACGTAAGGCGATCTTCAGCCGGCTCCAATCATCGGTTTGATCATCCATACTTGGAGGGGTGATTTGCAGGATTATCCTTCGAACCGGCTGTGAATAGTTAGGATCATAATCTTTGGGGACGGAGACCTCAATTGCTGTCCGGTCCGTAGTGAGCCGCCGTTCAACCTTTTCTTGGGGTGGAACAGTTACCTTTACATCACCTTCCACCACCGATTGGCACGCCAGAGCATAACCCTGGGCGATATCCTCCACATTTAAGCGTAAAGAGCTGCGGCGGCGTACATCCCCCTCGGTGATTTGTACGGCACATCTCCCGCAGCGTCCCTGACCCCCACACGGCTGACCGATATCCACGCCAGCCAGGCGCGCCGCCTCGCTAAGCAACGTGCCTGTGGGTACGCGCACTGGCTGTTTTGCGATGTCAAACGTCACCGTATGTTCAGTCATACATCCTGTGGATTTCGCTAACTGATCCCAAAAAAACAAATCTCCGGTTACGCTGCTAGAGCGCTTGTTTCATAAATGCCGGTAAGTCCACTGCTTCACGCGGTCCAACCCGGATTTCCCAATCTGGTAGTTCACCCTCGAGCTCGCCGGATAAGACTGCCACATGTCCGGGTAGTACCACGCGCTTTCTTGAAACCTTATCTGCGACGTTAAAGCCTTTGATGGCTTTTGCAATCCGCTCGGCATCGAATTTTCCCGCCGCCCAGGCGGTCAACACGCTCATGCCTTCCGCATCAGTCACCAATAGCCAGGCTGGCAAACCCGAGCCTTCCACTTCATTGGCCACACTAAAATAGGTGATACTAAAGTTGGTCGTAACCAGCACCGGGCTTTCTGGCTTGGGTGCGTTGATTTCATATACCCCAGGTTGCACCTGGATGGGTTTCTGCGGATCAGTGTAAATATTCTGGCGTAAAACCAGTAATGGGTAAATCATCGCCGGGTTGAAATGGTCCAGGACAATGAACCCGGCATACTTGGAAATTGCCTGGGCTGCATGAACTGCTTCCATGCCTGGGTCAGATACATCTCCCGGGAAGCTGATCACGGGAAATCCCAATGGGCGGAAGTTCTTCTTGACTGAAAGTCGGCGAATAGTAGTGCCGATCGCCAGGCCAGATCCCAGGTCACGACCACCCGGATCAATTACCAAATCTTCTACACCCTTGGCCTTGATCTTTTCAGTCAGCTCTGCCATCTCTGCCAGGCTGCCAGCTACCACACCCAGTGCAGCTTTACTTTCCTTTGCCAGGTCGGCAAAGGTCTCCCAGTTCTTAGCATCGGCACCATAAATCAAGGGTGTTTCACCTTGGAGGGTTTTTACGCCTGCTCTCGCGATTTCAGGATCACGGGTCAGCAACATGATGGGACGTTTGCTGGCAGATCGAACCGCCTGCACAGCCCCTGTAAAGGCGATAGCATCACCTACCTTGGATGTCACCGCAAAGCCATCTACGGTCAGGTCCATGCCGACATAATTTACTGCATACGCGTCAGATTCACTGATCAAGGCTTTGATCGAATCTGCAGGCTGATCATCATAGACCCGAATGAATAAGCCAGGCTTGTTATAGTAGGTTTTTTCGTGCCTGAATAGCACCACCTCGTTGCCAGCCTTGATTTCATATCCATCCGATTTGAGCGATACCAGGCGAATGGGGGGAGCGGCAGATTCAGCAAGTTGAACCTTGGCTTCGGGTGTCACATATGGGCATGCGGATAACTCCACCTGTTTGGCTGCCAGTTTCATGGCGAATGCCAGGCAGGTCGGATAACCGCACTCTTTACAATTGGTTTGGGGTAGTAATTTATATATTTGAATGCCAGTCAGAGCCATATTCCATCTCCGTAGTTATATCGATATTTTGCTGCCTTTATGTCAGGCCAGCGTGTAGGCAGCAGCCATTAAATCTGCAATCGCCAGCTTAACCCGCCGGACACTCTCAGCGTGTCTCAGCACGACAATATCTGCGCCAGCTTCGATCAATGTCATCGCGGTCAGTGTTTCCCAGGTAATTGACCGTTCCAGCCAATCCCCCCAAGCTCCCGGTACGCCAACGTTGACTTTTGCTTCCTTGGTCTTCCAGGCTTCAAAACCAGGCGTGACCAACATCGGAAGCTGAGTCATAGCGTCTCCTTGTAACGCAGCTTGCCGTAAGCGTTCCATGGCTGAGAAGCCATACTCTATCCCATATCCAAGGGCACCCGTTGTGGGGTCCATCAATACACGGTCGAGGGGCATCCCCATATCACTGATCAAGATGTTCAATTGCTTCGCCAGATTTACATCCATTGGGCTGCGTGCATTCACCAGGTGCCCGTTAGCCATGGCGGTGGCCACAATAGTGCGGTAATTTTTGTCTTCCGCAATTCCCAATACCAGTCGTTCACCCTTAGTGGCTTCAGCAACTGCGACCAGCAGGTCATTATCGACTTCTGCCTGTCCGGGACCAAATACGATGAGGGGTAATCCACTGGCAGCCAGCACATCTTTGACCGCTTTAACCGCTGACGCGGCTGTCGTGGGGTTGCCATCCTTGTCAGTCAGTGACAGTGAAAGTTGAATCAGGTCAGCTCCGGCAGCTTCTGCAGCTTTGGTCCATTTCACCGGGTTGTCTGTATTTTCTCCCCACGCCTCCAACAGCAACTTCGACCAATCATCGGGTCGACGATCTTTGATTTCAATTGCCACTGCCGGATGGTTTGGAGCTTTGGTTTCGAAATGAAGGAAAGGTAAATTTTTCTCACCACCCACTGTAATAGTGGAGGTGCGTGTCCCGCCATCAGCAGTTGTAGCGCCGATAGTCACTGTTCGGACAGTTCCGGGCCAGTTATCCTTGGGTATTTCAATAGGCATATGTCTCACTCCTTGTTGATTTCATATTAGTCATTAGAACATCGCATCCATCGTCAGGGCTGGGTGATTATGCTCTGCCAGCCAATTCACCAGTTCATCCACCGTGGTAACATTGCGCTCATCTGCTATCTTGTTAATCAGATCAGGATCACCCTCACGAGCAACCACAACTTTGAACTCCTCGGCCATCATTTGTTTCAGGATACTGCTCATCCAAACGATGCGCTTGAATCCACCATCTGCCGAGATGAACTTCGGGCTAAGCAAGTAAAACTTGCCTACCCCCATAACTCCTGGGGTTTGAAGGCCACCCCCGGCAATACCTGCCAGGGTGCTAAAGGTCATGCCTGCCGGGGTCATGCTGGGGTCCTCGCGGCTGACTACCATAATCCCGTTTGCTTCTGGGATGAGCATACAGATACATTCAAAACACCCACAGGCAGTCATCGGGTTTTCCATGATCGAATACATGGAAACTTCACTCACTACTCCGTGTGATCCGATCACTGCGTATTCATTCGTTCCTGTCCAGTAACCCTTTATAGGATCAATCAGTTTTCCCAGTTTAATGGGTTGGTTGGGTCCAGTGGGATTGATGCTGAAGGATGCCTTGCAATCCAGCCAATTGTATGCACCACATAAGCCCAGGCGCTCAGGGCTGACCACACATACATGGTTGGGAGCAAAGGATTGGCACAGTGTGCAAGAATAAAACTCCTCCACTTTATCGTCGGTGAGATCAGCCAGACGTTTGTTGCGATAATCATACGCAGTCCTGGCCCTCGCCAGCCACTCCTCCACCTTGGCAGGTTCAGTGTAGATGGTCACCTGCACCTTGTCCACAATGGCTCCAAAATCACCATGAAAGCGTGCGTGCAGGATCTTCCCGAAGTGTTCCAGGTTGAATCCCTTGTCTGCCGCCGCGTTCGAGATGCGGATCCAGGTAATATCACGCTGACCAATGTGCTGAATTCCTGAGGCGCCATTAATGAAGTAATGGAACTGCCGCTCAAGCACTGGTTCGAAGTCTTTCTGCATCTGTCGTCCTGCCACCCGAGCTACAATCCCCATATCCATATAGCCTTGGGGTGGGATATTGGAGAAGTCCGGTCCAACGACTTCAACCTTGCCATCGACCACATCTTCAAGATCAGCCATTTCGAGATATTCGAAGCAGCGAGCGTTCTTGCCTCCGAATTCCACCCGCATATCATTCCGGCGTACTACTTCACCCTCGAAGGCTGATCCGTAAGGGACTGGTACGGGCACTTCGGTCAGTTTTAGCTTGACACCGCGCACCTCGATGCATTTTTGCACCAGTCGCTCAGCGCGCTCCAGGTCATCTTTGCCCTCGATTTCGTTAAATGGCATACTGACTACGTGCTCAAATGTGGTCACGCCAGTGGGGAGGATTTCTGGGATGACCGTGTCGGCGATGACTGGGAAACCGTAATTGATCGCGCCTGCCGCAGCAGCATACTTCAGATCATCCACTTCACCCAATGCCAGCACGAATGCGAAAACCCGCGCCCGGTTGTATAGCAGGATTTCGCGCGCCTGGCCCATTTTTAGACCTCCGAAGGTCAAGGCAGAACGCGTGGCAAATCCCAGGGCATAAATGGCACTGATCGTATCCGTACCGAAGGGCACGGTATACGTGTCATAGCCGAGCTCGACCCCTTCTTCCATCAATTGGTTGATAATCGATCGCCCGTTGACATTTCCAGAAAGGAAGCACAGGATATTTCGCCGCTGCAGCTCCCGCACGATCTTCACCGCCACTTCATTCGATTTGGCGGCCCCTACGATCGCGGCAAACCCCGGCATACGACCATCCACCAGCTGGATACCCCAGGATCTTAATCGGATGTCATCGATCGGTCCATTGAGATGCCCGGACCCATCTTGTTCTCCATATTGGGTGGCACCAGCCAGGGTGATACCGGGCATCGGTTCAGGTTGCATCCCATAGATGAAACGCACACATTCAATTGTTTCAGCCGCTAGCAAGGTCGCCATGCCACTATCCAGGGTCTCACCCAGGTAAGGCGTCCACTTATTATTCGACGGAGAGGGATGAAGCAGGCTGCGGGCGTGCTCAATAACCGGCTTAAGCTGCTCTAATTTCTCAACCGTCACGCCTGTCATGCCACCGATAACCGGGATGTAATACGCGGTATTGGGGAAAGAAACGGGAGTGTCTGGACCTTTCTCCTTCAGGGCTTTGTCTAACATTAATTCTGCTTCAGTCACCAGGGCGTTGGCACCCCAGATTGCTCTTGTTGCGATGTATCGTGACATTGGTTTATACCTCTCTAATCACCGGCAGTGCCGTAGAGTTTCTCGCGGCGCTCGGCAATGGGTAGTTTTTCGAACTCGAGCATACGTGTATCTCCACTGCGACCAAAACGTGCAGGATCATAAACCGGCAATCCAAGGGCAGCGCGTTTCTTATCAATATGCTCCAATGTTCTCCGGATCATCTCATCGATATCATTTACAAATTCCAGCTTGCCACCATATATTTTCCCCCAGCCTTCAGTGCTGATGTATTTCAGCACAATATCGCTGTCTGAAACCCGGTCTGGCATTCCACTGACTGGACTGGCCCCTCCGAAGATGACATAAGCGCCGGAAGCCACACAATACGTGGCGATTGAAAGCGCTTTTTCGCTCATCCATTCAGGTGCTAAACCAACTGCTGGGATCTGGTCAATGTCATCTCCAAGCCCACCTTCTTCCACCATCTGGGTTAACACAGTCAGGATGCGCGAATTGTCCACGCATGAGCCCATATGCAAGACGGGGGGGATACCCACGGTTTCACAAATCTCGCGCAAGCCCGGGCCCACCTTGTCTAAGCCGGCTTCGCCAAGCATGAAACCCATCTTGGCAGAAGCAATTGCGCCGCAGCCAGTTTCGACAAGCAGCACGTCTTGTTTGAGCAATTCCTGGGAGACATAATTAAACAGGTAATCCTGCTTACTGCGTGGGTTGTTGCAACCGACGATCGCCGCGACCCCTCGGATCCGCCCCGCCATGATCGCATCGTTCAACGGGCGGAAAGATGCTCGGTAGCTACCGCCCAACATGTAATTGATGTATTCATGCGAAAAACCGGGAATTAGATCCTCTCGAACTTGGGGGATGTGGATTTTACCCCGGTTCTTATAATTATCAATGGCTGTACGCAGGATTTGTCGAGCAATAGTGAGTGCTTTGTGCTCATCGAATTCGATGTGCATGGCACCCTTGATCTGCACTTTGGGTGAAGTCGTGATGATCTTGGTGTGGAAATTTCCGGCTAGGCTGACCAGTGCTTGCATCACGCATTGCACATCTACAATCATGGCCTCCACGGCTCCGGTTAAAATTGCCAGCTCTTGGTGCAAGAAATTCCCTGCTGCAGGGATACCCTGGCGCATCAGGATTTCATTCGCTGTGCAGCAAATTCCCGAGAGATTCACTCCCTTGGCACCTGCTTGTTTGGCATATTCAATGATCTCTGGGTCTTGTGAAGCAGCCACAATCATGTTGCTCAAAGTGGGTTCATGGCCGTGCACAACCACATTGACCATATCATCTTTCAGCACGCCCAGATTTGCCTGGCCCAGAAGGGGAGCTGGCGTGCCAAACAGGATATCGGAGATATCGGTTGCCATCATGCTCCCGCCCCAGCCATCAGACAGGCCGGTGCGTACAGCATGCTGCAAGATGTGTTTGGCATCTTGGTCGTCACCGATGTGGGTCCGGTGCATGGCTTCCACCACTTCACGGTCTACCCCGCGCGGCACCACACCCTGCTCTCGCCACAATTTCTGGCGCTTTGCAGGAGCTCGTTTGACGCACACAATTTCTCCTTGTTGCTGCCCGAATTGCGCAAGATATAGATCTGCCAAATCATTGGCAATATCCGTGGGTGCGCGACCTTCAATTTTGATGCCATAAATTGAAGCGATATTGCGTAATTTTGCTACATCCCGGATAATATAGCCTTCCGTTTGGCCATTAGCCACAGCTTTTAGGGTAAATGCTAGATCTCTACCATGGTCTGAGTGTGCTGCTGCCCCAGCAGAAATCGCCCTTACCAGGTTGCGTGCTTGGATTGTATCAATCGTGGCTCCACAAACTCCCACCTGCCCTTCCTTAGTTAACCGGCAGGGTCCCATTCCGCATTGCTTGCAGCACATACCCGCACCACCGATATTGCATGGCACCATCTCCTCAGCCCGGCTAAAAGCCGTATTTATCCCCAGCTCATCTGCTCTGATGAGCATTTCTTGAGCCGCGGGATCTGATGATCTTTCCTCGTAGCTCCTTTTACCTTTAAGTACCATTTATCATTCCTCCATTGGCTTCGATATAAGGCCCATCCCGGGGCATGGCCACAGAGGCCGTCCCAGGTAGGCTACATTTTGAGCAAAACTGACCGTTAATTTGGTTTGTTCATAGGCTGCTGTGTGGCGGAAGTATGGTTTTAAGCCCTCTGCAGCATGATATGCCGTTGCACCGGCTTCAATCGGTGCGGTCCATTCACCCAAATAACCGGCTTCATCCAATTTAACCGCAATCTCTAAATCATTGATTTTTTCGGGATCATAGGTAACTTCAACCACTTGAAATGCACTGCTGGCATATACATCTATGACACCGGGCAGTGCAAGCAGGATTCTTCTCACCTCGGTTACATGGTGATCCCCATAAAGTGCAGGCGTCTCGTAGGTTACTTTTTGCATCTCTTCCTCCAAAGGCAGGATAATGTGATTATCTACAGATGAGGGTTGACATTATGATACTTTGAATAGGGCATCCTCCGGGTCAAATCATCTTTCTTTTCTTCTACACTGCTTAAAACTGATCAACTGTTGATCGTAAACGTAATATGAGGTGGGTTACATCTCGAAGATCGCCATCCGGGAGCATAAAGTAATCGTCAAATTGGGTGACCGGCTCAAATCCCAGGTTTTGAAATGAGCGGATAATGGGTGTTTGGTCACTTGGTATTTGCGCTTCGATCATATATAAATTATGTCGTTTTGCTAACTCGATTAACCCTTGTAGCAGTCGGCTGCCAACCCCACGGTGGCGAAAATCCTTGGTTAGAAACACTCGTATTTCTGCTCGATGCCTTGCTGGACCTTGGTTAAGGTGCATGCTTGCCAGGCCAACAATATGGCTGCCAAATACTGCAACCAGGGGAAAAACCTTAGTATAATCCAGGCTGTCGATCCACTGGCAAATGGTTTGGTTGTCTTTCACGTTATGGCGCATGTACCGTAGGTCTTCCGCAGTTACTGGCGTAAATAAATCGAATAAAGCTTGCCGGTCATCCTTGGTAAGCGGGCGAAGGAGGATCCTCGCACCATCCTTGAGGGTGAAAACTTGACGATATATGAGATCTTCTTTAGTCACCATAGTATTCGCTCCTGAACGAACTATTCATCGATTTGTCACCCTGGCCGGTGCCAGTTGGATGCGAGGTGCTGTCAGCCAAACGGTTACCCCGAAGAATTTTTCTGCTTTTTCATTAATCCAATACACCTGACTGATGAACAGGCTAGCGATCATCCATAGCGATCTGAAACGTGTAATCAACTCCCATGGATTAATACGAAAACCCGCATTCTTTGCATAATGCTCACAGGCTTCCTTGTGTTTTTGGACCTGGTCGAATTTGCACATCCCAGTCAAATTTTTCTGCGCTTTTATTTGAAAATTTCTTCCTGCGTTTTATAGTCTAAACTAACCACATCGTCAAGTAACAAATATAATGCCCTCGTTGGTGACCTTCCTCCCCTATGATCGCAACATATCTTACTTTTTTCCATATCTGAGTTCTGGAAAAAATAATCTGACCCTGAATAGCTTGTTATTCGTCACCACGAAGGAAAAAGTCACACCTATCCTCATGTGCATTTTATCTCAATTATATGCATGATCCGTGTCATGAGGGTTTGAAGGGTTTCCTGTTGATAATATTTTTTGGATCATCTCTACTGATTTTGGTATAGCTGCTGCTACCGTTGGGGTGAGCTCTTCCGAAAAATCATACACCTTTTCAGCCTCGATTGCCACTACCATAATCTCTTCAGGCAATTGCGCGCCTAGCTCTCGCCCGATTTTTAGTGCATTTTGAAGTGAGGTGTCATGTGCCGAACTCATGTGCCCATATGCGGGATTCTCGAATTCAGCGAGTTTATGGAGGGTTACTGTTCCATTCGGTGCTCGGTGGGTGGTGATCGAATCGACCAGTATCACCCTTTCGTATCCAACCAGCGCCTCCATCAAGCTGATACCGCCCAGCGCCAGGCAAATCACCTCAACATCAGGTGGAAGAGCGACATTTTCTTGAAGTGATTGAGCTATTCGCCAGCCAACCCCATCATCTCCAAGAATTGGATTGCCTAAACCAACAATTAAAGTTCTCAAGACCTATACTATATCCTATTAATGTGGAAGGCTCCAAGGAACTCCCTGGAGCCTTCGGGTTTCGTATAGCCTAACAATTTTGTTTCAATACGTTTATGATCTTGCCATTCACATCGTGGATGGAGACTTCAAGCGGCATCTGCCCAGGTAAGGAGTGTGTCGCGCAACCGAAACAGGGATCATACGCCCGGAAGGCCATTTCCACCATATTCAACATGCCTTCTGTTACTGGTGTGCCTTTCTTGATCAAATTTTGGGCGGCTTTCTTTGTCGACATTTGCAGCGCTGCGTAGTTGTTCGTGGTGCCCACGATCAGGTTAACCTTCGTGGTGACACCGCGTTCATCGGTCGTGTAATGATGGGTAAGTGTGCCGCGTGGCGCTTCGACAATTCCCACGCCTTCGGTGGGTTTTTCGGTTGGAAGGGTGCGGAAATTGTCGCTGGTGATTTCAGGGTCTGTTGCCAGCTCTACCCAGCGCTCCGCCGCGTAGAGCAGTTCAATCAGGCGAGCCCAATGAATTGCTAATCTCTGATGGACCGGCTTACCTCCCAGGGTGCTATAGAATTTCTCATACTCAGCCTGTGCCAGGGGAGTCGCCATGCCATCTGCCGCATTGAGGCGCGAAAGGGGTGTAGCCATATACACCCCAGACTCTTTCCCATCTATAAAGCCCTTCCAGCCTACTTTCTTCAGGTAGGGGAATTTCAGGTAGGTCCAGGGTTC
Source organism: uncultured Anaerolineaceae bacterium (assembly GCA_964385625.1). Taxonomy (GTDB): domain Bacteria; phylum Chloroflexota; class Anaerolineae; order Anaerolineales; family UBA4823; genus FEB-25. Next base: position 4,449 of record CAYLPS010000029.1, on the reverse strand, counting down.
AACATGCTCTGCGATCCATTCTGTATATTCATTCGGAGCATATTTTCCCAGGCGCTTCCCCTCCGGGTCGACCACGCTGACCTTACCATCATAGAAGTTGACCTTGTTGTTATCATCCACCAGGCCGATATAGTGGGTATGGTGGGTATAGATATCACCCAGGATCAGGTCGACGTACCCTTTGTTTCCCAAGACAATATCATTGAAAACCTGCAGGCTAAACTGGGCAAATTCGATTGCCCAGCGCCCCATTTTCTCAATCTCCTCGCGTTGTTCTTTCGTGATGCCCTTGGTCAGGCCACCAGGGATCGAAGTGCACGGGTGAACTTTCCGCCCACCGATCATTTCGATTACAGTGTGTCCATACTTGCGCATCTGGATGACTTTTCCGCCAATCTCCAGGCCAACTTTATGGATCACACCCAGGATATTTCGCTCCGCCACGGGTGCGTCTGGGCCAATGATGAAATCCGGGCCTGCTAACGCATAAAAGTGGGTGGTATGGTCGGTGCAGTAGAAAGCCATATAAAGCAGCTCGCGCAACATCTTAGCTGTGCGGGGTGGATCGACGTGATACACGGCATCCACTGCCTTGGCGCCTGCCATGTGGTGAGCTTCAGGGCATACCCCGCAGATGCGGTTCGTCAGGATCGGTACTTCTTCAACCTGTCTTCCAACACAAAAACGCTCAAAACCGCGCAGTTCAGGGATTTGGAAGTACGAATTGGCAAAGTTTCCTTCATCATCCAGGAATATATCGATCTTGCCATGACCTTCCAAACGGGTGATCGGGTCTATTGATATTCTTTGCATCAGTTTATCCTCCTTCTAACCGTTCCAGCCATACTTGCTGGCGCGTAATAATGATCCTGCCAGGTTGAAGCGGTAGAATTGACCCGCGGGATCAGGGATGCCTTCATAGATTTTTTCAATCTCAGCCGGGTCATTGCTATCAATAACTGAAGCGATTGCGCTCATCAGGCGGGCACCGTAGTCCAATGCGCCTTCTGCTGGGCCATAACAACCAATGCAGGGCGATCCAGCGGAAGGGCATAATGCAGTGCAACCGCTGCGGGTTGCTGGTCCACTGCACAACACGCCTTGCTCGAGGATGCAAATTTCAGGATCCAGCATAACTTCCTGAATACGCTTGAACTCCTTGATCTTCTTCACGTTTCTTGTGCGCTTGCATTCGTCACAGACTGTCGAGCCACCCGCTCCGATCACCGTGCCTGCCGGTGGCAGCTCGGCTTTTCCCTGCAGCACCTGGATAACCAGGTCTATTACCGCCGCGATCTGGTGGGATTCGGGCGGACAACCCGGCATATAGTAGTCAACCGGAACCACCTGATCCAAGGTCCGGACGACCGGGAAGAGGGTGGGGATATGAAGCTCGCCTTCAGCGACAGGGTAGGATGGCTGCGGGCGGACGTTGGATGGATTATCGGTCGAAACCGTGCTGAAGACAGTGTCAACCACATCCTTGATGTTATATAAATTAGCTAATGCAGGCATGCAGCCTTCATTGGCGCAAGAGCCAAATGCAACCAGGATTTTTGACTTGCGACGTAGGAGCTTGGCGATATGTTCATTCTCATCGTTGCGGATGGCACCATTGAATAACGTCAGCAGGATTGAACCGTCTTCCATAGCCTCAACGTCTTTATACTTGGCATCCATCGCCACCGGCCAGAAGACCACCTCAAAATTGGCATCGACATCCAATATTTTCTCGTGGATGTTGAGGACAGCAATTTCACACCCACCACATGAAGCTGCCCAGTACATGGCAAATTTGGGTTTTCCATTGGTGCTCATGATGTTGCCTCCTGTATCATCATCTGTTCCGGAATGGCGAACATTTCCTCGACATTGCCGCTGGTGGGCCAATTTAATGGGCCCAAGGCGCGCACTTGCTCGATAAATTTATTGACTTCCTCAACAAATATCGCACCTTCAGCCGCGCTGGCCCATAAAAGTTTTATGCGTCCCGGCTCAAAACCCATCTGGACCAGGGTTTTGCGTAGCAAAATGTAACGCCGCAGGGCTTTGTAGTTTTGTTCAACATAGTGACAGTCACCCGGATGGCAGCCCGTGATCATCACGCCATCTGCGCCTCCTGCGAATGCTTTCAGCACGAAAGTGGGATCCAGGCGACCCGAACACATCAGGCGAATCAGGCGGATATTAGGCCCATACTTCATCCGGGCGGTACCCGCCATATCTGCTGCACGGTAACTGCACCAGTTACAGGTGAAGCCAATGATAACCGGTTCAAAGGGTCGGTTCGTATCAGTTTGCTCACTCATATTTAATCTCCTTCAGCCGGAACAGTGTCCAGCTTTTTTACATTCAAAAACAACAGCCCATCGATTTGCGCCAGGATTTGCTCGTTGCTAAAGCCTGTGCCACTGATGGCTCCTGCCGGGCAGGCCGCTACACAGGTGCCACAACCCTGGCATAAGGCCGGATTGATTTCGGATACCATCTTGTCTTCATGGAATAGAATGGCATTGAACGGGCACAAGTCATTACAAATCCGGCATCCAGAGCATTGATCAGGGTTAATCGAGGCCCGGATGGGCTCTATCGCCACTTCTTTTTGCTGGATTTTCCCCTCCACCCGGGCAGCTGCAGCGGCACCCTGAGCCACACTGGTGGGAATATCCTTCGGCCCCTGCACCGCACCCGCGATATAGACCCCGTCGGTCATGGTGGCGATGGGATCCAATTTGGGGTGGCGCTCGATATACCAGCCATCTGCACTGCACGAGATGCCGAACAGGCGGGCCACCTCTTTTGCATCCTGGCGTGGCTCCAGGGCAGCCGACAGAATCACCGTATCGACCGGGATACGCTGCTGCTTGCCGATCAATGTATCCTCAACCTGAACGATCAGCTTGCCTTCCTCTTCGGGCGTCCTGGGGGCATTGGTGACTTCGGCAACCTTGCCACGGATAAAGTGCGTGCCCTCTTCCAGGAGACGTTGGTAAAATTCATCATAGCCCTTGGCAGGGGTTCGAATGTCGATATAGCACTCATAGACTTCCGCCCCGGTCTTTTCGTGCACCAGGTGAGCGAATTTCAGGCTTTGCATGCAGCAGATGGAAGAGCAGTAGGCGTTATAGTTTTTATCCCGGCTTCCCACGCAGTGTACGATCGCAACCGACCTTGGCTCGGTGACCCCGTCGCGTAAAACAATCTTCCCGCCGGTCGGGCCGGCTGCATTCGATAAACGCTCGAATTCCAGGCTGGTAAATACATTCGGCAGGCGGCCATACCCGTATTGCGGCATACGATGAGGATCGAATAGCTGGTAGCCGGTGGCCAGGATGATCTGCCCCACATCCACCTTGATGAATTCCTCTTGCTGGGTATAGTCTATCGCACCGGTAGGGCAGAACTTCTCGCAAGCTTTACAGGTGCCCTTGATGAAATAGGTGCAATTTTCCTTATCGAGCACAGGGAACTTGGGCACCGCTTGCGGGAAGGGGATATACATGGCCTTGCGTTTTCCCAACCCGGCTTCAAAGACATCATCGATGACTTTCTTGGGGCATTTTTCCTGGCAGATGCCACATCCCGTGCATAATTCCGTATTCACATAGCGGGGTTTCTGCTTGATCGTGACCTGGAAATTGCCCACATATCCATCGACGCCAGTCACTTCGGCCCAGGTCATCAGGGTGATGTTGGGGTGGTTCCCTACATCCACCATTTTGGGGGTCAAGATACACGCCGAGCAATCCAGGGTCGGGAAGGTCTTGTCGAACTGGGCCATGTGCCCGCCGATGGATGGCTGCCGTTCAACCATGTACACATGGCTGCCTGCATCGGCAATCTCCAGTGCTGCCTGGATGCCTGCAATCCCACCTCCCACCACCAGGGTGGCGGGATTAATCGGGACGCGTAATGGTTCCAGGGGCTCATGCCAGATAATGCGTTCAACCCCGCCTGAAATGATGGCTTTTGCTTTTTCAGTGGCGGCGGTTTTATCGGTGTGAACCCAGGATACTTGTTCGCGTATGGAGACTAATTCACACAAATATGGGTTCAAGCCGGCGTTTTTGCATGCATTACGGAATGTTTTTTCATGCAGGTGAGGGGAGCATGCCGCAACAACTACGCGCGTCAAGCCAAGTTCTTTAATATCCTTCTCAATTAACTCCTGCCCGAGGCTGGAGCACATGAACTTGTAGTCGCGGGCGACTACCACCCCACGGGGTTTGAGCTTTTCAGCAGCCCACCTGGCAACCCCCTCAACATCCACAATGCCAGCAATATTCGTACCGCAGTGGCAGACATATACTCCAATCTTTTCTACCATTTTTTTTCAACCTCCAATCGCATCTTGTGAATTTCAAACAATAATCATAACCATTTAGCTTATTATGAATCAATGATCGCACTGCAAAAACGAGCAGACCAAAACGGTCATATTTGACCCCT
>CAYLPS010000028.1:0-34683 GCA_964385625.1 uncultured Anaerolineaceae bacterium | reverse complement strand
GAAATTCCTGCTAAAACCCCTTGTGGATTAGAACATTTGTGCTATAATTAGATAGCCTTCAATTAAGATTATGATAAAGGCTATCGTATATCGGTTGGTTTTTACCGATATAGTACCTGATTACTCACCGCCCTTTTTTTCTCTGGACGGCGAAGGCCGACCTTGTGCCCTTAGAAGACGTGGTTTCAACCGCCACTCCAATCCGTGTAACCTGTGCCAGGTGTTTCTCTTGGCGCCGTGGTTAAAACCTGTACCAGGTGCATTTCTTGGTATCCGGTCACCTGGCCACTTGTATTCTTCAATCAGGGCGGAGCCATGACCGCGCGAAGTTGTGCGGCATCGTAGATTTGTTCGAGGCGGTTGTCAGCCTGCCCGTTCAGTAATTACAATCCAATGTAATTGCCCTCAACCTCTGGTGGGCGTTGGATTATGACAAAAAAAGAGCGGATTGCTTCAGCGGGCTTCATAACTCATAAAACCTCTTTGAAATCGTCAACGCCCGCTTCGCAATGGCCATTCTCTAATCAGCGAAATCTGTTCATCGGTGGTATCTGCAGTTCAAACTATCTCATCTCCAATCCACCCCTCCTCTCCCTACCATGCTCTCACCCTGCCCATCTCCTCAGGTCAAAATATCCATCTTGAAAAAAATGAATGGAAGATTAATTGAATGCAATTGAATTTAAAGCAGCGTTTTCTACGAAGCAGTCTCCGAACGATCTTTGTGAGGAAATAACGCGTTTAATACTTTCTCTACCGTCTGCCATATACACTGTGGTGTCCCCTGTATCGCCAGGGTTATTGGAGCGATATTTGAGGCCTTTGTGGTTAATTTTTCATATTTTTATCTGCGTGCATCTGCGCCTCTCCGGTTACTCTTTGCTAACCCAGTTCTCATGTAAGCAGATTAAATTCCTATGCTATACTTCAATTCGCAATGAGGGAATATCACGACCCAGGAGGTGATGGAATGGCAGCTTTCGTTGGTGATATCGAAAGGTTAACCGAGAGGAACAATTTTTTCCGCCAGGTGCTCTTCACCGGCAAATATACCCAGCTGGTGGTGATGAGCCTGCTGCCGGGCGAAGAGATCGGCAGTGAAGTCCACGAGAACGTCGACCAGTTCTTCCGCATCGAGATGGGTGAAGCCAGTTTCATCTTTGAGGACAAGGAGGAACACAAGGTGCATGCCGGCGATGCTGTCTTGGTGCCCGCTGGCACGTACCACAATGTGGTCAACACCTCCACCAAGGATGAGCTCAAGCTCTACACCATCTATTCTCCCCCCAACCACCCTGACGGCACGGTGCACAAGACCCGTGCAGATGCCGAAGCGGCTGAAGCGGAGCACCATCATTAATTTCTTTCGATCGCATACGTCCACCTCACATGGCCCGCTTCGCTGTGGGAGGTTTATCTACAATCAATATCAGTAAATGAGGAGAGGCGCCATGTACCGCAGGTATATCTTCATTTTCAGTGGGTTTTTGCTCTTTTTATCGGCATGCACTGCACTCAGCACACCCACGCAAGCCCCTGCGGGTGTTCCTACTACGGCATCCACCGCCATCGCCACCACCACACTTTCCGGCACGCCGGTGCCCACCCAGGCAATGACCCCCGAGCCTACCTCCGCAGAAGAACCTACCTCCACCCCCTACCCCACCTCGGCGCTCAGCCCGCAGCTATCCAGCGAGATCAACCTGATCCAGACCCAGGTGGTAGACGAACGGCAACTCCAGCCAGACGCCACGGTTCCGGTGGTGCTGCTCACCACCGGCCAGCTGCGCACCAATGTGATCAATGACTTCCTGGCAGACTACACCGATGAAAAAATCTCGGATGATGTCCTCGAGCTCTCCACCATCGGCTTGCTCACCCCTGATTTCGACCTGCGCACGCTGTACATCAACCTGCTCAGCGAGCAAATTGCTGGCTATTATGATAACGAAACCAAAGAGATGTTCGTGGTCTCTGATCTGGGTTTCGAGGGCCCCGAGCGCCTGACCTATGCCCATGAGTACACCCACGCCCTGCAAGACCAGAACTATAACATTGACAAGGGCTTGAACTACAACGACGATGCCTGCGAGAAAGATACCGAGCGCTGCGCGGCAGTCCAGGCACTTATCGAAGGTGACGCAACGCTGTCTCAGACCCTGTGGTACCAATATTACGCCACCGCCCAAGACCAATCACAGATTAGCCAATATTACAATTCATTGAAGAGCCCGGTTTACGACAGCGCCCCGGCGTTTCTCAAGGAGGATTTCGTCTTCCCCTACAACCAGGGTGCTACCTTCGTCGCAGATATTTATAGCAACGGCGGGTGGAGCGCGGTCGACCAGGTGTATCACAACCCTCCCGTGGATACCGAGCAAATCCTGCACCCCAACCTGTACCCTTCCGACAAACCCATCACGGTCACTTTGCCCGACCTGCTTCCCACACTTGGCACGGGCTGGCGTGAGGTGGACCGCAATACGATGGGCGAATGGTACACCTACCTGATCCTGGCAGACGGCGATGACACCAGTGCCCGACTGAGCACCACGGCAGCCCAGGATGCCGCGGCCGGCTGGGGAGGCGACCAGTACCTGGTTTTGCATAACGACCCAGCCAACCTCACCGTGTTCGTGATGAAAACCACCTGGGACACCGCCGGTGACGCATCCCAGTTTGCCTCTTCATTCCAGAAATACGCCAATGTCAGGTTCGGCGTCAAAGCCACCCAACAGGGAGATACCTCCTTGTGGAGCTACTCAGGCGGCTACAGCACACTGCAGCTATCGGGGTCCACCACCATATGGATCATCGCCCCCGATGCATCGACAGCTCAAACGATCGCCAGCCTGGTGCAGCCTTAGCGCGCTACATCAGCGAAGGCAGCTCTCCCAGGCTTCTTTCCAGCGCATTTCCACCATGCGTGTGTCTTCCATCGACATCCGCCTGGCTGCTTCTTCGAAAGAGATGGGGTTGCCCATGACGGGCTGCGAGTAATTGTCCCCTTCATAATTAGTCAGCGATTCGTTGGTGCGCATCTCAACCGGCCCATCCGCAAAATACAGGTAGGTCTTGCGGTCACCTTCGTTCAACCGGGTTGCCTCACCGCACCACTTGAAAGCGATGGCATTCGGCCCGTTGAGCTGCATGTGGCCGGCGGCGCAAAACAGGACGCTGCCCCCATCAGGCATTTCCAGCCGTTTGTGGCGGCCGGCCACCACCACCCCGTCGTGGATCACCGACCTGGTGTCTGTGATGGTCGTATCAACCACCAGCGAGTTGCGGATATCGACTCCCTGGGGAATCTCGCTGCGCACGATGATGTTGCCATTTCGATCGCGTTCGTGGGGCAGGCCAAACAGCTCGCGGGATGTGGCCCCCAGGTCAGTATCGGTGGTCATGGCCTCCAGGCTGCGCCGCAAGGATAGGTGCAACCCCCAATCCATCCAATATGGCTGCCCAAAATCCAGCACCTTGATGAGCGGCAGCCTGTCATGGCGCTGGCGGAACAGTTCACCCATCCGGTGAATTTTGGTGTAGAAGTCGGGCAGGCGCTGCTCCAGCTGGCGGATTCCGCTCTTGCCTATCTGCTCCTCGAAAGCTGCTTCCGCCTTCCATTGGGCTTCATCCCGGCACGCCAGGGCGATCCAGGTATAGGGATCCCAATCCACCCACTTACTGTCATCCCCCACATCTTCCCCAAATACCTGCTCGGCGGCTTCCATCAGTCGGTAGCTGATCCCCAGGCTGCCCAGGTTGACACCAATGCGATGATCCCTGCCACTTGCCGCCAATCTCTTCCGTAAACCTGCCAGGTCCTGACGGGTAAACTGGTAGGTCATCTGGTGAGTCTGGAGGTTGAACTGCACCCATTCCTTTTCACGAGCCAGGTCATCGGTCGGCTCGGTTTGCCACACGAAGCGCAACCCATCCACATCCTTGTATTGACCAGGCACATCCTCCCACACTTTGCCCGGGATCACCGCTTCGTCACCCCATTTGATCACCATGCCCTTGAAGCCTCCCTGATCCAGGTGGCGCAGCCACAGGGTTGCCGACATGGCAGCCGCATCGGCTGTGCTCAGGTACACCTCGCCATTGCTGCTGCACAGGGGTGTGGGAAAAGCCGGCTTGCGGTTGGTCAGTGCCTGGGTGAAAGGGCTTAGACGCTTGCCCTGCCCAAATACCATATTCATCAGCATCACAGGGGGTAAATTCGTGCCTTCAGTCGCCCGGCGCAGCGCCATCCATGCGTTGATGCTGCCCAGGAAGTTCCCCTTACGGGTCTTCTCCAGGCTGGAAAATACCATCGTTTCGCCGTCTGCCCTGAACACATCCTGGCGCGTTTTCAACAAACGTTCCTGCCAGTATGCTTGGTCAGCCAGGCTGCCGGAGACGACGTTGACCACCCTCGGACCCAGATTGTGCTCGATGATGAGGCGATAATTGCGGATATTTCTTTGCCAGATTTCAGACATTTAACAATTCTACCTCCCTGGTTGGTAAAGCAATGCGCGCAATTATAACATCCGGGGAAGAGGCTCCGGGCTATTTTTCCCCACGCTCATGTCGGGAATTCACCCAGCTAAAGTGGGCCATGGATCGACCAGATTGGCTCACGACCCGGCCGGATGCACCGCCTCGTTGCCGGTTGTCTCTTGATCACGAAGCCTGCCGGTCATCAAACTCGGGGCAACCAGTCCCAGCAGGACGGCTCCTAAGAACGGATTGAATGCCGGCAAGGTGATAGACGGATACGGATCATAGAATAATGTCTCTTTGCCCAACATGGGAACGCTTAGTGTGCACAGCAGCAGCACAGCCAGGGCAATGCCCAACCCCAACCCATCCTTCCAGGTCCAATCCTGCCGGTGATAGGACGTACGGTGAGATTTACGCCCCACTGACCACAGCCCCCCAAGCACAAATGCTGCGCCCACCAGCAATAAGATCAGCCCTGCCGTCTCAGAATCGCCCAGCTGGAGGATCCACCCGCCTGCCAGCAATAGCATTCCTAAAATCATGGCCAGGCGCGGGTAAAGCGTTGCGCCTTTTGAGGGCATTGATGGGCTGGCAAAGCCGCGGGCGGTCATGGCTTCGGCCAGCTGCATGGCGTGTTCCAGCCCACCCACCAGCAGGGGCATCCATAAAGGCAGCCAGTCGCGCAGGGTGCGCATCTGGTGGCCACGGATGGCCTGGGCTTCACGAATCTGGCGGAATTGGCGCATCGTGGTGGGCAGATAGGTGACCGCGATAGAAGATACTACAGCCAACGGGAAGAATGCCCGGGGAATCAAGCCAATCATATCGCGCACCGGCAGGGCTATATTAAGAACGGCGAAACTCGCCAGCATGCCGGTTAGCACCAACCCGTTGGTCGCCCCATATACGATCGCTTCTAAAGTTATACGGCCACTGATGAGGGGAAGCTTACCAGGGATGGTGAACATCACGGTTGTACCAAAGTGCGATGTAAGGGCGTTGAAAATGGTAGCCAGGAGGATGATCCAGGTTGCCAGCTTCCAAAGTGAAAATGGTCTGGTGAAACCTGGGCTGGACTGTTGTACAGAAATTCCAACAATAACGACACACAACAGCACCAGCAGCAGATAAAGTGGATTGCGGGTGATCGAAAGAATCACCAGTGTTGCCACCAGCCAGCCAACCCACGCCCAGGGTTGTTTCACTCAGTGATGCCCCTTTCATGTGACCGAGATGCGACAGACAGGCCGGTTTCGTAACGGAACCCAAATCGCTGGTGGAAGCGCCGTAAGGCACGTAAGGCCGGCTTGCCTAATGCCAGGATGAGCAGCACATTTCCTGCGGCTGCCACGATATCCCATACCAGGCTGGTTACCATGTAAAAAGCCAGGTAATGCTGCAAGGTGCTCACAAGACCCATGCCACTCACATAGGATTGGTTTTGAGGGCCGACGATGAACGGCCACTGCCACAAGTTCATGATGGCGCCGTAAATGAAACCCCACGCCAGCCCAAACAAGGCAAGCAGGACGATTTCCACATTGTCGTTGAGCGGCTTTTTTCGCTGCAAGGTCGAAGAAGCCACCCTGGCTAGCGGTTTCAGGATGGGCGCGGTCATCCCTACCCAGCCAGCAGTGAACATCTGCGCGGGCAACCAGGGACCCACGCCCCCTGTTACCAGCGCAGAGACCGCCAGGGTGAGGGCGCCCATTAAGAACCCTACCCGCCCTCCAAATAGATACCCTACCAGGATGATCAGGAAAAAGATGGGCGAAAACCCACCGGGTCCCGGGATGGCCGTCTCAATGAATCGTAGGGCAGAATTAATTGCCACCAGGATACCCAGCAGTGCAATCAGCTTGGTATTCAACACCGTGCCCTGCGATTCAAAGAGCAGCACCAGCAGGCAAATCCCCAGCAAGACGGTCATCATCACGGGCATCTGCCCTTGGCGCATGCTGGCGAAACCGGTTTGTGGTGAAATCGCCGGCAGGAAGAATGGATACAGCAGCACTAGCAATCCTGACAGGAAGGCCGTCAGGTAAATGGCCAGGCTGAAAGCGCTGGATTTCATGTTCTTCGAGGTTTCTTCAGACATATATACTCGGGCAAGTGAGCAGGTTACTTGCTATGTGAACGGATCAGGAACAGAATAAGCCCACCCAGCACAATCACAATCGACCCGTAAATGATATAGCTGGTACTTAAGCCAGAAGTTCTGGCTGCGGGTGAAGTGAGCGGTGTGACAGGAATGGTTGGTTCAACCATTTGTTGGGGCGCTGAGCCTGTTTCATCGTTGGTTGGTAACGCCGACTCCGACGCCCGGTCTGTCGGGCTGCTGGCGGGAGTGCTGGTGGGCAGCTCAAATGCCAGCCCTTCGCATATATTCTCATAGGTCAATCTGGCTGGTGGGTCTCCTTGGCCCCAGCTCCAGGCATACACGCTACCATCCATCACCTGGCTCTGTCCTGCACCAACGGCTGAATACTCCCAACCATTGGGCCCCATACTCCAATATGACCAATAATTAGGCATGCTGCCGAAACAATCATTAGGGGGGCTACCCACCTCACCGATTTTACACACCGCGGTTCCCTGGTCGGGATTGGTAGCAGTCTCGAATGGCAAGCCAGAGCGTTGCAACAATTGCAGGCCGGTGTAGCTGGTTTCCGTAAAACTGATGCATTCGGTGGAAAGCAGTCCATCCCCATAGAATATTGCCAGGCCTGCCTGATTGACCTGCACCGGCAAGGCCAGGTCAGCCAGCGGTATGCCCGATAGGCCAATGATCGCCTCGGCAGTGCTGTATGCATTGGCATAAGCACCGCCAATCGAGCCATCTGGTTTTTGCAGGCTCATCAGGGCGTCCAGCGGGCTAACCTGATCCACCATCCAACCTTGGCCGCGTAAATCCTCACCCGCTGAAATCAGCGCCTGCAGGATCCAGCCCGTGGAATCCGCATTGAGTGGGTCGGTGTCCCAGGCGGGTTTCCAACCTGCACTGGGCGCCTGCGTGGCGTGAAAATAGCCAATCGCTTTCTGGATAGTCCCACTCTGGTTATCTACATTCCGGCTTGCTAATAATGCGGTCGTTGCCAGAGCCGTGGTATCCGGGTCTCCTGCTCCCCATGAGCCATCCTGGCCCTGCGATTTCACCAGGAAATCCGTTGCCACTTCGGGGATGGTAATGCCATCCAGGCTTAACCCCAGGATAGCCCATGCCTGGCTCACATCACTGGCTTTACCGGTGCTATAACCCTGCAAGGCGGTGCTGCTGTAAGCGCCGGTACCCGGCTCCAAGCTTGCTTCCAGCTCTCCCACCAGGTCCATATCCCCAAAGGAAGTACCATCACCACTTGCCAGGGTCACTGCGGTGAGGATCATGCCGGCCCTGCCAGGTAAGAGCGTCCCCGTGGTGTCATGCGTGTAGCTAATGGCCTGGGAAGCCAGGTAATCCAGCATATTATCGCCCTGAGGAGAAACCACCTCGTTAAATGATACTCGGGCGGCAGCAAAAGCCATGATGCTGCGCGCCGTGGTATCGGGGTCAGAGCTTCCATTGAAACCAGCGATACCTCCATCGGCCTGCTGCTGTGCCTGAAGGTAAACCAGGCCTTGCTGGATTACGCCAGCCTGGTCGGTGGCAGACTGCGCAAGGCTTGACCTGACCTGGGTAGCATAGATTCCACCTGAGGCGATCAGGACTATCAGGGATAATGTGATGAACAGCCTCGTGCGAGGTTTCATAGGATTCTCCTAACTTGACCGGGTATTCAAAAGAAAACCCCTGTCGCTTTCGGCAGGGGTGAAAAATATGCTGGTAAATGCTGGCATAGGCTCACAGCTCCTTCTGGCGAGGTAGTGGTGAACCCAACCTGGGCGGGCGACCTGGCTGAGGAGTGATTCCTTTACAGTTGCGTGACAGCGCCGGACTATTGTGTATTGCGTTTACCGGCTTCGCCTTTAAGCCATCCCATCCGGGGGATATGGCACCCGGGTTGGTAATATTTGGTTGTATGGATATTTTATACCCCCAGGATGCAGGCGTCAAGTGACAGTATGGGATATTAGCATCACCGATTGCAAAAAAATGGGAGATTTGACCTTCAAATGATCGCAGGCACAGGTGTAAAAGCTTACAAGCAATGCCGGTCGCCTCAGCCAATCCTGTCTGGCAGCCGGATTAACTTTACCAGGGATGTTGAGCGACCCCTTGGTATACCGGGCAAGCTAACGGGTAGGCTCATGGAAGGATGCTCAGCCAAAATGGGTAACAAAATGCTTACCAGGCTCAAAGCCTTATCCGAGGAAAAAACCTGCGACTTTTCAGGCCACAGGCAATGCAGCTGAATCAGCTCTTGTGGGGAGGTTTTTTACCTACCAGGTCTGCTGCGGCAAAACCGGCGGATAGAGCAGCCTTGTTCATCTCCTCGGTACCTTTGGGCGCTCGGGCAGACACCGCCTGGGTGATTGCCTGCCGCGATACAACATTGGTGAGACCCACCAGCACCCCCAGGGCCACCACGCTGGCAGTGATGCTCTTGCCGCTGGCTTCTTGGGCTAAGCGGGTGATGGGCACCTTGATCGCACGGCTGGATGGCACCCTGCCGACCCGCTCCTGGTCAACAATCAGCAAGCCGTCTTTCTTCAAGTTGCCGGCGTATTTATCGCAGGCCTCCTGGCTCATCGCCACCAAAACGTCAGCAGCGATCACCTCAGGATGATCGATTTCTCCATGGGATATTACCACTTCTGCCTTGCTGGCACCCCCGCGGGCTTCGGGCCCATAACTTTGCGTTTGGGTGGCATTCTTGTTGTCATAGATGGCGGCTGCTTCTGCCAGGATGATACCTGCCAGGATCATCCCTTGCCCACCCTCCCCTGCCAGGCGTATTTCCATGCGATTGGCCCGATTTTTTGCTGACACTGGTGACCTCCTCAGCTGTTCTCTGTTTTGGCTTTCTCGGCTGCCTGCACATCCTGGATCAGCTGCTGATAAAGCTGAGTATATTCCGGCTTATCGATATCATGCATCACGCCACGCACAATTTTCATCTCTCGCTCTTGGGGAGTTAATTTTTCTGCGGCGCTGGCAGTTACACTATTTTCCTTCAGCTGGCGCATCATATCCACGGTCGTCCCCAGCTTGTTCAACCGGCCAAATGTTGTGGGACAATAGCTCACCGCTTCCACCAGGCTGAAGCCATTCTTACGGATGGCCTGCTCGATGAAACGGTCAAGCTCGATGGCATGATACACCGTGCTGCGAGCAACGAACGATGCTCCGGCAGCCTTGGCCAGCTCGCAAATCGGCATGGGCGGCTCGATGTTCCCGTACGGGGCAGTGGCGGCCTTGGCCCCGATGGGTGTGGTGGGGCTGTATTGTCCTCCAGTCATACCATATATGGCATTATTGACCACGATGGCAGTGAGGCCAATATTGCGTCGAGCGGCATGGATGAAATGGTTGCCGCCGATTGCCAGGGCATCGCCATCCCCCATGATGACGATAACCTTGAGTGAAGGCCTGGCAATCTTTAGCCCAGTAGCAAATGCCAGGGCTCGGCCGTGGGTGGTGTGCATCGTATTGAAATCCATGTACACGGGCATACGCCCCGTGCAGCCAATCCCTGAAATCAGGGCTACATCGTCCTTATCCAGCCCAATGCGATCCACAGCCCTGATCAGAGCCCCCATCACGATACCAATCCCACAGCCTGCACACCACACATTAGGAAATTTCTTGGTAGGGCGCAAGTACATATATTCAGTGTGTTCTGCGTGTGTCAGCATGATTACCTGCCTTCGATGGCTTCTAGAACCATCTGCGGGGTCACCATCTCGCCGTTGGCTCGATTAACCCGCACCACTTTATTGCGCCCGGCTACTCGCTCCACTTCCAGGGCGAGCTGACCCAAATTCATCTCGGGAACGATGATGCGCCTGGCGATGCGCGCCACCCGGCTGATCACTTCTTCAGCAAATGGCCAAATGGTGAGTAATGTGACCATTCCAACTTTAATGCGCCGCTGGCGCGCCAGCTTGACTGCATGGCGGGCGCTGCGGGCGGAAGCACCGAAAGTCACTACCACCGTCCGGTCACTATCCGATAGGTCTTCATCCACCAGGATGATATCGTTAAGATTTCGCTCTATCTTGCGATGCACCCGTTGGATCCACGGGTCAATTTCATCCAGGCGGGTGGTGGGATAGCCCAGCAAATCGTGAAACAAACCGGTGATGTGGTAGCGGTACCCTTCCCCAAAATTTGCCATGGGAGGCACATCGCTCAATGAATCTCCATAGGGCTTATACCATTCAGGCGGCACATCCGTGGCGATCCGTTCCACTCTTTCAACGGTATCAAAATCAGGTAGCTCGATTTTCTCCCGCATGTGCCCGATCACTTCATCCATTAGTAAGATAACCGGAGTGCGGTACTTCTCGGAAAAATTAAATGCTTTCACCGTCAAATCGAAAGATTGGCTCACCGATACCGGGCTTAATGCAATTATCGGGTGATCTCCGTGTGTACCCCAGCGGGCTTGCATCACATCACCTTGCGAGGCACTGGTGGGCTGGCCGGTGCTGGGGCCCAGGCGCTGCACGTTCACGATCACCACCGGCACTTCAGTCATGGCGGCATAGCCGATATGCTCCTGCATCAGCGAGAACCCCGGGCCTGAGGTTGCCGTGCATGATTTTAATCCTCCTACCGACGCCCCGATACATGCAGCCAGGCTACCAATCTCATCTTCCATCTGGATGAACTTGCCTGCCACCTTGGGAAGCTCCCTGGAGAGCATCTCTGCAATCTCAGTAGAGGGCGTGATGGGGTAACCGGCGAAAAATCTGCAACCTGCCGCAATGGCTCCCCATGCTACTGCCTCATTCCCTTGCATTAATCGAACGGTCAATCTGGCCTCCTTATGCCTCGATCTTCTTCACAAAAATCGCCAAATCTGGGCAGTGGGTATCACACCAGTGACAGGCAGTGCATTTTTCAGGATACACCACCACAGGATGGTCATCATCATCGAGGGCCAGAACCCCCGTGGGGCAAAAAGCCACGCAAATTCCACACCCTTTGCACCAGTTGGCAAATATCATCACCTGGCCGCGAGGGCCTTTTCTCGCCGTGACCTTTACCTCTGCGGCCGGATTCTCGAGCTTTGAGGTTTCGCTCATGATTTTTCTTCCTTGCCATGCTTAAAAATTAGACAGATTTTATCCAATCATTATACATATAGGCAGTGCGAATGTTAACCGATAAATAGCCGCTATTTCGAGTGAAATTTATCACATTAACCATTAAACCCACCTGTTTTACCTTATTAAAGGATAAATCCCTGGCTATCATAATTTCCACTTCATTGAAAATAGACAAGGATCTCGAATTAGTTCTCCGGCTCCATTCGCAGGCACCAGCTGGCAAAGACGCCCGAACAGCCAATCCAGGGATTCCCAGATAATTCTTCCCGGGTAAATTACCTTGTAAAAATATGACCAGTTCATGTTAAAATACGAGCGCTTACCTGAACGGGTATTATTATGGCAGTGGATCCCCGTGCTATCATCAATAGTCCATTTGGCCTGGGTCTGGCTAATATGATTGGCCGCTACACGCCTGGCTGGTTCGGTTATCGCATTGCATTAATGGGAGCGGACATAATTTCCGCGCGGAAAAGCTGGAAAATGATTCGTGCCACGCGTGGCAACCAGTGGGTGGTGCATGGTGAAAAACTGGATGGACCGTCGCTGGATAATGTGGTGGCCGAAAACTATCGCAATATTGCCACCTCGATTTTTGAGCTCTATCATAACATCAACGACGCACGTGCTTTTATGAGGCTGGTTGAGCCTAATCCCATTGCTATCCAGCTGGTACGACGCCCGGAGTATTCCGAGCGGGGTCTTGTGATTGCAGGCATTCATTTAGGCAATTTCGACATGATCTTCCAGATGGTCGGGATGGCCAGTATTCATGCCATTGCGCTAACCCTGTCGGAGATGAATGCCGGCTACAGGAAGCAGCGTGATATGCGTCAAGAGAAAGGCGTGCGCGTACTGCAGGCATCTGTTGGCTCTATTAAGTATGCAGTGGACTATCTTAAAGCAGGCGGGGTGGTGATTACCGGCATAGAGCGGCCAGATCAAAATTACCCCTACCGCCCGAAGTTTTTTGGACGCCCGGCTGCTTTGCCCATCCATCACATATTTCTGGCGTTAAAAGCACACGTACCGGTGATCGTAGCTGCAGCGATCAAGCGGCCAGATGGGAAATACCACTTCCTGTTTTCTAACCCAATTGAGATGCAGCCGCATCCCGACAGGCACACCGAAATAATACACAATGCAGAGGCAATCTTGCACGTGGCCGAGGGGTTCATCAACCAAGCCCCTACCCAATGGGCCATGACTTTTCCAGTGTGGCCAGAAGTTCTGGAACTGATGCCCAGGTAAGATGAGCCTTGGAGAATGCTAATGAGCAAAATTAAAAATCATAAGCGGGTCAATGACATATTTTTCGGGCCAATTGAACGACCCGCTTTACGCTGGCTGGCCAATCATTTGCCAGCCTGGGTCACGCCCGACATTTTAACCGTGGTCGGAATCAGCGGCTCTTTGATCATCTTCCTGGGTTATTTGCTCACCAACATCCACCCCGCTTTTTTATGGCTGGCTTCATTCGGATTTATTATCAATTGGTTTGGTGACAGCCTGGATGGCAGCCTGGCACGTTTCCGCCACATTGAACGTCCCAAGTATGGATTCTATATCGACCATGTCACTGATGTTCTCACCGAAATCATCACCATACTGGGGTTGGGATTGACCCCCTATGTAAAGTTCTCAGTAGCTGCCATGTTCTGTATTGCCTACATTACCATGTCGGTGTTGGTTTACGTGCGTATGAACGTAATGGGTGAGTTTATCATATCCTACGGTAAATTAGGGCCCACCGAAGCACGCGTCCTGGCCATCTTGCTCAATACCGGCATGTTTTTTGGAGGCGTATACACTTATAGGGTTAACCTGGGCACTGTCACCGCCAACCTGAGCCCGTATGACCTGGTAGTGACGGGGTTTGTGTTGTTGATCATCTTTATCTTTGCAGTAACAAATTTCAGACAGGCGGCTGCGCTGCTAAAATCAGGCGAGTGAGGCAATTGAAGGCCCCGGGTGGCCAGCTTGTTCATAGAGCCTTCCTGCAGCCAATATTTTTGCTTCCGACCATTTTTTCCCCACAAGCTGTACGCCTATGGGTAATTTACTGGCCGACCATCCACAGGGTATAGATAGTGTCGGTAAACCGGTGAGGTTGAAGGGCGCTGTGAAACGGGTCAACAAGCGAGCCCGCTCGATGGCATCAGCCGAGCCGCGAATGGGGGCAGTGATTGGCGTGGTGGGGGTAAGCAACAAGTCATAATCTTTGAAGAATTCGTTAAATTCACAGCGCAGAATCGTCTGCATCCGTCGTGCCAGTGAATATTCCGTAGAAGTGTACGCCGCGCCAGTTTGCAGGCGCTTGAGCACATCTGTCCCAAAGCCATGCGGGTTTCCCTCCAGCCGCTGGTGGTGAAATGCCGCCGCATCGGCAGGGGTCATCAGGCCATTTGCCATGGCTGCTTCAAGCGCATTGGGGAACGGGACAGGCTCTACATGGGCACCCAGGTCCTCGAATAGCTCAGCCACACCAATGACTGCCGCCTGCACCTGCTTGTCTACAATCTCGGGGTCCGAGAAATAATCACCGGATGCCAGGGCAATCTTCCAATCACGCACCCCACCATCGGGCATAGCCAGATAATTTTCCACAGGCATGTCCACCGACCAGGCATCCAGCGGATCATACCCAGCGATGGCTTGCAGCAGGTTGGCAACATCCAGCACCGTGCGAGCCAACGGCCCGGCGTGGTCTAGGTTCCAGCTTAACGGCACCACACCCCGCAGGCTCACCCGCCCATAGGTGGGTTTGAGACCCACTACCCCACACAGTGCGGATGGTATGCGGATAGAACCACCGGTATCACTGCCCAGGGCGCCCATGCAGAACCCGGCTGCCAGGGCAGCCGCACTGCCGCCTGATGAGCCCCCGGTGATGCAGGCCAGATTCCAGGGGTTGCAGCAGTCCCCATAATGGGGATTTTCGTTGGTCACGCCGAGGGCAATCTCGTGCATATTCAGCTTCCCCAATAAAATTGCCCCGGCTTGCTTCAACCTCTCCACAACCACGGCATCAGCTTCAGGGATGTATTCATCAAAAAAAGTCGAACCAGCGGTGGTGCGTGTTCCCTGGGTCTCGAACAGGTCTTTTAGCCCCAGGGGGATGCCGTGCAGCGTTCCCAGGTAATGACCATGCACGATGTCCGCCTCTGCCTGGCGCGCTTGCTGCAAGGCAAGCTCGGGCATGAGCGTGATGAATGCGTTCACTTGCGGGTCCAGCTGCTCAATGCGTTGCAGGTGTGCCTGGGTGAGCTCTATCGGCGAGATTTCCTTGTTCTCCAGCAATTCTGCTGCTTGATGAATACTCAATGCGGTTAAGTCCATCATATACCTCATCTCAGGTGATTGATTCCATTTAATTTATTAACATCCGAACAATGCATCTGTTGATATTTATATCACTAGTGGTAGCTATAATATGCCACCAATCCCCAGCTATCTAAGCCCAGGTTGCCGCTACCTGGCGACCGAAACTCAACGGATCACCATCTACTATAGCAGGTAAGATTTACTTCTCTGCCACCACTCCGAACGCCTTGGGCGCTCGTCTCACCTGCGAAAAGCCGGCTCGCTCAAGGCGGCGCATCACTCCCGCCGTCACACTACGTCCCGATTTGCTATTTGGGTCGCCAATATAGTGAAATAAGCGGGCATGGTTGCGCATCACCCGGTGAAGCTCGTGGTAAAAATCAGCAGAATACAGCTCACCTGCCAGGCTAAATGCGGGTGGATCGTGGATCACTCGCGTGAAACTGGATGGCTCCATCCCTGCCACCACATCGTAGCTGTCCCCGATCACCTGGCTTATCGTGGGGTTACCGAAAAGCTCCACCGACCAGGGGTTAAGCCTGCACACCTGCAACACTGCAGGCTCAAGCTCGACCGTCACTACGTGCCCTGCGGTATGAGCTGCCTGGATGGCAGTGTATCCCAGGCCTGTGGCAGTATCCAGCACCTGCCCCACCACAGGCTTGATAGCACGGATTTTTTCCATCGTATCCTGGTGGGGTTCGGTGCCCTTGATGCGGTGCATGGGAATGCCCGAGACCAGCATGGTGGGTGCCCCTGCGGTTGGATACAGGCTGTATAACCGGTCGGTTCGCTCGGAATAAAACTGGATCGCCTTCGGGGATCCGTTTTCGATGATGAAGCAGGCGGAAGTGGAGGCCTCGATTTCCTTCAAGGCCTCCCACCCGAGCACTTCCCCATCAGGCAGTAAAAGCCCCTCCATATCCATGGATAATTGCGTGACGCTCACACCCAGGTCAAGCGAAATATCGATCATTGAAGCCCCCTTCTGGCGCCCAACAATGACCTGGTGTACCTGGTAGTGTGAGATAACTACCCCGGTCATTCTGCTTGCTCAATCATTGGTTAAGGTCCGGCTCATCGTATCGAGGAATTTCCGTGTATCTATATACCGGATTTCAACCAATCCCTCATTGTGGGCGGCGAGCACATTTTCTTCTACATCATCAATAAAATGGGTTTCGCCCGGTTGCGTACCCAACCTTTTCACAGCCAGGTGAAAAATGCGCCGGTCAGTTTTGATCATCTTCATCTCTGCCGAGATGATCAGCTCGTTAAATAGCCCATCAATCTGCCAATGCTCATCATCACATCCCCACAATCAAAAATCACCCCTCGAATTTTCATCTTACGCGGGGCCACTTCCATTCAATAAACCCTCAATCTCGTCCTCCACCTGAGGTACGGAATGAAATTGGATGGCTTTCATACCCACGGCTTGCGCCCCTTCCACATTACGCGGCATATCATCCACAAAAACCGCCTGATTGGGCCGGACATGGAGCTCGGACAGGGTGAGGTGGAATATACCTGGGTCAGGCTTGACCATGCCGACCTCAGCAGAGATGATTATGAGATCGAAGGCATCCTCAAAATGCCACTTTTCGGCGATCACATGGCGTAAATCGTCCCAGGCGTTGCTCAGCAAGGCGGTTTTATATTTCCTGTGCAGCATACGGACGTAAGCCACCAATTCCTGGTCCAATTCATCCTGGGCAAAGAAGTCATCCAACAGGGCCTTGAAATCTTGCTGCGAGTAATTTAGCTTCTGGCGTAGGGTCTGCCAATGTTCGGTCACGCTGATCTCGCCTTTCTGGGCCCGGTCACCCGATTCTCCCCCGAAAATGAACGCTTCCAGCTCATGCCGGGTCATTCCCAGCCGCGCCGCCAGACGATTGCGCGACGAAAAATCTGTGGTGCGCAGCAACACACCGCCCAGGTCGAAGATAATTGCCTTGATTGCCATGCCGGTAAGTATATCAGATGCGAAGGACAAAACCATCCTGCATATTTCACCGCTTGACATTCACCGACATACCCATGTATACTTCAGATGTCATATTTTTCAAACGCATCTTAAACCACGATAAACCTATTATTCAGGAGAAAATCATGTCCCCATTCTCTCGCATGCCTCGTTACGACATCCGCAATGACGGTGCCGGCCCGTATGCTATTTTTTATTGTGATTCTTGTGGTCGCGAATTCCGCAGCCAGCCAGATTTCGCCAATACGGTAAAGCAGGACCTGGGTAAATCTGCCCTGGGTGGCCTGCTGCGCAAGGTACCCCTGGTGGGCAGCCAGGTAGCCGAAAATGTGGTGGGAGATGATCCTCGTTACAGCTATAAGATGACCCCCGCACAGCTGGAAAGCGCCTGGAACCAATGCCAGGTGCACTTTCGTGAGTGCCCGAGCTGCAACCGCATCGTATGCCTGTCAGATTTCGATGCTCAAAGTGGTTATTGCCAGGAATGCAGCCCACGCACCGAGGAAATTTCTGAAGCACGTGGAGCGCAGGCTGGTGCGGCTATCAAAGGCTTCGCCTCGGCTCTGGGGCTGGGGGACGCCTTCAGCAATGTGGGAAAGGCGGTGGAAGCCGCCGGAAAATCTGTTACCCAAATGGCCAGATGCCCCAAGGACGGCACCCTGGCCGCCCCGGGTACCAAATTCTGTCCTGAGTGTGGCTCACCGATGATCCAGCCAGCGTCTACACTGTGCCCCAACTGCGGAACTGAAACACATGGAGCCAAATTTTGCCCCAATTGTGGCACAAAGATGGAGCAGGCGCTCGCTCAATGCCCCAACTGCGGTGCTGAAACCAAGGGCGCCAAGTTTTGCCCTGAGTGCGGCACGAAATTAACCTGATTGATGATTATTTGAACGGCAACGAAAGGCAGGGATCATCCATTCTCTGCCTTTTGTTTTTATCTAGGGGGCAGGTTTAAGATGCCTCCTGCGCTGCAGGTAAGTGAGCAGTGTGGTTACGTACGCCGCATGGCTCCACGTCAGCGGGCTCACCGATAGCGGCTGATCAGTGTATGGGTCCACTTGCTCGGCTAAAATCCCGCTGGGTAGGGCATGCCCAGCCACCCATTCCAGGATATCTTGCGCCTTTTTTAACTCATCCAGGTGCCTGGCGGTGAGCGAGTACCATTCTGCAAGCCATAGCGTGCAGATGAACCACGGGTTGCCCGGTACATTTTTGATATCCTGGCTTACCTGGTGATAGTGGTCATCAATATAGCGCGCTACCCCGCCCACATCGGTTTTCACCCATAACTGGTCGCGAATAGCTTGCATGGTGGCGACGATCTTTTCGTCATCCGGCATATACATGCCAAATTGCCATAGCCCCACCAGGCTGGCATCAATCGTCTCGTCCACTTCCCAGCCGCCATCTGCCTTGGAATTCACCATGCGGGCAAAACGGTTAAGCTGCGGCTGCCACAGATGCTTTTCAACCCCGGCTTTAATCTCTCGAGCTACCCTGTGGTAATTTTTTGCCCGCTCAGTTTCTCCAAAGGCTTCCGCAAAACGCGCCGCGGCCGTCAGGCCTCCCCAGACGGATGCTACCGTCCAGCTTAGAACACCCAGCCGCTCCTCCCATAAATCATAGGTGGGCAACGGTAAACCACTTTCCTGGTCTCGAAAATTGACTAAAAAATCCGCCAGAGGGCATATCGTGGAGCGATACAGGGGCTTGATGAACGAAACATCACCATAACGAGAAAAATGCTCCCACAGTGCCCACAGCACCAGGGCAGTTTCATCCTCCTGGATGGGTAAATGCTTTTTCCCCTGCACCGACCACGGCAGCCAACTGGAAGCCAGCGAGCCATCAGGGTTGTATTTATGCAGCAGGAAACCTTCACGGCTGTGCACCTGATCGCAAAATTGGAAGAATGTTCGCGGCAGGTCAAGGTAACCAGCGCGGTTGAGGGCATGGGCCACCAGCGAGCCATCCCGCGACCACATGTAGCTATAGGTATCGCGGACATCGGATGAGACATCCGAATCGTTGGCGGCAATGATTGCCCCCCCTTCGTCAATCTGCGTCCGGATGGTCAACAGGCTGCGCTCATACTCATCCTTTACCGCCTCAGACATCCCGCCCATCTCAGGCAGATGTACATTCAGCCACAGGCGCCAATAGGCTTCCGTACGATTTAAAAAGGATTGCGCACCTCTTTCGCGCGCCATGCGGTTCAGCGTGGTCACCGCCTCGAAGTTCGCCCCCACTGCCATCCAGTAATATAAAATGCGTTTTTGGCCGGCTTTAATTTTCAGGTTGAACCCGATGGTGGAATCAACCGTGCCATGGGCTACCACTCCTGATTCAAGCACCCCATCCTCTGCATCGCGCCAGGTGCCCTGCAGGTTGCGGATTTCTTTCAATCCGCAGGCCCACTGGTGCACGCCCACCACCAAGCCGGGATAAGTATCCTCAGATGGTTCCCAACCGGGACCCGGCTTATCCTCCCCCACTTCCACCGCCCCATTCATTAAAAACCAGAAATTATCTTTATAGTGGAGAACTGCCCTGCGATCGGGCTCGTAGTAGGCGGTATCACCAATATTATTACCGGCAATGTGAAAATCCTGGTGGAAGAAAATGCGAATTTCGCGGTCATCTGGTGCCTGGTTACATATTTCCATCCGCCGCACAAATAAGTCTTCATGGAAATCGACCATATCGGCCGCCTCGATTGACACTTTGAGCATTGGATGTTCCAACACCACATCACTCACCAGTGTTTCTGGGATATATTTCAACGAACGGCGCCATTCTGCATCCTCAAACCAGCGAAACTGCCCATCCACCCAAGCACCGCTCCGGAATGGATGGCCCAGGGCGTGGTTTTCCTGCCCAACATGGGGCCAAAACAGGTCACGGATATAGTAATTCTGATCGAACGCTACCATTAATCGTCCATTTCCTAGGGGTAAATCTCGGGGCATATTTTCCCTCCTGGTGGATTCTATAACCCAATCCACTAATCTAATAACTATAATTACATTTCTGGGCAGTGCTCGCTCGCCATCCGCCAAGATTATGCTATGTTCACCTTACCTGGCTTTTAATGGCCGTACCGACAATAAACCATCCCACACTGCGCCATGAGTTCGATTTTTCTCCATCCTATTTCATTGTAAATCAATATTTGTACGTCTATTGACCTGCCATATTAATAGATTAATAAGCTGGATCGAAAATCTGCTACAATTCATAGTCGTGGTGCATCTAACCTGATACAAGGGAGGTGGAATGGACGATTTAACCGAATTCCGTAAGATGAAAGATGAGTTTTTTGCCCGTGATGGCCAAAGCCCCCTGACTCCCGGCCAGAAAAAGACTTTCAAAGGCCTCAGATATTTTCCGATCAACCCAGATTTAGACCTGGAGGTGACTGTCGAGGAATTCAATGACAGACAGCGCGTGGAGATGCAAACCACCACCGGAGATATCCAGGTGTATGAGCGTTATGGTAAGTTTAGCTTCTCCGTGGGCGACCAGCGTGCTGAACTGACCATCTACCACAGCGCGGATGGT
The DNA here is from genome assembly GCA_964385625.1 of uncultured Anaerolineaceae bacterium. Taxonomy (GTDB): domain Bacteria; phylum Chloroflexota; class Anaerolineae; order Anaerolineales; family UBA4823; genus FEB-25. Next base: position 14,111 of record CAYLPS010000028.1, on the reverse strand, counting down.
TATTTTCTACCCTTCGTGGACAGCCTGGCCGGCAAGGAGACCTACCCAGCAGGACGATACCTCGAGCCTGTAGCGCTGGGAAATGACCGCTTCAAAGTGAATTTCAATCTGGCCTACAATCCATATTGTGCCTACAATGAATACTGGTCGTGCCCACTCACGCCCTTTGAAAATCACCTGCGCGTACCCATCCGTGCGGGCGAAAAATTATTCCACTAAGGTGAAGTCGAAATGTTTACCTTTCAGACATTTCGACATTCATCGATTTGCGGTAAATCGTGCCCTTCTTGACCACCTGATAGCCCATACTCTTATACAGGTTCAGTGCACCTGAAGTGTTCTCCGTATCCACGCCCAGGGCTGCCTCTGCCATGCCGCGTTCTTTAATCACCATCAAGCTGCGGGCGATCAATGCTTTTGCCAGGCCTTGCCTTCTCCAGGGGCGTCGCACACAGATATTTTCGGTGTAACCTCGCTGACGGCCATACTTGGCATTTTCATCCTTGTTGATGAAGTTCAGCACCATGCCGGCCACCTGGTCATCCTGCCAGGCCACCCGGAACAAGGAGGGGTCGAAATCGGGGTCGCTCATCATCTGTTCGTAGTTTTCCCACGGGTCTGGGATGTAACCCCAATGGTCGCGGAAAGCTTCATTGGAGGCTTCCCAAATTAAGCGCATGTGTTCGAGTTTGACCTCACGCACTTGCACGCCATCAGGCAAGGGCAGCTCGGGGATATCTTCGAGGTTCGGACGCACCATCTCAAAAGAATAGCGCACGGGACGGTAGGCGTTCTTTTCAAGCAGGCTTATCCGCTCAGTCTCCGCCTCACCAGTATAATTATCCAGCACGCAGGGTGTACCGGCTGCAAGCTGGCCACTGTCCTTGAGCTGCCGGGCAATCTGCTGCAGGCGAGTTTCGTTGAAGCGCAGCAATGTGCTGCCAATACCCTTATGCCGCCACTCAGGCAGCACGAAGCCCGCCTGAAAGCCCACCCACATACCGCTTCCCTCCAAGGCCCACCAGACGCGTGAATAAGCCACTGTGTTTCCATCGACCTCTGCAAACAGCATATCGGCGGTAGGATCACTGTTCACCAGGTGGGTATATTGATTCACCACGTCATCCAGCTGCTCTGCGCGCTCCACGCCATCACGGGTTGCACAGCCATGGATGATACTTAAGATCTTGGGGAAATCACTTTCTCCATTAAATCCGCGCCATTCCAAACCAGGTATATCGTTGGAGTTGGCTTTTAGAACTATGTTTGTTGCGAAAGAATAAGTGTTCATAGGTTATTCCTTATATCAGCAAGGATGAGAAACATTGGATTAGCTTCCATTTCTTGTGTAAGCGAATTGAAGTGTATATTATTTATAAGTTTGCATAGTGCATTTGTTATCTTCATCGATAATCTTCCATCTGCGGTTAATCCGCGGCGAATTTTTCAGCCAGTTCAGGTATCTCTGCTTCCACTGCGTGCTTGGGCAGCTTGAACTTCAGCCAGGCCGGTATCACGCTTCCCAGCGCCGCCAGGCCTGTGACGTAGAATGGCAACCGGGGACTGAAGCGCTCCCAGAGCTGCCCACCAGCCCAAGGTGCAGGCAGCGATACCAGCCCCAGGCTGGTACCAAACATGCCGAAAGCAGTGCCGCGCAGTTTTTCGGGCACAGCTTTGCTGATCAGCGAGTTATAGGCCGGTGACATCATCCCGGCGCCCAGCCCAAAGAGCGACCATACCAGGGCATAGCCCCAAAAACCCTGCACCTGCATGAAGGTGAACATGGCGGCGAATTCCAGCAGGAAGCCGCTGATGATGCCCAGCCTCTCGCCTTTCTTATCCGCCAGCCAGCCTGCCGGCATGGTCACCAGCATCATGCTCACGCTGAAGATCGAGCCCAACCAGCCAATTTGCTGGAAGCTCATCCCACCGATTTGCTCCAGGTACACCGGCATTAGGTTGCCCGACAGCGAGTAGGCGATATCGCGCACCCCATCAGTGATCAGCACCCAGGTGATTAAGCCACCGCTCAGCAGCAGCCCAACCATAGAGCCCAGGTTGCTGCGCAGGCTTAGCATGGTGAGTTTTTGAGGGTTGGCCTCGTGACCGCGGGCTGCGTCTCGAGCCATGCTCACCCGGATGAGGGTGGCGAAGAAGTACAGCACCCAGGCGCATCCGAGCATAATTCTGAATCCATATCGATCGGCCAGGTAACCGCCCAGAGGTGGCCCAACGACGCCCACGATCATGAACAGGGTGTCAGAGATGCCGAATAGGCGTGCCCGGTTCTTCTCAGATGAGTGCTCGGCGATGAATGCGCTGAAACTGGGACCGATCAGCGAGCGCGTGACAGCACTGAAGGCCATCCCGCTAAGCACCCACTGCCAGGTTGGGGCAAAGATGAAGCCCACATAGGTGAGGTTGCCCGCCACACTGCCAATAGCAATGCTGCGCAAGCGCCCCAATGAATCAGAAACCCATCCCCCAAGGATCTGCACCACCAGGGGGATTACTTGCGAAATGGTGAAGAATAAACCGATCTGCACCACCGAGGCATTCAGCTCCTTTAGATATAGAGGCAGCAGCATGCCGTACATTTCACCGCCGATGTTCGCCAGGATCATGGCGAGCATGAACAGCAGCAGCATTTTATTCAATAATGGCTCGCTTCTTGCAGAGCCTTTAGCGATGTCCATTTTAAACTTCCGTTTCATAGGTTCCCAGCTTGGTCACCACACGGAAACCCGTCGATTCATACAGCTTAATGGCTGCCTGGTTATCTTCATCACTGGAGACGATGGCTTGCTCCATGCCATTTTCCTGCAAGCGGCGCAGTCCTTCCAGCATCACAGCCTGCCCCAGGCCTTTACGCGGGAAATTGGGGGTGTCTCTGGGCTCGTTCATGCACTTTCCACCAATTTTTCCCACTCTCCGGTCAATCTTTCCAGCTCAGCCTGTGCTTTGGCATACTTCCAACTGAGGTTGTTAATCGTATCGAAGCCTTTAACGCTACTCGCATGATGCAGCTCCTCAGATATGTGCCGCACTGCCTGTTCCTGGTCGCGGATGCGTTGCTCCAGCCTTTCCATGGCTTGCTGCAGACGGCGAGTTCCGCGGCTGTTATCACGGACCATCGGCCTGGATGGTAGGATCATCTGCTTGGCCTTGGAGTCTGAACCGGCCTTTTGCAACACATACTCGCGGTAAGTGCCCGAAAATGCGTCCAACTTATTATCATGCAGCTCCCACACCTGGCTGGCCAGCTGGTCCACTAGGTAGCGGTCATGCGACACCAGCAAGATGGTGCCCTGGAAGTCTTGCAGCACCTTCTGCAGCGCCTCACGCGCTGGCAGATCAAGATGGTTGGTGGGTTCATCCAGCAGCAGGACATTCGCCCCGTGTACAGCCAGGATGGCCAGCGCCAACCGGCTTCGCTCTCCACCGCTCAGGGTACTGATGGTCTTGAACACATCCTCATCCCTGAACAGGTATTGCGCCAGGTGGTTACGGGCTGCCTCAGGATCCATGGGATGGTTTTTTAACAACTCATCCAGCACAGAATGATCAGGTTCCAGCTCCTCATGGGCCTGGGCGAAATAGCCGATCTTCAGGGAAGCTCCCAGCTTCACCTCGCCACTTAAAGGCTCGATTTGCCCAAGCAGGGTCTTCAGGAAGGTGGTTTTTCCGCTGCCATTTAACCCTATCAGGGCAGCGCATTCCCCACGCCGAAGCTCAAGCTGCTGCACACGGAACAGGCTGTTACCCAGATAGCCAATTTCAGCCTTATTTACCCTCAGGATGATGTTACTGCTATCGGTAGAGGGAGACAAGCGTGGCTTGATGCGGGGAGGGCGCGAGGGCATCTCCAGGGCGTTTACCTTACGGATGGCTTCGATTACCTCCAGGGGTTTATCAGCCCGCAGGGAAAGATTGTGCCACTTGATGCCGCTGCGCAGTACCATGATGCCATAAGTATCCACTGCCATCAGCTCGCGTGTCACTTTGCGCAGCATCCCCAGGGCACGGGCATGCGTGCTGGCTCGCACCCAATTGCGCTGCACAAAATCCACATCTTTTTGCAGGCGCTCCTTTTCTTCCTCGAAAACCCGCCGGGTATATTCCCAGCGCGCATCGCGCTGTAACAGGTAATTGCTATAGTTACCCGAGTAAACCTCTATCCCGAGGTGGTTCATCTCCCAGATGGTATCGACCGAATTATCCAGGAAATAACGATCGTGGCTTGCCACCAGTAGAGCCCCGGACCAATCCTTTAAGATGTGCTCGAGCCATTCGATGGCTTCTGCGTCGAGGTGGTTAGTGGGCTCGTCCAGCATCAGCAGGGCTGGTTTTTCGAGCAGTAAGCGTGCCAGCAGCAGGCGCGTCTTCTGCCCACCGCTGAGCTGTTTGATGGGCAAATCCCAGGCTTGCCTGCCCAACCCCAAACCCTGCAAGGTCTGCTGGATGCGCAAGTCGTAGTCGTAACCGCCGGCGTGTTCAAAAGCCTCCTGCAGCTCCCCATAGGCTGCCAGCACCTCATCCGAATAATGGCCGGCAGCCATGTCGGCTTCCAGCTGGTGCAGGCGTGCCTGCTGCTCTTGCAAGCTGGAAAATACGCCTAACATCTCCGCATAGACCGTATTCTCATGGTGCTCAAATGCATCGGTGGCTTCCTGGCTCAAGTAACCCAGCCGCTTGCCGTGTGCAATATGGATATTGCCCGTGGTCGGCTGGTTAATTCCCGCCAGGATCATCATCAAGGAGGTCTTCCCGATCCCATTCGGCCCGATCAAGCCAATCTTGCTGTCATTGGCGACGGAAACCGAAATGCCCTGGAACAAGTCAAATGCTCCAAAAGATAAACCCAGGTTTTGTGCAGATAAAATTGACATTCTTGCCTCTTGTCTTTAACAGGCGGAGTTTTTTCCGCCGGAACAACCCAATCTTGTCAGTTCAGAACACAGCAATGTTGCTTCATCCATTCCTGTGCAGCTTTCCGGTGTGCTTGGCATAACGTTCAGCCAGGCCAAACACCCACAGCCCCAGAGGGATGGCGACCACGCCCATCACCAGTGTCGGCCAGATATATTGCCAAAGCAGCGAGGTGGGAGTGCCCTCCAGCAGCGCCTGGCGGGTGCCGTCCAGCACATAGGTTGCCGGGCTGTAAACAGCCAGCTTCTGCAGGATACCCGGCAGCACGTCCACCGGGTAATACACTCCCGACACCAGCAGCAGGATAGCGATGATCACATGCGTCATCTGCGAGCCGCGCTCGGGGAAGAGCAGGGGTAGCACGCTGCCCATCACACCCACACCGATGAATGACAGGCTACCTGCCAGCAACATCAACGTACCACCCAGCAGGTTAGCCCGGCTCAGGTCAATCTTGAAAATCAACACGGTCACCGCCAGGATGATGCCGGTAGAAATCATGCTGTAGATGATTGACCAGAGCGTCTGCCCTGCCATGTGAGTGATGCGTCGGATGGGCGCCATCAGGGTGTACTCGATGGTGCCCTCCCAACGCTCCATGCCTATCACGTCGGTGATCCAGTAGAAGATCAGCGACAGGTAGCGCCACACAAGCGTGCCTACCACCAGGTAAAGTACCAGGTAGCGGCCATTGGCGGCTGAAGCTCCGCCGATCTTCTCCATGCCCAACCCGATGAAGCTCACCGACAGGCTGTTGGCGATCGAGTAGATGATCCACACCAGCTCCCACGACCAGTATCGTTTCACCAGGTTGGCATTGCGTTCCATAAAGGCATATGTAGCCCTGACTTCGTTCACTATCGTGCTCATCTCAAATACTCCAATTACCCTATCCAGGCTCTCCTGCCAGCCATTCTTCACGCAGGATGCCCTTGTACAGGGTATCTAAAAACCTGCATTTCACAGCTGAATCCTTCCAGAGACCTCGAAGGCGCTCCTCATGAATGAGCCAAGGAGCTCCCAGGCCTTGTGCAGCAATCTCTTCAGTGCCCGGTTGAGATTGCTTCGCCTTTGAATTCTTTCCTCGTAGTTGCAATCTCTTGTGTACAACATTTCTTCCTTCTTTCTTCTCTTCACTCTCATTCACTATCCAGGTCCCGTCCGGCATTAGCCGGGAGGCAGGAAGCTTTTTCTCTTCATATTCCCCTGAATTCCGTTTTTTAGAATTCGGGGGTGGTAGGAGGGAGTGGATTTCCATCACTCTTCCTCCTGCACCAGCTGGTTCCCCGTAAGCTCTAGAAAAACCTCTTCAAGCGTGGGCTCATGGCCATTGTGGGGGATCAGCCTCTTCAATGCTTGCGGCGTATCCAATGCCACGATCTTCCCGTTATCCACGATGGCGATCCTGTGGCAGAGCGCCTCGGCTTCGCCCATATCATGGGTGGTGAGCAGTATAGTTGTGCCATGCTGGACGTTCATCTCAAGGATCACTGCCTGCACCTCGCGCTTGGAGCGAGGGTCCAACCCGGTGGTGGGCTCATCCAGCAACAACAAGCGCGGCTGTGAAAGCAATGCCCGGGCGATAGCCACCTTCTGCTGCATACCGCGCGACATCTCTTCCATGGGCTGCCTGATGGAGCTCTTTTCGAGCCCCAGGCGGTTGAGGATCTCCATCACTTTACGGCGAGTCTCCCCGCCATCCATCCCGTACAGGCGTGCCCCATACAGCAGGTTCTCCATCGGGGAGAGCTTTTTGAAGAAGCTGGCCTCTACCGAAACACGGTTGATCAGGCGTTGGACCTGCATCGGCTGGCTCACCACATCGTGCCCAAACACCGTAATCGAGCCTGCGTCAGGCAGCAGCAGCGTGGCTATCAGGCGGATGAGTGTGGATTTTCCCGAGCCGTTCGGCCCCAGCACGCCGAAGATCTCTGCCTCGTGCACCGCGAAGGAAACGTGATTCACAGCCACCTTGAGCAATTTTGCGGCATCTGCGGTCACCACCTTCCTCTTCAGCATGGGGTGAGAGGCCTTACCGAACTTCTTATATGCATCCTGTACCAGTATTGCGTCCAACATCTCTAGCTCCTTCTGCCTGTCATTCGGCGGTAATCATTTTCCGCCGCTGATTCTTCCATATTGTCATTGCGAGGGACCAGTGTCTGTCCGATCCCGAAGCAATCCCTGATAGTTTCAACAACCAATAAACCTACAAACAGTAATCCTTGATTTGTTTACTTCTTCCCCCACCTCTTCATGCCAGGTCACACAATGCGGCAAATAAAAAACCGGTCACGGAGGGGGTCCCGTGACCGGTCAGCAATGCAATACACCTAAGAAAAACAAAACGACCACGGGGCTCGGAACACACCGTGGTCGCCAGGTTTACAGAATGATTCCTAACAACCAGTAGGCGCGCTCCGCGAAGGAACGGCACCGCCAACGCCAGAGGCGGCTGCACGCACTTCGTTGATTCGGATGCTAAGTTCGAACATTGTTCGCGCCTTACCTTTCTAATCAGGATATTTTACAACGTGGCGAGTTTACCATCACATCTCGATTACTGTCAAGGGAAATTATCAGTGAATTTTTATTGAATTGGATAATACCCTGGTGTGGTTAACGATACGTGCTTGCGACAAGGAGCTTACCGTCCTGAATAATTTGCGTTAGCCATTGCTCACCAGTGCCTAGTTACCCAATTCATAATGATCAATCACTTCCCCCTCCCGAGTGATGAACTCAAATTTGATTTGGGTATCCGTTGCTTCCACTCTTATCGCCCCGTAATCAGCGTTATACTTCACCAGGCTGTTGTCCAGGATTTCTTCAAATTCATACCTGCCTGCACCTCCCAACCCATTTACGAAATAGGGAATGCCATCCGCTTCAAGCCGCTCATAAGTGTGGTCGTGCCCTGCCAGTACTGCATCAGCGCCCCACGAAGCATAGGGCCAAACGGCCCAATCCGTTGGCCCGTGATCGCCAGACGAATACGCCGGGTAGTGCATGTAGACGATATTCCAGGGTGACATCGATGCAGCCAGCCTGGATTTCAGCCACTGCGCCTGCACGGAAGATGCCCCCACCCCATCCGGCTCGGTTTCGACATTATCGATGGCGAACAGGTGGACCGGTCCCCAGGTGAAATCATAATACCGCTCGTTACCGGGCAATTTAAAATAATCGAGATAGGGCTGAGCGTCATCCGTGTATGTGTCGTGGTTACCAATGGTGGGAAAGAAACGGTTCACGCTTGCACCTTCTCCATAGCTGCCTTGATAAGGGTAAATATAGCTGTGATAAAACTGGCCAATTGCCTCGTCGATGTGCCCGGCTGACCCCTTTGGATAATTGTTATCCCCCAGGGTGATGATGAAGTCTGGGTGCCAGCTGATGACCAGATTGGCGACATCCTCTTCATGGTGATTTCCCGAACCGTAATCACCAATAACCGCAAAGACCACCGGTTGAGGTGGGGAGATCGAGGACTGCCACGCGGTTGCCTGAGTGGGTTGCGATTGGGTTGCAGGTGGAGTGAATGTCACCGTGAATGCCGGTGTCTGCGAAACCTGGGCAATCTGCTGTGTGAAAGTGGCTGTGCTGGCAGGCTGAGCGATTTGAGTATCATTGCGCCCACTGGCTGGAGTGGGGATAGAGGTAGAGCTCACCGCGCATGCCGCCGTGACGACCAGTAACAGCACTGCAAGCAGCCAACAGGATAACCTGTTTCGCATTTTCGCGCTAAATTATTCCTTATCGAGAGAATCGCGGCTCATTTCAGTACCAGGATGGTGCCATCATTGTCATCCACCATGTAAATCTCGCCATTCTCATCCACTCCGAAGCTGGAAATATGCCTGCCGGTATCGAACAGTTGGGCGTTTTGCCAGCTTCCATCTGGCAGGTGCAGCAAACCCCACACCCTGCCTGAGCCGTAATCACCATAAATATACACGCCATACCAGTCCAGCAATATGCTACCCCGGTATACATATCCACCAATTACGGCATTCCCCAGGCTGTGGTTATACTCAGTTGCAGGCATTATGAGTCGCAAATTTGCCGGGGGTGAGCCACGATACGGATGTGAGCCTTCGAAATAATTCCACCCGAAATTCACCCCGCTTGGGCTGCCCACTGGAAGAAAATCGATTTCTTCCCAGGCATCCTGCCCGACGTCTGCGATATACAGGTCACCGGTGAGGCGGTCAAAAGAGAAACGCCAGGGGTTGCGTAGCCCGTAAGCCCAAATCTCCCGCAAGCCTCCCCCGTTTACGAAGGGATTATCTGCCGGGATGGAATATGGCAGCGTATTGTCCACATCGATGCGCAGAATTTTACCCAACAATGTCTCCAATGATTGTCCATTACCTAGAGGATCCCCTTCAGAGCCGCCATCGCCCATGCCGATATAAAGATAGCCATCGGGGCCAAATTGCAACTGCCCGCCTTTGTGATTTTGATAAGGCTGCTCAATGTACAGCATGCGCATCTCACTGGCCGCATCCGCCTGGTCGGGATTATCAAGCGACACCGTATAACGGGCGATCACAGTGTATGTCTTGCCGCCCACTTCTTCGGTGTAGTCCACATAAAAATAGCCATTTTGTGCATACCCGGGGTGAAATACCAGCCCTAACAATCCCAGCTCTCCGCAGCATACCACTTTTTGTGTCAGGTCGAGGAATGGCACCGGTAAGATTGCCCCATCCTTTAAAATGCGGATAAGTCCTGTCTGTTCTATTATAAACAGCCGCCCTGAGCCATCCCCGGCGTTCACCAGGCCTTCAGGCGCGTTCAAGCCACTCACCACTTGCTGCCACGAATAACCACTTGGGTCGGGTAAATTGTTCACCGTAGGGGGCACTGGCGTCGGTGTGGGGGTGGAAGTGGCGGTTGCCGTGGGCAAGGGCGTGGTATTGGTAATCACCTCACTGGCGGCCAGTGTAGCCAAGGGGGTTGCAGTGGGCGGGAAGGAGGTAAGATAGGTTGGTGAAGCCACACGAATAAATTTGGCCGGTGTGGCGGTGCTGGTTGGCACTTCAGTCGGCGTTCCGGCGCACCCAACCAATGTGATGGCAAATACTAGGCTGAAAAAAACCAGAGCTCGCTTCATTTCACCTCCACATCATCACTCACGATCTCTCCATCGATTATCTCTCCCGCTTCATTGGGTTGGGAAGTCTCCTGGTAACCGTCCATCACCGTTCGGGTGGCCTGCAACGCATCGAGGTGCTCCTTTACCACGTCGGGTGGACATAATTCTACGAACACGTAGGTTGCCAGCCAGACCAGGGCTGCATCATCGATAGGTCCGGGGGCGATATCGGGAATCAGGAGGTAAATCAAGGATCCAACTGGTAACAGTTTGTACAGCAGGTTCACACGCTTATCGCCAAGCAGCCGCACAATCAGCTTGATACGTAGAGTTAATTCTTTAAGGACTCCGCCACTGCGTGGAATCAAGATTTTATGATCATTTTTATTAGCCATGCTAGGCCTCCCAGGCACACTTAACCTTCATACGTACAAACTCAGGATTGGTTCTGTCTACCCGGTATCCCAATCTAAAAACCGGAAAAGCAGCTTAAGGTTCGTCCTCAGGGGAGAGCTCCTGACCGTAATCCAGGATCTCATAACCCTGCGCACCCGCATCCTTGCTAATAATGGCTTTTTCTTGCATGGCTTCCACCAGCCTTGAAGCACGCGTATATCCAATGCGCAGCCTGCGCTGCAACATGGAGACCGAAGCACGACCCTGGCGGCGAGAAAGGTCGATGGCCTCATCCAGCAACGGATCTTTTTCTTCCTGGGCCTGCATATCATCCCACAGCGGTATTTGGGTGAGCGGCACACCCGCCGGGATAGCATCCGGGATCCCCCCTGCTGCGGTTGGTGCCGGCGGACGATCAGCAATGAAGCTCTGCCAATAGGTCACCAGGCTGAGGATCTCGCCATCCGAAACATAGGTGCCCTGCAGGCGGATGGGTGCGGGTGCATCGGGTGCCTGGAAGAGCATATCGCCTCTTCCCAGCAGCCTCTCCGCACCCGGCTGGTCGAGGATCACCCGGCTGTCGGTATTGGAAGCCACCGCAAAGGCAATGCGGGCCGGGAAGTTGGCCTTGATGATGCCCGTCACCACTTCGACGGAAGGGCGTTGGGTGGCAAGAACCAGGTGAATCCCGGTGGCACGCGAAAGCTGTGCCAGGCGGGTGATGGCACTCTGTGTTTCCTCGGGGGCCAGCATCATCAAGTCTGCCAGCTCATCGATGAGCACCACCAGCTTGGGCAGCTTTTTTTCCTTACCATCCGGCTGGTTTTCGATGCGGGCATTATATTCGTTGATATTGCGCGTGCCGGCCTGGGCCAGTTTATGGTAACGCATATCCATCTCACGCAGCACCCATTGCAGCACTCCCACCACCCGCTCGGTATCCACCACCACAGGTGCCAGCAAGTGCGGGATACCATTGTAGTTGGTCAGTTCCACCCGCTTGGGGTCCACCAAGATCAACCGCAGGTCATCGGGGGTATTGTGAAGCAGCAGGCAACAGATGAGAGAATTCACGCAAACCGATTTGCCCGAGCCGGTTTGCCCGGCAATCAGCAGGTGCGGCATGGCTGAAAGGTCCGCCGCTACAGCGTTGCCTGCTACATCCTGGCCCAAGGCAAAGCGCAGGGATGATCGCAGCCTCCTGAAGGCTTCGCTTTCAACCACGTCGCGCAGCACCACCAGGGCAATCTGCTCGTTGGGTACTTCAATGCCAATATAGCCCTTCCCGGGAACGGGCGCTTCTACCCGGATGGTACGGGCAGAGAGGGCAAGCGCCAGGTCATCTGCCAGGGAGGTGATCTTAGACACGCGCACGCGCGTGCGCGAGCCACGCGTCTCGATGAAATCGGGTTCTACGCCGAACTGGGTGATGGTAGGGCCGCGATTGATCTCCACCACTTTCACCGGCGCACCCAGCATCTTGAGTGTGTCCTCAATCACCCTGGCGCGTTGCCGATCCACATCATCATCGGCGAATGATTCGCCACCTTTATCAAGAATCTGGTCGATAGCCGGTAAAACCCAGGGGCGGGGCTGGGTTGCATTGCTCGCCGAGTTGGCCAGGGTAACCTCGCCTGTACCTTGCAGGCTTTCCAACCCTGGCCAGAAGTCTGCATCGGCTGGAGGTTTGGAGTTGACCGACAGCTTTGCAGCAGCCATACGCCGGTGGTTACGCCGCTCGTCCAGCCAATCCTGGAGGTTATCCTGCGCCCGTATCAGCAGGGGTGGCATCCATTGGAACAGCTCCGCTACGGAGATGTCCAGCACCAGGATCAAGGCAATCACCAGCCAGGCAACCAGGGTGATGGCCAGGCCGGCCCATCCCAGGCTGACAAGCAGGGTATTAAAAATAAATGCCCCCGTGTACCCACCACCCGCGCTACTGGCTGCTAGGGCGTAGGCATCCTGCGGGAAGGCGAAGAAATGCATCCAGCCCAGAACATTGAGGAACAGCAATATAACCCCTAGGACGCGCTCCAGGGCGATGTGCGGTACGTGCTGAAAGCTGCGCAACACCAGCCACAAGCCAATCACAAACAGCCCGGCGGGGAAAAGATAGGCTCCCCACCCGAAAGCCCTTCCCAGGAAGTTGAGCCAGCTGGTGGTGGCCGCATTATGGCTGGCGGATAGCAGGCTGAGCAAGGTGAGCAAGCCGACGAAGAGCAGCAAGATACCCGCCAGGTCCAGCTTGCGGTCAAGTGACATACCTGTAGATACCGGCGGGGTTTGGGCAGGCGGCCTGCCCCTCGGTTTGGCAGGAGGCGTCCGCTTGAAGAGGGATCCAAAAGAGCCAAGCAATCCGCTCGATGAGCCGCCGGTTTTCCGGCCTGCCCGTGAGGAGGTAGATTTTCCCCGCCCGCTATTACGGGCAGGCGACTTTCCGCGCCTCGCCGTGCTGCGGTTTGATGATGCCCTTCGAGTGGTTTTGGAATATTGGCGCTTGTCTTTCATTAAGCCTTGTCTACGCAGTCGAGTTCTGCTCGCATCGATTATCTGTGAGGCATTATAGCATGAATGGTCTTTTATGCCTCACGGGACAAATCACCGGGAAATAAGGTAAAATTCTAGCGCATCACACCAGCCTGCAAGATTATCAGAGGTCTCATTGTTCGATATCGTCTTCCTTGGCACATCCGCATCGGCTCCCTCGGTTCACCGCGGGCTTTCAAGCCAGGTGGTGATTCACGATGAATACCGCTTCCTGATCGATTGCGGAGAAGGCACCCAACGCCAAATCTTGCAATCGGGTCTGGGTTTTAAGCGCCTGAACCGCGTGCTCATCACCCACGGGCACCTGGATCACATCCTGGGGCTAGCCGGGCTGCTTTCCACTTTCATGCGCTGGGAAACGATCGACAAGCTGGAAATCTATGGCGGCCAGTGGGCGCTTGACCGCATCCATGACCTGATCTATGGGATCGTGCTGCGAGGCGCCAGGCCACCGATGGATTTGCAGCTGCTGAAGATCAGCCCGGGGCTGATCTTCGACGAAGATGACCTCACCGTGACTGCATTTCCGGTATGGCACCGCGGGCCCGATTGTTTCGGTTACCTGTTTGAAGAAAAGACGCGCCGTCCATTCCTGCCCGAAAAAGCAGCCGAGCTGGATATTCCTCCGGGCCCGTGGCGACGCGAACTGGTAAATGGTCATTCGATCACCCTCCCGGACGGACGCCCCATCCACCCAGATCAGGTGCTGGGGCCAGAACGACCCGGCACTCGCTTCGCCCACGTAGGGGACGTGGGGCGTGTCGAAGAGCTGGTCAGGGTGGTGCAAGGCGTGGACGCACTGGTGATCGAAGCCACCTATCTGCAAGAGGAGGCTGAGATGGCTGAACAGTTCGCCCATCTTACCGCAAACCAGGCAGCCAGGCTGGCCGTTGACGCCGGGGTGAAATACCTGATCCTCACCCACATCTCGCGCCGCTACCGTGAAAAAGATGTGCTGGCCGAAGCCCAGGCGATCTTCCCCAACACCAGCGTGGCACGCGACTTCGACGCCTTCCAGGTTCGCCGCGGCGAATGTGTTAAAGTCGAACAGCTCAAAGAAGCCACCAACTTAAAATAATCAAGAGGCTGACTCAAAAGCAATAGAGTCAGTCTGGAAAAGATAAAAACAAAAAAA
>CAYLPS010000027.1:0-34974 GCA_964385625.1 uncultured Anaerolineaceae bacterium | reverse complement strand
TGAATATCCAGGAAGCCTAATGAATTGCAAATTTCTCGGCCAAGAAAAATATTACGCCATAATGTCTGTAGCTCAGCCAGGGCGCGTTCCTGGTACACGGTTTCCACGCCCAATTTTCTGGCCTTGGGGACGGTGAGGTTTTCAACCTTATTACCGTTGAAGTAAATCTCTCCAGAGGAGGGTTGGTGATAACCAGTGATGATCTTGATCAACGTGGATTTTCCTGCGCCATTATCGCCCAGAAGGCCAACGATTTCATTTTGGCCGAGCTGTAAATTTATATTCTCCAGGGCTTTTACCTCTCCAAAATACTTGGAGACGTTTTTTAATTCGAGGCGGTAATTTTCCATTCACTTACTCCGATCCGGTAATGGATAACCCGTATATACCTGAAAATTAGTAGCTAAAAAACGGCAAGGGCTAAATGGAAGTGTAGTAGAGAGTCACCACTTAGCCCTTGCATATTGTACTATCGTTGCTTCATAAAAAGCAGGAAAGCATCGTGGGTAAAAATCAGCGACGCTTTAGCGAATCTGCTGCTCAACCAAGGCGGCTAATTGATCAATGTTGTTCTTGTCAGCAAAACCAGCGCCAGTATCGATCAGCAAGCCGGAAAACCCATAATTGTGGGTCAGGCAGATCTGCAACACCCCAAAATAACCCTGCAGATATTGCTGCTGGTCAATTACCAGTTGCAGCCAGCCATTCTGAATGGCGGTAACAGCATTACCCGACATATCAAAGCCTGCGGCATAGATTTCACCCGGTTGCTTGCCGGCAGCTTCCAGATAACTCTGTACGTTACCGGTCAGGTTGCCATGGTCGGTCACCATCAGCTTGATATCAGGGTTGGCAGACATAATGCCGGTGAAAACGGGGATGCCAGCAGCAGGATCCGCGTTGGTAGCATCATCGATCTCCTGATAGATTACGGTCAGGCCTGCAGCTTCCAAGGCATCCTTCACACCTTTGGTTCGCTCACCGCGCCCCGCCTGCGATAACAGGCCCCACAAGAAAGCCTTATCACCCGACTGCGCGCCTGAGCGCTTTACAGCTTCCTGTCCCAGTGAATACCCAGCATTATAGAGGATAGCACCGGCATAGCCGAAACCATTCGAAGCGTACTTTGCTTCGGCCTCTGGCAGCTGCGTATTCATGCTAGTAACAATGATACCCTGAGATTCAGCATCATCAATGAGGGGATCAAAGGCAGTGTCGCCTGGGTGGCCCATAATGGCAATGCCATCCGGTTTTGTCGCTACTGCTTGCTGGAACTGGGTGATCATTGTGGCGGGATCCCAGTTGGACCACAGGTACTGCACATCCGCGCCGGTGTCCTTGGCTGCCTGGACTGCACCGTTGTAAACGACGGTTTCGAAACCACCGCCTGGTGCTCCGCCAGGGAAGAAAACGATCTTGGTGCCAGAGCACCAACCGGTACCAGCAGCAGGTGCGGCACCTTCGGTATTCGTGGGGGCGGCTTGGGCGGTTGTAGCTGTGGCTGCCGCCGGTTGGCTTGCTGCGGGTGCCTGTGAGGTCGCAGCAGGTCCACAGGCGGTGGCTACAAGAGCCAGTAGGGCAATAATCACAAAAGTCTTTGAAACGAACTTGAACATATCATCCTCCAAAAAGAATTTAATTCGGTTTAACTGGTTATACTGACTTTGGATTACTTGTGAAATTGTTCCTTTGGGTTCAAGAACCTCCTTTCATAAAATATCGCTTGTACATGGTTTTTCGATAAATCTTCAAACACGTCTCACCGATCGCCTACTTCAGGAGAGCAATGAGCTATCCCGGATAATCAATTCCGGGGTCACGAAGGTCACGCCCATCTCTTCAAGCATTTTGGATTGCCTGTTGGCTTCAATCATCCTGTGTAAAGTTTGCACAGCCAGGCGACCCATATTAATTAAATGTTGATAAACTGTGGTCAGCGGAGGCCAAAAGCAGGCTGATTCTGGAATATTATCGAACCCCACAATTGCCAGATCATGCGGTATCTTCCGACCGAGCCGGTGGGCGGTACTCAGGGCGCCCAGTGCAATCTGGTCACTGCTGGCAAAGAGAGCGTCAATGCCTGGCTCTTGCAATAATAGCGTCGATAAGGCCTGCTCGCCGCTTGCTGCAGCCCATTCTCCCTCAATCACCAGGCTGGCGGGGGTGGCAAGATCAGACTGGTGCATGGCATCTTCCCAGCCCCTGAAGCGCTCGCGCGCTTCCCACCAACCCAATGGTCCGGTGATGATCCCAATCTTTCGCCGGCCCTGGTCGATTAGATGCTGTGTGGCCTGTTTGGCTCCGATATAGTTATCGATGGCAATGATCGACAACCCCGGGCGCGCCTCCATGCTGAGAAAAACAATCGGCGGAAGCTGTTCAAGGTGACTGCTATCCAGCCATTTGCGGTTATCTCCCACTTCTGGTACTGCCCAGATGATCCCGTCTACCCGATGAGCGATCAGCGTATCCATCACCTGTTCGCTGCCACCTTCATCTGGACGGTCCACCAAGTTGAGAAATAAGGAATAATCCAGTTGGTGGGCCTGCTGTTCAATCCCTACGATCGTGCGTGATGGGCCAAAGTAGTCAATGCCCCAAGCCACCACTCCCAATGTATTGGTACGATGATGGATAAGGCTGCGCGCCAGGATGTTAGGCCGGTAACCAAGCTGCTCAATCGCCTGCTGCACGCGCTCGCGCGTTTCCGCCCTGATCTCTCCCTGGTGATTCACCACCCGTGAGACGGTCTTGGTGGATACACCTGCCAGCCTCGCCACATCCTTTAATGTTGTGTGGAAAGAGCCATTGTTCTTGCGGGGCGATTTATCTTGCTTGAGGGTCATTCCCATCGTAAGCCGATTCAATTTTTTATTACCGGAAAGAAAAAGGACCGTTTGTGTTGTCACCGCTGGCGTTATCGTTGACGACAACGTTGTCATTTAATATTATACTCATTTAACCTGCTATGTCAATAATAATTTAATATTTTTAATCTTAATGATCACCTCTACCAGGACAATTACTGCCAGGTATGCCCTGGGTAGGATTTTTTCGATGTTATTGCGATGAATACTTACCCTCACGACTCTAGATACCCATTAGTTATAATTAGCGCACAATTATTTCTTTGAAAATACGTACAGAGAAATAATAGAATGCTGTCCAAATCAAAAATTTTCAGAGGTGTATTGCCTGTATTCTCATTACAGCCACATACCTGGAATTAACCGGCGGTACACGCGTACTCTGCCGGACTAATCCTGACCTGAATTCTATATTCCTGATACTGCCCAGCTCGAAATAGGCATTAACGAGATCAGGAAACTCGGCAAGGGGCGACCTGATGATTGCTTGGAAGGGATCAGTAGAAAGCAATCAAGTGTTGATCAGGTGGGTTGGGAATTGCCACCAGGATGCAATTCTAGGTGGAAGGCGGATTATACTTTCACGAAGATAAAGAATTACATGTTCCACTCCATGATGGGGGCGACATAAAAAATACTTTCTTAAGCTACGTGATGCAGCCCGGAGAAATCGACCGTGAAAAAGCTCGGGAACAAATTCAAACCGGTAGCTAATTATCCATACAGTTGATCAAGGAAGCATACGAGGGGATGGGTTTGCCCCCAACTCTCTTCTCGATAATCTGACCTATAACCAGGCTTATTCCGCTTGGTAAAGATGCCACGGCTGATTTATCTGCCGACCTCAATTCGAAGACCCAGTCCATCAAGGCAGCGCATAAGCTGTACAATTCTGTCCTCAGAATCAGATTGATATTCAGACCAATAGTATGGCCTTCCCAACGCGGGGTACTTACCCGCTCCAAATTGGTGAAATGGCAAAATTGACACCTTATCGACCGGGCGAGGCAAGCCACGCAGATACGCACCTATCGCACCGATAGCTTGCTGTGTATGATTGAACCCGGGGATGACGGGGATGCGCACCCAGACTGCCACCTGGGTTTCCCCAAGAATTGCCTGGAGGTTTTTTATAATCCTCAGGTTAGGCACCCCCGTATATTTCTGGTGTATACCTGCATCCATATGTTTGATGTCATACAGGACCAGATCGACATGCTCCAACACGCCGGATAGGGCTTCCCAATCGGCATAGCCGGATGTATCTAGTGCTACATGAATCCCTTTTTGGTGGGCAGCTTTCGCCAGCTCACGGGCAAAGCGCCACTGGTGCAACGGCTCGCCCCCCGAAAGGGTCATCCCTCCGCCTGATGAGCGGTAGTAATCCAGGTCGCGCACCACCGTATCCATCACCTCTACCACGCTTTTCCACTCACCCGCGCGTTCGATAGCCCTGGTCGTGCACACCTGGACGCAGCGCATGCACTGGTTGCAGCGTGTAAAATCAATCACCCTACGGTCATCGATAATCTGGCTGGCGCTCTGCGGGCATTCGGCCACGCAGTTCCCACAATGAATGCATCTCGAATCGTGCAGTATGATCTCGGGATAGGGATGGATGGATTCCGGATTGCTGCACCAGCGGCAGGTCAACGGACAGCCTTTAAAGAATACCGTGGTGCGAATTCCCGGCCCATCCTGGATTGAAAATCGCTGGATGTTGAAGATTAATCCCTGTATGGGTTTTGACGGAGTAGATGACAAGTTTGCTTCTATAAGGTTTGCTCGCTGCGGGCAATAATGGAATCTTGGGTGCCCTTGGGAAGGTCAATCCAAAATGCGCTATAGCCCGCCACGCGCACCTGTAAGTTAGGGTATTTTTCGGGGTGCTCCTGGGCATCTCTCAACACGGCACTATCTACCACATTGAATTGTATGTGGGGAATGGTGCCCTTGTTGTACCATTCCCTGAGGTAGGCAGCGAAGAGTTCCTTGTTCTCACCTTCCAGGAAGATGGGGACAAAGCGCTGGTTTAATAGCTCCATGTGTGTGAAGGGAATTTTGGCAGCTGAATTTAGCACCGCCGTTGGGCCATTCCTGTCCGCACCGGCCATTGGCGATCGGCTGCCGTCCGTCAGGTGCGTCATCGCGTACCGTCCATCAGGGGTAGCACCCACTGCTAACCCCACCGATTGGTACCCCGCTGCGGTGCCCCCATCGATCATGAATGACCACCCCCAACCATCCCTAAAGCTTTGTACAGTATCACGAATGCAAGCCATCACCTTCACTGCCAGCCCATCGGCGAAATCATCGTCATTGCCATACTTGGGCGCATTTAAGAAATCGTGGCGCATCGGCTCATACCCATCCCAATTAGCCATCAATGCCGTTGCCAGCCCTTCCAGGGTGTATTTATTGTCCTGGAAGATCAGCTTTTCAATAGCGATCACCGAATCCACCACGGTCATGATACCCAGGGTGTAGACCGCCGGATAGGTGTGGTATTTTTTATGCCATTGCTTGAGATCGATGCCGCTTTCGAGAGGCTCATCCAACAGGAGTGAGTTGCAAGGGTCTGGGTGCGTGGTCATCAAAATCTGCTGGGCGATATCCCAAGAAATTTTCAGCTCATTCAGGTAGTACCGCAGGCGCACCTTCAAGGCCTCGAGTAATTCATCAGTGGAGTGAATAGTGAGAGGGTCTCTCGTTTCCGGTACATTTGGCCTGGGTTCCAGCCCACCAGGAACACCTTCCAGCAACACTTCCTCCAACACCTTGGGCACGATCAACCCGCCTGTACCAGGGGTACCGGAGCAGATATCATACTTACCGATTACGTGGCTGGTCACGCAGCCGCCCACCACCACTTTTTTAGCTTCATATGCAGAGAAGCCTCGTATCAGCCCCCATCTTTCCAATAAATCTTCGTTGAAATAAGAAGGATGCCCCATGCCTTTCCTGAGTAGATCGATGGAGTGATCAATGATGTCGGCAGATATGTTCTTATGGTAGCGCACTGCGATGGGCGGCTGGTTGATGTGCAGGTTACCCATGGCTTCCATGATGATCAAGCTCAGCTCATTGGATGCATCACTCCCATCTTCCTTTGATCCACAAATATTCAGCGTATAAAAAATCTCACCGCCCGCCTTGCCGGTGAAGGTGACCGGCCACTCCAGTGGCAGCCCCACCTCCTGGATCTTCAGGAACAGGCATTCGATCAATTCGAGCGCCCCTTGGCGCGTTAACTTATTTTCCGACAAGTCTTTCTCGTAATATGGCCAGAAAATCTGATCGATGCGAGAGCCGCCGCCGTGGCCGTATACAGCAAGGAACTTGGCGGTCACCTCGATAATCCAGTAAAACTGCAGCGCCTCGTGAAAGCTGCGTGGAGGCATGGCTGGCACCCATTGCAACATCCCGTTCAGCTCTTCAAGCTCCTTACGCCGTTCAGGTTCGAGTTCTGTTTTTGCCTGCTGGCTGGCCAGCTCTGACAACCTCTGGCTGTAATGCAGAATGGCCTTCCCACACAGGATCATCGCCTGCCAATTGGTCCTCTTCTCCACAAACTCGGCCGGGGGAATTTCCAGTACCTGCTTTTCAAGATCAGCCAATTTGCGCTCAGCGACCCGGATTCTGGCGAGCAGGCCTTGCTGAAACAGGGTGTCATAATCATACACAAAGCCCACAATGCCCATTTCCCAAAGTGCGGCTTCAATTGGGGTAGCCAGTCCTTCCAGGATATCCGGAGCCATGGCATGTGGGATGGCTGCCTTGATTCGATCTGAGACGCAGCGACCATCCCAATAGGTACAGATGTCATTGATGATCTCCAGCCTTTCGGTATCTGTTACCATTTCAGAAAAACCGCCGTTGGTCACCGCGTCCGGCATGTGTCGGCAGGCGATCTCAGGATACCAGCGCAATTCATCCGGAGCGCCATTGGGATCACCCACGATCAATTCGCCCGGCTTGATAAAAATGGGAAAATTCTCGCACACATTCTCGAAAGCTCTGGCCATCCGCATAACCCAGGGTTGCCCATCCGTTTTACGATAGCTTTGGGTAACCAGCCGCGCCCGGTCCATGTCGACGCGGATATGCTCTTCTTTACGAAATTCGCACTTTGCCAGGCCAATGATTACATCCATGAAGTCCTTGACCACGGCAGCTTTCCATTTCATTTCACTGCGTAATTTAGCGGTGCGAGGCGTGGAACCGAATCCCCATGCATGTGACATCTGCTTACTTTCACGCTCTTCAATAAAGAGACTGGAGATTGAGGAAGGAGAGTTTCCCATATTGCCTCCTCTCATCCGGGCTGAAAAGGTGGATATTAAATTCATTATACTGCACCCAAAGAAAAATCTATCAGCAAGATACTCAGGGACGTTTTTTAAATTAGGGCAGATGGAAGGGCGTGCCTGTTATCTGAATGGTTATGATAGAATTATTTCAGCTTGCTAATGGGTGGAACAAATCTCAGAAATATGCTTTGGCCATATTCAACACTGAGGTAATATTAAACCAGCAGGAGGTGTACTATGAAAAAGAGTATTTTGGCGATATCTCTTTTACTCGTATTGTTGCTCTTGAGCGCATGCAGTTCCGCAGCTATAACCTCTTCGCCAGTTGCCGGGCTTGGTTTGGCGCCAGCTCCATGGTCAAATGGTGAATCGTCAAATTACGACTGGCTGGAGGATGGTTCGGGGAGCCAGATTGGAACATCCCTAATTTCGATCACTCAGCAAGCGACAAACTGGATCATTACAGAAGTGGATTCGATAGGGCAAGAAGGTCAAACCATAGAGATGACCATTAACGGCGAGACACTTGAACCGGTTGGTGAACAAAAGACAATCAAAGCCACGGGCAACGATATCCAGCTTACCAGTGTGTACAGTTCGGGTAAGGTTGATATCACGGCTGATATCAACGGGACAACCAAAACGGCCAGCGTGGATGTGCCTCAAAACGCGGTAGACAATGACCAGCTACTGATAACCCTGAGAGCCTTGCCGTTCTCTGAAGGCTATAAAGCTACTTATGTGATAGTTAACACGATCAATGCAACCAAAACCAATGGTATCTTCACCGTGCAAGCGCAGGAAATGGTCACCGTCCCGGCGGGAAGCTTCGACACGTGGAAGGTTGAGATGAATTTTGGGCAAACGACCCAATATGCCTGGTATGGGGTTGAAGCCCCGTACACATTGGTCAAGTACGACAATGGTACAACCCAAATGGTGCTGAGCAAATAACACAGATTCTATCTAGAGGATGAGCATGAACCCGTTAAATTTCATCGGGCAGCCTGACTGGCGTTCGGCCTTGTTAGCTATTCTATTAGCTACACCCTGGTTCCTGCTTCTGGTGAGAAGGCGCACCAGTCTTTCATGGATATGGGCCGTTTTGCTGGTCGGAATTATTCTATTTCCGTTATCGATCGCCTATATCCAGGAGCCAATCCAGAATGGCATCAACAGCATCTATGCCCGCTACCTGTCCGGCGAAACAATACAGAAGTATGTGCTATTGATCGGCTTACCGGTCATTATCGTATCAGGCCTTGTTCAGGAGGTGGTCAAGTTTGCCATCGCAGTCGTTGGGCAGCGCATTTCGCGTGATTTGAAAACCGGACGCTCCGGCCTGGCATTTGGCGCTGCCAGCGGTGCAGGATATGGTGGTATCGAAGCTTTCTGGGTATTCAACCAGATATTTGCATCAGGCATCACATTGGCAACCATACAGTTATTAGGGGTTAACGCCCTGTATGGCTTTATCGAACGCATCTTCACGGTGATGTTTCACATTGGCGCTGCAGCATTATCCACCTACGGGTACACCACTGGGCGGCCCTGGCGCTATTTGCTGCTTGCCATATTTCTGCACTCGTTGACCAATTATCTTGTGCTGCCATTACAGGTGGGGTTACTAAACACAGAAATCGTCGAGGGCATCCTTGCCATCATCGCCATCGCCACCATCGGGGCAGCATTGTGGCTGAACGCCCATGCGAAGGGTTCTGATATGCCTGCGAACAAAGCTGACACTCAAAACACAATGGACTTTTGATAAAGTGTTTGCACCTTCAGGCTAATTCCAACGTGGCGCAGCCCGAAAGTGCCTCATTCGGGGGGCTCAACCCACCAGCGAATTAAACCAACTATAAGCGTGCACCATCTCGAACACGAGTAACTTTGATGCAAAAGGACAATCCTGAAAAGACGCTTCTCCCATCCAACTTCCTGCCGGTTTCGTCCAATCTTCTGGACGGCTAGTGTGTTTGGTACATTGGATGAGATTGGTAAAGTGCTGTCAACGCTTTCATGTCCAATGGATCTGGTTCATATTGATATCAGTTAGAAATCCCACACACTGTACTTTTACCGCCCTGACACATTTATTAATTCTTCTACCCAGATGACCTGATTCCAGCGATTTACTCACCTGTCCTAGTTTCTTTGTTAATCTAAATGTCGTACCACGGTGCGCCATGCCAATGTGACTTATTGTAATCTTTCTTACAAGCAGCATTAATTAGCGGTTGAGCAGCTTGTCGTTTTAATGGATCCAGTACCAGCTTTTGATGTAAGAGGATGCTATCGGTCTCGGCCTCATTCAGCAGACTTTTTGCCCGGTGCTAGTTCTCTGGGCACATTCTCTGACGATTCCCACAGATCGAAGCTGGTCAAGATTTAGCAGGCCTACCATGATTAAATCTCCTATGAAGCGACCGCATTACGATCACCTGCCAATTGTAAGAGTGCCCGGCGCCAGGAATTTTCATCATTTGCATTAAGCAAATTACGCCATAATGCATCTCGCTTGAGCACATAACTGTGCATATCTTCAGAGATCTCTTCCAGGCGGTCTACAGCTTCGCTAATAAGGAAATCAACGATCTCTTGGGATGGGGATGAGAATAATACCAGCCTTGAATGAGGGATGCACAGCCCAAGGGTTTGACTGTAACGTGCCCGGCTCTCAGGTGTTGACACTTCTTCAATGAGGCGAGGTATTTGAGCCTCGCTGGTCTGTCGTAAGACACGGCATGCTGGACAACTCTCAACAGTTGGTATCAGTTCGTTGATAACCGATCCATCCTCAGGAGCTGGATGGCCGACTAACGCTTGCAATTGCCCTCCAACGGCCTCAATCAGTGGAGCATATCCCTCGTTTATTCCTTGGGCATTGGCGATTTGCGCGAATTGCCAGATGTGAATTCCGCAGAAACCGTGTGAAGCTCGAAATGCGCACCGTACGTCTGCATCTCTGGTAATCGCAAATTGCCAGTCCACAAAAAAATCCCAAACTGCCTGACTTTGAGCCGCACAGATCGGACAAGTTCGGGTCATTACTAATCCTCTCTTCTGTCCAGTTTTTGGGTTAACCTGGCTGGCCTCAATGGCTTGCACACGAGGAGCTTGCACAATCGTGGCATCCACAACTTCGGCCGGTTGTGCTGGAAAGATTTCAACGTTTGATTGGATGAGCTCGCGTAGTGCTTCCATCTGCGCACTAATTCGCAGTACTATCTCTATCCCATTTTGTAATTCAGGCATCTGGTGATCAACCGATGTATGTTCAGTTATAAATTCAGCTAATAATCGTAGCGCACGATCCAGGATCGATAGCAGAAAAACCTTGCTTTTCTCCTGGGATAAAAATGAGGTTAAAGCAGATTCGAAATCTATGATTCCACTTTGTTGTAGTGCTTGATTGTTATTGCTCTGTTTTGCTTCCAGGGCTTGCTTTGCGGAGAGGGGGTAGATGCGAACATTCGGTTCGCCGACCAGAGGAGAAATTCCCTTGTTAATATAATTTAATACCTGGTCGAGCTCCGTCGGGGATAATAGATCTGTCTTGTTAATCACGATGAATAGCTTATGGGCATGCTCGCGAATATCCTGCAGGAATTTCTTTTCGGGTTCGCTTATCGGTGCTTCAACGCTGGTTACAAAAATGACTGCATCCGCTTCAGGTAAAAAAGCATAGGTGGTGGCGGTGTTTTCCTCGCGAGAATAACCAATCCCTGGTGTATCTATAAAAAATAACCCACGGCGCAGGAATGACACGGGGATTTCAATCCGCGCTTCTTGGATACCTTATTCGTTCCCCGGATTGCTTTGCTCGGTAACATATTCTGCCAAGTCAGAAATTGGAATCTCGTGATTGATCACCCAGTCTCTGTGTTTTAAAATCACCAGCTCTTTTGGCCCATAGCATAATGAAGTGATCACTGATGTCAATGGCAATAAGCCGGTGGGTAATAGGTCGCGTCCGATGACCGCATTCATTAGAGAGCTTTTACCTCGCTTGAATTGTACTGCCACAGCAAGATTGAACCGATCCTCAGCCAGCTTAACCACTAGCGATTGGAACTGTTCGGTCATCTGGTCGTCTTTGGTGTCACCAAAATACTGATATCCATTATGCAGTAAATCACCCATCTGCTGTTTGATCTGCGTGTACTGGCGTAATTGCGTCTCCTCATTATTTCCAGGTTTTATCTCTAACCCCATCTCTCTCACTTCTCCCATCAACTGATAGAAAATCTATCGGAACATACCACTCTCTACAGGACATATTACTTCCTTCAGCGATCCCGCGCACAATGGGCAGGGTAATACGCAGGTGATTGCCAAACATATCTGGCTGCCCGCGTAAATCCACTATTCCTGGTAACCCAGCCAATCCGATTGCGGCACTGACTTTCCAGAGTCGCCAGGTCCGCCTGCGTGAATCGATGATCATTACACCCAATCGTTTTGCACAAGCTTGTTCAAGCTGAGCGCGGATTGTTTGCGCTGATGCATCCGGGCTTTCGGGTAGGTAGATCAACGCCTGGCTGAATTACCGGTATTCCCGGCTGGGTTGTGCGGATTAAGCACATATGACTCATCCACCTTCAAGATCTTATTTAGAAAAAAACAACCAGACATAGGCACCTGTTATTGTAAAGGCGAGGATGAGGATTCGTAATATTCTGAGCACATGAGCGCTCGTCTTGATCCTTCTTGCAGCTTGTAATAGCTCCACCAAGTCAGATAAATCGGTGATGAGCATTTTCGATAATCGCCTGGCAATGACGGAACTGTTATTCGTCAAAGAAACCCCGATATCCGCTAATTTCAGCGCCACGCCATCGTTGGGCCCATCGCCAACCATCGCGACCTTGTGACCAGCCTGTTGAAGCCTAAAGATCAGCAGGCCTTTCTGCGAAGGTGTCAGCCTGGCAAACACTGAACAATAGGCAGATTGCCTGGCGACTTCATTCCAGTCCATCCTCTCGATAGCTTTACCACTCAGAACTGCCCTTGAATCGGGCGATGTACCACTCTCTATTCCTATTCTCGCTGCAGTTTCTACCTTATCACCTGTGACCAGCAGACTCTTTATTCTTCTTGATAAAATCTTACTGGCCACCCGACAGTTTCTATTCATCGGTAGGAACACCACATGATTTTGAATGGTTGAACATTGGTCACACATCTTTCTATGAATCGTAAGCCAATTTGGAAAATGCTCAAATCTCGTCTGTCTTTCCGATCAACCAATTCGCACAAGCCATTTCTGATCGTTCGGGTGCCAATCGAAATCAACCATACAACGTTTGATCCAGCTAACGGAGCTGGTTCCTCTTGGTGATAGCGGTGTAAAGTATGGTTATCAGGCTCGTTTGGGTTCACTGGAACGCCTGGTCGAGATAGAGGTTAAGACCATAAGTGACGATGCTGTACTATTAAGAACCTATTGGGGCGCCGTAGGTGGTGATGACATATTAGAATGGGAAACCCCGCTTTATAGCCGCTCTTTATTAACCGAGCTGATCAGCTACTTAGAGCGTTTCTTACCCACAAATGCTGGAAACCTGGCCATACAACGATCAAAAATACCCCTGCCTGATAATCTGGCTCAACTTCGCGATCCTTCCAGCAATGATCCATCCATGGTGAGAGGCACCCATCAACGCTTTTGGGAAGCACTGACCCATCAGCTGACCGAGAATGAAAAGGTTCGCACCTGGGCATTATGGCCTGCCTGGTTTGAGAACAAAAACTACCCCCAGGTCCTGGTGGTGACCGATCAGCGCATACTGAGCTTGAAGGATCCCCTATTGTAGCAACCCAATATCCTGGATATCCCCTTGAAGCAGCTTGTTACCCTGGAATATGCCGGGTCTATCATTCGATCTTATATCGGATTGAACTGGCTCAAGAATAGTAAACTCCAATATGTGGAATTGAACTTTCCCTATCCGGCAGAAGGGGCTTTTCGCAGATGCTTTGAAGCCATCAGGCGGTGTATGGCAGTCCTATCCTTATCAGGTGGGTAAAGAATTCATGATCGAGTCATCTTTATCATGCTTTTTGAAAATCAACACACAATAGCTTTGTATATGATTGGTAATTCCAGCGGTTAAGTGATGTTCGTGTCGAAGTTAGCGCTTTAGATCGCATCCGATATTGAATGGCTATATTAAAACCTGCCGAAATGTGTTAAATTAGGTCATGGTATAAAAGCAGTTGATCAAGGAATAAAAATTATAAAGCTAGAAAGAGTCCTTATGGAGCAAAGTAAATTTACAGCAGGTATCGAAAATTCATACCAGGGTGCTGGACTTTCTGAAACCGATATTCTTGCCAAACGGAAGGAATACGGATTCAATGAAATTCCACAAAAGCAAGTCGGCCCGGTTATGGGTCTTCTGAAACGCATGTGGGGGCCGATCCCCTGGTTGCTTGAGGCAGCCATGATCTTCGAACTGGTGCTGGGTAAAGGTGTCCAAGCCGGGATTATTTTCTTGCTGCTCGTTTTTTCTGCTTTGGTCGGAGAGATCCAGGAGAAGCGCGCAAAAAATGCCATTGGTTACTTGCACCAGCAGCTTCAAATCAGTGTCAGGACATTGAGGAACGGGACCTGGCAGACCATCCCTTCCCGCGAGCTGCTTCCTGGTGATATCGTCCACGAGCGAGTGGGCGATATCGTGCCTGCTGACATGGAAATTATCCACGGAAACGCAAGCATTGATGAGTCTGCAGTGACTGGTGAATCAATCGACGTAACAAAGGATATTGGTGAGACGATCTTTTCCGCTACGACGATCAATCATGGAGAAGTGATCGCCAAGGTCACTGCAATTGGTATAAACAGCTCGTATGGCAAGACTGCAGAACTGGTTCGAACCGCTGAAGCTCCGGGGCGGTTACAAACGTTGCTTTTTAACATCGTCCGGTATCTTGCCTATTTGGATGTTGTTCTCGCAGTTATTCTGGTGATAACCGCCCTCATCCATGGGACTCCCTGGCAGGATCTCTTACCTTTCCTTGTTATTTTGTTTATTGCTACCATTCCAATCTCTATGCCTTCAAGCTTTGTGGTGGCAAACTCATTGGAGGCGAAGAATTTAGCCAGGGAGCATGTTTTGGTAACAGGTCTGACAGGAATCCAGGAAGCCGCCAGCCTAGATCTTATACTCGTTGATAAAACAGGGACATTAACCAACAATCGCCCGGAAGTCGCCGAGCTTGTTTCATTTGACCAACAAGAAGATAATGACATACTTAGGCTTGCAGCTTCCGCAAGTGATGACACATCCACCGATTCCATCAACACAGCTATCCTGGGGGCTTTAAAGGCCCGGCAATTAACCATACCTGAGAGGCTATCTTTTACGGCATTCGATCCAGTGGACAAATTATCTAGGTCCCAGATCAGGCTGGATGGGAGCCAGCAGGATGTAGTCCTTGGTTCACCTGCAGTCATTGCTCAGATCGCTAAAACACCAGATCAATTTACGGATCAGGTTAACGCACTTAGTGCAAAAGGATCCAGGGTATTAGCAGTCGCTTCCGGAGATAATAAAGCTCTGGTCTGTAAAGGCCTGATTGCACTGGCTGATTCTCCCCGCATGGACGCCAGTGAATCCGTTGCCAAGATCAAAAAATTAGGTATCCGCGTGATCATGCTGACCGGCGATACATCCGGTACAGCAAAAGCGATTGCCGAGCAAGTGGGCATCGGCAATAGAATCGGGACTCTTGACGATGCACTCTCCAACCCGTTGGATTTCGACGGATTCGCCAATGTTTACCCAGAAGACAAGCACAAGATCGTTAAAGCTATCCAGAAATTGGGCTTGGTTGTGGGGATGACGGGAGACGGCATTAACGATGCACCTGCATTAAAACAAGCGGATGTGGGCATTGCAGTCAGTACTGCTACTGACGTGGCAAAATCGGCTGCTAAAATCGTATTGACCAAGCCTCAATTATCTGACATCACCAAAGTAATTGACAGCGGGCACCATGTTTATCGCAGGATGATGACTTGGACCATCACCAAGTTGGCGCGCACCGCCGAATTGGCGGCATTGCTGACCTTCGGATTTATCTTTACCGGGTTCTTTCCGGTATCACTAAGTTTAATCGTATTCATTATTGTGATGAACGATATGGTCACTTTGACACTGGGAACCGATAATGCATGGCCAACGACTGTCCCTGAAAAATGGGATATGCCTCGTCTTGCCAAGATAGCTGCAATTTTCACCATCGGCTGGCTGGCACTTGGATTGGGACTTATCTGGTTCTACCATGATCATCAAGGGTTAGGTGCAGACCAGATCAGCTCTTTGATGTTTCTCTTCCTGATCTATTCTGCTATGGAAACAATCCTGATGACACGCAATCGTGATTCATTCTGGTCATTTTGGCCCAGCAAGTTTGTCATTGGGATGATTTCAATTAATATCGTTCTTGCCACGCTCATGGCGGTCTTAGGTTGGGTGATGAGCGCAGTTCCCATTCAGCATATTGCTTTACTATTTATGGTCACGCTTGTGGCCATGCTGGTCTTGGATGCGCTGAAGATTTGGTACTACAAGTCTACTGGCATATTAGGGAGCGAACGACATTCAAATGCATAGCTAAATGTATGTGAAAGATTTAGGCTCTTATGGGGTTTCAAGGAATTGATCGACCCTGGCACTCAGCCATGTACTCATCGACCCGGAACCATGCTTTAGGGCTTTAAAACTGCAATTTGGCGGAGTTTGTTAGTTCCTTAGCGTAGATGAGCAAGGCGTCAATATCCCGAATGAGCTCAGAAAATCGCCTGAAATATGAGAGCAACTATGGCTGAACAGGCAAGTCCCAATACAGGGCTTAGGCCCCAGTTGAGAATAATGTTGCGAATTACCTGCCAGTTGAGTCTGTTCCGTCCCACAGATAGACCTGATCCGGTCATCCCGCCGATAATGGTCTGGTTAATCGAAGCATTGTATCCTACGGCATTGATGACAGTCTGGGAAATAGCCTGAGCCAGTTGTGCGGTAGCTGCCAATGGGACGTCTAACTTGAGAATGTCATGTCCAATCCTCATCAGTAACCTCTGCCCCCATGTGAGCACTCCAAGCAGCATGAAAAAGCCCCCGTATAAGCCAGCGAAACGGGGAGATAGGATCTTTACGGCCACAAGAGAAGAGGCGGCATTACTCACATCATTGGATCCCAGGGTAAATGAACTATATATGGAAACCAGTACCACAAACCATACCAGTACTTTCTTCTTAATGGCATCCAGGCCAAGTTTAGCCAGGATAAAACCAATCACAAAGGCAGCCAGCGGTCCTACCACCCAGAACAGGATCACCAGCCCAAAGCCTGCTGCATGTACAGGCAGGCCACCGACCAGTGCCGCTCCTAACAAGGAGAAGGTATAAATCTGAATGGTCGAAGTTGGCAGTCGGAAGTAGGTGGATGCTATCGTCACAATCGCGGCAGACAATTGCGCTGATGCGATATAGACTGTGGTGGCCTGGGGCACCAACCCATTTGCATAGGTATCAATAACGCGGATGCTAGCCACGGCGCTCCCCACAAAAGCTGCCGCAGCAGCAAAAACCAGTGCTTTGCGCATGGACAGTATCCCCGAACCATAGGCTGTCCCCATCACTGCACCGGTATAATGGCTGCCCATACTCCAAGCGAACAATGCACTGGCAACCAAAAGTACAATTAATATTGGACTCACTCGCTTCAATCCTTTCACACGTTCTGAATGGATGGCTGCCTATTCCGGCCAAGAATGCAGCTTGTTTAGCGTTGCACCATATCGCTCAATATCTCTTTTACCCATAATCTCATCCATGGATAAAACCTGCTCAACGCCTTTCCCGAACTATGGGCCATCAGAACCGAGCTCGATATTATCAATATAATGATCATGGCTGTCTTTCAATGTCTGGCTCTTCACACTTGCACCCCCCATACTGTTGCCCAACTTGCCTTAGAGTGCAGAACATAACACCTAATAGACTTTCCGCGTAAACCCCTCAACACTTCGGAAATTATACAGCATAGTTAATCGGAAAAAGGCATATTTATAACATAAATCTCCTGGTGAATAAATGTACAGCCAATCGTCATAGGGTGCTGCATTCAGGGATGGCTATCTCCCCAATGCTATCTCAAATATCAAAATAAACGTAATACTATTCCAAAAAGGAAATACATGTTAGCCTCCTGGGCGGGTACCACGTTCCCGCCCCCAGAGATGGTGATGGAAATATCCTCCTTTTGGACCCGTGCAGTTAGGAGCGCCGGAGTTGCAATTGCTGCAAGAGCCAGATTAACTTGGTATTAATAAAACCTTTCCACGTCAATGATGATCATTATACATAGCAAGAGAATAAATTTGGATTGCATGAATCGCACTCATCACTCTCCATAAAATCGACAGGAAGCGATATAGAAATGCAGACGATCTCCCCCATTACGCAATACGAGGACAGCATATGGGAGGAAAGAGCTGATTAAAATGAGGCGGAGAATAGTCCTGGAAAAATAGTAATATTCTGGCTTTCTTGTTTCTTGAAAAAAGCTTATAAATGCAATTCGTAACTATATGTAAAAACCATATATCGACCTTGAAAAGGAAGATCATGGTGTGTGGAAATTCTGGCGAGTCAATGGAGGGATGCTGTTGCCGCGGCGGACGCCTGCGGGGTTTTATCCAGCCTCGCGTGCTGCTACAGTTAGCCCAAAAACCCGTCCACGGCTATGAATTGATTGACATCATCAATGAGGATGATGAACTCGGCACCGATCCGGGCAGCCTATACCGTCTTCTGTGTGGTATGGAAGAGAATAGGTTGGTGGAATCGAGTTGGGATACCAGCGGAGGCAGCCATTTTCATCACCACTTTCAGACCAATGCCGAACAAATCGCCGATTTAGAGTCTTATCTGGTTGAGCTCAGCGTTGTTGATGGAGATCAGCGAAGAGTGGCAGATTGGAAAGCATTATTGTGCGGGTAAAACCATTTAGTTGTTAAAGAACGATGGATATTTCTGACTCATATTTACAGAAAAAAGGTTGCATAATCTTTTTCACAATATAAATAGTTTTAGATCTATGCAACTCGTCGTCAATGGTATGATTAAAAAGATTTAAATTATAGGAGGCAATAATGGTGAACCGTGGAAGAGCTTATCCGTACATTCCCAACTCTGACCCAACAATAAAAGCTCAAATGCTAAAAGAGATCGATGCCAAAAGCATCGAGGATTTATACAACGATATCCCCAAAGAATTGCGTCTTAACCAAGGGTTGGATTTACCTGCGCCCCTCTTGTCAGAATATGAACTTCGCCGACACGTTGAAAAAATCCTTAGCCAGAACTATACCACCAAGCAGTGCCTCAGTTTTTTAGGCGCAGGCTGCTACCAACATTACGTCCCTGCGATTTGCGATGAAATAAACTCACGTGGCGAGTTCCTCACCGCCTATGCCGGTGAGCCATATGATGATCATGGTCGATTCCAGGCTCTTTTTGAATATGCCAGCCTGATGGCTGAGCTGCTCGAGATGGATGTGGTCAATGTTCCTACCTATGATGGTTTCCAGGCAGCTGCAACGGCGCTGCGTATGGCATGCCGTATCACCGGTCGCGAAAAAGTTCTGCTGCCTGAAACCCTCGGACAGGATATGTTATCAAAAATTCGCGATTACCTGAAATATGATATTGAAATCGGCATGCTTAAACATGATGCGGTGACTGGTGGGATCGATCTCCAATACCTAGAAAAAATAGTCAATAGCGACAGCGCGGCGGTCTTTTTTGAAAATCCTTCCTATCTCGGTTTTTTTGAGCTGAACGGAAAGAAAATTGCAGAAATCGCCCATGAGCATGGCGCTATCTGCGTGGTCAGTGTGGATCCAATATCGCTGGGAGTGATTGCTCCCCCGGCGAGATATGGCGCCGATATTGTTGTAGGGGATATTCAGCCCCTAGGTATGCACATGGCTTTTGGCAGCGGTCAAGCAGGGTTCATTGCCAGTCGGGATGAAGAGGCATATGTTATGCAATATCCTTCACGCCTGTTTGGTATCACCCCGACCAGCGTTAAAGGCGAATACGGCTTTGGGGATGTTGCTTATGAACGTACTTCTTTCGCGAGGCGCGAGGAAGGTAACGAATGGGTGGGTACCGCAGCGGCATTGTGGGGAATTACCGCAGGTGTGTACCTGGCATTAATGGGACCTCAGGGTATGAAGGACATCGGGGAGGGAATCTTATATCGTTCTAACTATGCTCGACAGGAAATATCCAAGATACACAACTTGAATGTGGATGTATTTCGGTCGCCTAATTTCAAAGAATTCATCATCAACTTTGATGAGACAGGTAAGAAGGTATCTGAAATTAATAAAGCTTTGCTTGAAAGAAAAATTTTCGGTGGGAAAGATTTGAGCCATAATTTCCCCTGGATGGGCGAAAGCGCCCTATATTGCTTCACAGAAGTACACACTAAGGATGATATTGATCAGCTCGTCTCTGCGTTACGGGAGGTTGTGGCATGAATAATATTACTGCCGAGCGTTTCGTCTATGGAAAACCAAATCTTCGTCGCTTCCACCAGGCGAAATGGGATGAGCCGATTATTTTAGAGCTAGGGCAGCCTGGTCAGCGGGGGATTTTGGTCCCAGAAGTGGAAAAGGCAATCAAGTCTCAGGTAGGTAACCCTTTCAAGGGTATCCCCGCTTCGCTGATACGAGATGACCCCCCAAAATTGCCGGAAATATCACAACCAGCTGTGTTACGGCATTATATGCATCTGTCTCAAGAAACTCTTGGAGTGGATTGCAATATTGATGTTGGCCAGGGGACCTGTACGATGAAATATAGCCCGAAGATCAATGACCAGCTAGCAAGCATGGATGAATTGACTGAGCTACATCCTTTACAAGATGAATCAACCGTCCAGGGTATCCTCGAAATATATTGGCGCTTTGAACAAATTTTAAAAGAAATATCAGGATTGGACCGGTTTAGCTTCCAACCTGGGGCAGGTTCTGCAGCAATCTATACTAACGCCAGTATTATCCGCGCCTATTTCGCTTCAAGGGGGGAGTTAAATAAACGGGACGAAATCATAACGACCATATTTTCACACCCATCGGATGCTGCATGTGCGAAGGTAGCGGGATTCAAAGTGATTACCATCTATCCCGATGAAGATGGCTATCCTGACATTACTGCTTTGAAAGAGGCAATATCAGAGCACACGGCAGGTCTCCTAATCACTAATCCTGAAGACACCGGTATCTATAATCCAAAGATCGCAGAATTCACCAGACTCATCCACGACGCAGGAGGGTTATGCTCTTATGACCAGGCTAACGCAAATGGCATCCTGGGGATTACGCGTGCTCGTGAAGCCGGATTCGACCTATGTCATTTCAACCTGCATAAAACCTTCTCTACACCTCACGGGTGCGGTGGACCCGCAGTTGGAGCAACAGGTGTGACCCGGGAATTAATCCCATTTTTACCTATTCCATTGGTGGATTTTAATGGGGAAATTTATTTCCTCAATTATGATCTTCCCGACAGTATCGGTAAAATCCGTTCGTTTTACGGGGTATCTCAAGCAGTACTCAAGGCTTATGCCTGGGTGATGTCTCTGGGAGCGGAGGGTTTGCGCGAGGTTGCAGAAATTGCAGTTCTTAATAACAATTATCTACTCCATAAAATATTAGCCATCCGCGGTGTCAGTGCACCATATACGAAGCGAAAGCGCAGGATAGAACAGGTACGCTACTCCTGGGAACAGCTCTATGAAGAAACCGGCATCCATTCAGATGAGATAGGAGTACGGGCTGCTGATTTTGGCGTGCATTATTGGACCAGCCACCACCCCTATGTCGTTCCTGAACCATGCACTTTAGAACCCACTGAGTCTTATTCGAAAGATGAGTTAGATGAATATGCAGCAATTATCGAAAATGTGGCTAATGAGGCGTACACAAACCCCAACCTGGTGAAAAATGCACCTCATAACAGCACGATTCACACTATTGATCATCAGCCACTCGACGATCCAAAACAATGGTGCATCACCTGGCGCGCATATCAGCGTAAAACACAGCAAGGATCGGGGTAAATGAAACGTATCGGTCTAATCGTAAATCCGATTGCGGGATTGGGTGGGCGTGTTGGTTTGAAAGGTAGTGACGGCGCAGATATCCAGCAAAGAGCCCTTCAGCTGGGAGCAATTCCGCGTGCACAAGAACGGACCATCGAGGCTTTAAAGGTAATGTTGCCTATGCAAGCTGATCTTGAGATCCTGACCTATCCAGGTAATATGGGAGAATATGCAGCCTCACGGTCAGGATTTTCTCCTCATGTGCTGGACAAACTTGACACTGACCAGACATCTGCAGAGGATACCAAGCGCGCGGTAGGTGACATGTTGCAAGAAGCGCCATCATTATTACTGTTCACAGGAGGTGATGGAACAGCTTGTGATATCGTTTCAGCGGGAGGGATGGAAATTCCTGCATTAGGGATCCCTGCAGGTGTAAAGATCCACTCCGCAGCTTATGCCATCCATCCCCGGGCAGCAGGTCAGCTAGCTACAGCATACCTGCAGTCTAAAGCTAAATTAGATCTTGCCGAAGTGATGGATCTGGATGAAGAAGCTTTCCGCCAAGGAAGAGTATCGCCCAAGCTTTATGGATACCTACGCGTCCCTTATATAAAGCGTTATATCCAGGGGGTAAAATCGCCAAGTGTATTGTCGTCTAAGGAATGCTTACAAGGCATCGCTCAGGATATTGCTGAACGGATGCTGCCAGACACCGTATATATCCTTGGGCCCGGCTCAAGCACTCATACAATTGCCAAGTTCCTGGGATTCGACAAAACCT
This sequence comes from uncultured Anaerolineaceae bacterium, assembly GCA_964385625.1. Lineage (GTDB taxonomy): Bacteria > Chloroflexota > Anaerolineae > Anaerolineales > UBA4823 > FEB-25. The sequence continues at coordinate 12,886 of CAYLPS010000027.1, read as the reverse complement.
TATTAGGTGTGGATGCATATCTAAATGGAAAGATAATTTCCAAAGATGCTAATGAAACTGCATTAGTGAATCTGCTCACCCGGCATCAGCTGGTTGAGATCATTGTGACGCCTATTGGCGGGCAGGGCTCAATCTTTGGGAGAGGAAATCAGCCCATCAGTCCCGAGATAATCCACAGAGTCGGAAAAAAGCATGTCACGATTGTGAGTACCCCAGATAAAATCAATGCACTAAATGGCAGACCCTTGTGGGTGGATACAGGGGATGAGGACTTGGATAAAATGCTATGTGGTCACTATCAAGTCATTACCGGATATAAAGAGCGGGCGATCTATAAAGTCACAACATAAAATAGGCGGGACAATTGTAGTTCATCTGGTTTAGAATATTATAGATAGTAATTACAAACAAACATTTCTAATTATGATCTCTCATAGAGCGGATAAACCACTAAATTTCTCTATTTCTTGTTGACCTGCCAGGGCTACCTGCTGCTCAGCACGCTTGAATGGAGCGGTGAACACTACGCTGTTGGCCTGGATACTCATAAAACGCATGCTATCTGCGTTCGTGTGGTGTAGATCTCCGGCGGAGTTGTGCTTCCACCGTTCTACTGGGCCATCGACGAGCTCGAAGACCTGCCAGGGGCTCCTACCTGATCGGTGAAGTGGAACACGGTGAGCGTTACCATGTGCCAGGCAACATGTTCTAGCTGCACCCCGAAACCTACCTGAACCTGCTGCTTGATTTGTACAAAGGGATGCGGCGGCGCGGGCGGTGTATCATTGTGTTGCTAACCGGTCAGTGGTCTTCAGGGATGTTGCGCACCATCCGGGAGAGTGGCGCGCAATTCAGCACCCGCCATCTCGAGGTCAAATGGTTGGGCGTGAGCGACCTAGATCTCAGCGCGGATCATTGCTACCTGTATGAGCATGCCGCGGCAGGTGAACCATCGCTGCCGATGGCGATTCACCCTGAACTGGTGGGAATAGATCCGGTCTTCGAAACCGGCACATCCTTGCAAGATAATTACATTTCCATGCCTGAGCATTTTCAACGGCGCAAGGTCGCACCTCACAAGTACATCAGTGTCCTGATCGCCGCTACCGACAGCTCAAACGACCCCGAACATGCCAGGGTGGACCGCGGTTCCTTCCTGTTCGAGACCATATTCACCCATCTAGCGCAGCGCGCCCGAGTTCTATTGGCAGAATGTAACGAGGAGATTCCCAAATAAAAACCCTGCTTAACATGACAGAAATTAACTGGCGTTGACAAATCAAAAAATAATTAAAGCGAATACATTGGAATTCTGATTTTTCTAAAGGGTGCTTTTACCAATAAAAATGGTTTATTGAGGTAAACCACCGCTATAGATAGTACTATCAATATTAAACCCCCACATTATGGGGTTGAGTGAACGTGGAGCGGCTCGAATTCTACACCCCCGCGAGCGAGGCAAGCATTCGAAGAATTTGCTTTGAAACTTCATGTGATCTGCATTACACCGATACAATTTACCTTCAGTAGCAGAAGGGTCATTTGTACTTGAAGCACCATCTAAAATTCAAGCTCCCCTGAATTATCAAATAATGCCATCAGAAGGTCAACGTAATCGAAGGCTTTTGCCGTTCATGCCGTATCGGCATTATGTAACCTGAGCCAATTTCGCTCATAATATAGATAACAAAACAGCATAACCAAACTGGCCAACGTAAAAAAAGCCTGAAGGAACCAAACAGGGCCGACCGGAAGACTGATCACGTATATCCAATACACCCCATTTCCCAGATTTCGTAAGGCGAGATTTCCCAAGCTATAGGAACTTAAATCTTTGGTTTTGAGAGCCTTGAAAATCATGGGGAAATTACTGGTGATAAAGATCATGGAAGACACGAAACCCGCCAGCAATTGAAGAGAATTTATATTCATAACCCAAACCACCTTCCCACTATTATGATAATGGAAACAAACAGCAACCTTCCAGAAGCAGCATTTCATTTTTCGTTTCGATGCTGCTCCTGGATCTCGCGCGGATCGATCAGGCGTCAGCCAGAAATATCACATCAGGTTGAGAAATGACCCCGGCGTTTTTCATCCCCTCTCTGAGGTCATCTGATATGGCATAGGTTTTTGCCTGCTCAATGGTTTTCCAATCTGTAAGAATGGTGATTTCATTCGGATCGCTCGGGGATTGAAACACCTTATGACCAGTGCACCCGTATCCTGTGCGCATAGCAGTCAAATCATCAAAGACCTTACGCCATGCTTTATAACTCTGAACCTTGTGGTGAACATATAGTGTAGCCATTTTATCTCTCCTTATAGAAATAATTCTGTATATAAGCTCTGCAGAATTGTTATTAACCCCATAATACAAGGAGAGCGTTAAACCAACGTCAACGTGAGCGTAAAATAACTAACGAAGATTTTCTTCCAATTCCCCAATCTGTTCAAGCAGGCCTTTCAAACCATCCTCTTCTGCAATACTGCGTGCTGACCTAAGGCATTCACTGGCTTCTGTAGAAGAGAGCAATGGTGCTAACCAAATTCGAATACGTACTTCCAGGTGGTGATTTCCTAATGGTTTTACCAAATCCAATGCGGCTTTCAGCTTCTTACACGCCTGTTTCTTATCTCCACGTTCTTTTGCTACCAGACCCAGGTTGGCAGTCATTCCAGCAATTCGCTCTGCGATAGGAATTTGTTTGGCTAATTCAAGGCCATCGCTGAAATATTTTTCGGCCGTATCCAGGTCGCCCTGTGCTAAAGCAATTTCTCCATATGTTGAATAAAGATAAGGTAAATGCGAGAGCGACCCCTTTTCCTGAGCGAGTTTAATCCCCTTTTCAAGATATTTTTTGGCAGATGTATCTCCCACCAAATGCAAATAATATGCTAAGTTGTTATACGCCATGATGTTTCGGAGAATATCCAGCGAATCATCGCCGCGTTCCAGAATATCTAGAATTTCACGGTATTGCTCAATTGCTTTACGAGTCTGTCCTTGCTGACCAAAAGCGCCGGCCAGTGAATATTTAATTTGTACCGGGGTGACTTTACTGGCGAAGTCAACTTTATGTTCAATAATGAGACTTTCGGCTTGGCGAATATGGTATTCTGACTCTTCAGGATGTGCGCTTTCTACTCTGAGGCTCTCACCCCACATAAATTCTGCACAAATGGCCAGTTCAGGAGGTCCGAATTGACGCAACTCGCTGGCCATTTTAACTGCTTCAGCAAAGCGTGCTTGAGGGAAAAGCGATAGGCAGAGTCCCAAATAAGCCTCTTCTAAAATATGCAGGTCTTGACCTGCCCGTGCCAGTTCCACGGCTGATTGATAATCGTTGGTAGCTAAGGCAAAATCTCCCTTGTGAAAATGTGCAGTGCCCATTGCTAAAATAACCGGGAGCCTTTTTTCATCCACTGACTCAAGCTCCATGGCTTGTCTGTAATAGGCAATTGCTTCCACCCAAGCCGCCAAGTTTGCCGCAAACTGACCTGCTCGAAATGCATAATCCGTTGCTCGGTCTGGAAGTTTTCCCTCCATTAAGTGATACGCGATCAAACCAGAGACCGAATCAAGATCATCATTATAAATTGATTCAAGCGTCTCGGCAACGCGCCGATGGAGAGAGAGCCGTCGTGCTTCGTTCATATCATTCAACGAAACTTGCATGGTCAAGTAATGGTCAAAGGCAAAACAACTTTCTGTGGATGGATTAATAAGGTGTGCTCTCTCCAATTCATCCATTGCATCTAAAGTATCTGTTTCAGAAAATGAAGCAGCCTGTTTTACCAGATCAAAGTCAAATTCGCGACCAATAACCGCAGAAAAATGCAAAATATTCCGGGCATGATCTGATAATTTGAGAAGACGCGTCTCTATCAGGTTCTGAATTGTCACGGGAATAACAGGGGACAGGTGGAATAATTCCTCATCAAGCGCTCCATTCTTTTTCAGCAGCCCAATATCATAGGCATATCGAATCAGCTCAATAATAAAAAACGGATTCCCCTCGGTGTTCTTAATCAACCAATCTGATATTTGTTCGTTATACTTCTGGCTTATAAGGTTCGACATTTCTTGTATTGCCGATACAGGAAGCGCAGAGATTTGAATTTGCACGAGACGTTCTTCGCGTTTTAATGCACGTAATAATTTCGTGAGGTTGGTCTGCTTTTCCAAGGGTCGAGAAGTGGACAGTATATTCAATGTTGGGGAAGATATATTGCGGATTAAATAACCTAACCAGGCTATGGTAGCCGCATCCGCCCAATGCAAATCATCTAGAATAAACCAAACATCCCATAAATGGGATAAACCTCGGAAAAACTGTAACAAAGCCTCCCATAAACGCAATTCATCTGCTGGCTTAGCCGGGGAAGGGATATGGGGAAACCAGGTTAAAAGCTCAGGTAATAGCCGTGCGAGTTCTTCAAGCCAGATGGTATCAAGATTCAACTGCACAAATAAAGACTTTTTATCATGTTGTGCTAAAAATTTTCTTAAAGCAGAAATAATTGGATGGTATGGAAACCCTTGTTCAAGTTCATATGATATACCTTGCAACACACATGTGGCCGTCCTTCCCTGAGTCTGTGAGGTAATCAACTCGGTGAGAAGGCGTGTCTTGCCAATACCGGGTTCACCCTCGAGAAAAATAAGCTTCCCAGAGCCTAACTGGCTCTTCAATAATTTAATTTCAGCTTCGCGCCCAATGAACGGCAATAGCGATTTCTCGGGAGCGCTGCTCGTTAGAGAATTTTGCCCAATTAAATCGGCCTGAGGTGGAATAAATGTATCTTTAATGATGGAATCGTAAAGCGTGCGAGTTTCTGGCATTGGTGGAACACCCATTTCTTCATCCAGTAATCTGCATAGTGAGTCATATTGTCGAATAACTCCAGCTCGATCGCCGTTTAAATAAAATAGGCGCATAACTTCACGCTGTATTTCCTCCTGAAATGGGTTGAACAGTAGGGCTCGCTGCATAGTTTCCAGGGCAGTCGAAAAGTCACGCTGCACCTCATAAAGGTGCGCCAGCTTAGTAAGGCCATTCATAGCCATCAGCCGGTAGCGCTCACGTTCAGCGACAGCCCAATCATCAAATTGGGATGAATCGGATAAAGAGAAGCTTTCAAGGAAATCACCTACATAAAGATTTAGCGTCTCGGTTAGAACATTGATATCTGGTGAAGCTGAATTAATGGCTTTCGAGAATTCCTGCACATCGATGAAAGTATCCGGTGAGAGCGCAACCATCAAGTCATCTGTGATAAACGATTCCTGTAAATAGATGCGTATCTCATGGATCATAGTGCGGAGAATAGGCTGTGAAGCACTACGTTCGTAGTCAGGCCAAAAGAGATTAAGAAGTTTTTCGCGTGACGATTGTCTATTTTCTGCAGCTAAATAGTAAATGAGGGCGCGATTCATACGGCGAAGTCTATTAACCTTGTGCCCGTCTAAGATTAACTGTGGTAAACCAAATAATCGGATTTCAAGCAAAGGACGAATTATACTCATACTTATTTACTGATAAAATACTACAGGCAATATCACACTTACCTATTTATGACCCATTATAAGCAGCAGGATAATTATTAATCCAGGATCCGGTCAGACAGTTGCTTTATTGCCTTATATTTTAGATTTCCCTTCTTTCCCCATCTTCTTCGATCGATTTTCACACTTTTTCGCTAACGAATCACGTAGATAAATTCATACTTTATTATGCGATAATTTAAATGAGCTTTTTGAATTAAATCACCCCGTACCTGTAAAATGAGTATGAAGCGATTAGAATTCTACTCCCGCTGCGGGCAAAACAAACAATTATTAAATTAAATATAAAGTGAGTGTGGAGCGGCTCAATAGGCTCCCCCTCTACGGTGGCGCAACCAAAATAAAAAAGCCTCCAGAATTGAGGCTTCTCAGTGAGCGTGCCTGCGCCGAACGAAGTGAGCGTGGAGCGGCTCGAAGAATCTCCCCCCTGTGGGGACGCTCAACCAATGGCTTAATAGGACGATCCTAAAAAACGACTACTCCCATCCAATGTCCTGCCATTTAAGCCCCAAGCCATTGGACGACTTGTGGGTCTAGTACATTGGATGAGGTTATTAAGGTTCTGTCAACGGCTAGACGTCCAATGGATTAGCTTCATATTGATATAGGTGAGCTATCCTTTGTAATTATATTTTACCATCCCAATTCCATTTTCGCTTCTTTATCTTAAAAACCGATTTTCCAACTATTTGGTAAGAAGTGCTGAATTTATTACTAAATTTAAGAGCTATAGCCGATACGTTTGTTATATTCAACAAGAAGATTGAACAAGTCTAGCAAAGCCGATCTGACATAAATCCCGCCGGTATCATCCTGCGAACAGTCTATGAAAAATCTAAAGAAAATTGCAAAGAAAAAAAGTAGATCGCAATAATCCTAACCATCGACGTCGTGGAAAACCCAACAATTGGGAGCCATCGGGTGCTTCGGAATAGGGAAGCTGGCATGGTTCCAAAAATCGGCTGGTCTCCCCAGGGAGGGCTATTCTTGGGTTTCTGACGATCGTCCCTGGTCGTCGGCCATAACACCAAGAGCCCGCATAAAATCCTCAGCATTCTTCAAATCGACAAAGATGATGCTCTGGCCGCTCTGCACATGCTCAATCCGGCCACGCCATCGCACCGCGGCAACGGACCACTCGCGCCAGAAGCGAATTACGAATGTGCTGACTGGAGGTGCACCCGATGATTCGCTCATATTGTTCACCGTTAAAGGAATTCCCAAAATTGAGTCGGGGCCTGGGAAAGTCTCCCAGGCCCCGCACGTCGCTCTCCCTACCGCTGACCTGAATCCCTCGCAATCATTTTGGCTTTAGTGTATAACCCTGTGAGACGCTCCAATTTTAATACCCTTGTTTGGTAATCATGCCCTTCTCTTGGTCTGTTTACTCGCTGAGCGGGTCGAGGATGTAGCCACTGGCGACGCCTGGCATAAACATCCCTGGAAATTGGATGTCAACAAATACTTTCAACCCTTCCAGGTCGCCATAACCGCGGCCCTTCACACGGATTGACGTGGTGCCATCGGCGTAGCTCATTCCCGTCCAGGTTCCGTCCCAGCCGGCTGTGCTTTCATCCGTCAGATCCACGTGGAATGTCCCCCAGGCAGGTCCAACCCCGTAGGCATCCCAGTTTGCATTGGTTACCACGGTATTTATCCCGCTGCAGCGAGGGTCGCTGCCAGGCATATCCTGCTGGTACTGTGCAATCATTCCCCTTATGTGCATATTTTCTCCGGGCTCGGTTACAACCCCATAGTCGAGGACGCCGAGAGGGATAAAGGCACCTTCACAAGGAATGATCGTTGCCTGAGCTGATGCACCCGGAACAAATAGAAGCGAGAGTGAGATCAGCGTCACGATCATAGCGGCAAACAATTTACAATGTTTCATTTTTTCTTTCTCCTTTCTAATTTGGTTTGTCGGCTGGCTCGCGAGAGTGTGTCCGATCAAAGAATGTGAGCGTAACACATGGCTGGCTGTAGAACCAGGCAGTATACGAGCAACTTTTATCTCTCTGCAATGCTAGATGATCCGAGCAGCCGCTTCAGCCGCGCCCCGCTTTGCATAGAGCACATAGCTCAGGGATGCAACAAAGAAGGCTTGGATGGCGACCGGCATCCATCCCAACATGTTCAGTGTGCCGGTGAGCTGGCCTGGTAGCGACACGGCAAAAGCGACTGCATAGCCGATCAGCAGGGCTTGGGCGATACCCCGCCCGACCTCTGATTCCGCTGCACCCCGGGTGAGCCAGGTTAGCAAGCCTATTCCGATCAGCCAGGCACCACCGTACTGCATCATGAGTGCTCCCCCCGGCCCCAGCGTTGCCCCAAAGAGTGACAGGAACAAGTGCGGCGCCAGTGCAGAGCCAATCCCAAAGGGCACAGACACAATAGTATTTGCCATAAACAAGTATTTGGGTTTCACTGAATTTGCTCCGTTCTTTGATGATTAATTGGACGGATTGCCTACCGGTCGAAAGCGGGAGTTAGGGATCGCGCGCAGTCTATCGATGTGAACATTCATCTGGGCTATCCCCGCATCTCCCATCAGCCTGAACATAGTATTGAAGCGCAACCCGAGAACCTTGTTGCGGTATTGTTTACTTCGAAAGTACGCCTCCAAATCCTCGACACGGCCATGATCCTCTACTATCAGGGCCGGATCAAATTGGGAGAAGGCGTTGCTCCGACCATCCCAGACATTGGTAGAATCGGCGCGCACACCATAACCCAGGTTGCGATCTTCCTCTGCAAGCCTGGCCTGCGCCGCTCGTAGTAAAGGAGTATCAACGATGTGGCTGTCAATCGAATACCACTCGCCTTCGATCTTGACCTCGACATAGGAATGCGACAGCTCGGCAGGGATCATCCAATATCTACTAGGCGGTATGGCTCCCCTGAGGATCTCCTTGGGTAGGACCACGAAACGCTGGACACTCTCCAATCTGGCCGCTTGAAAGAGCGCCACTAACAGCCGGCTCTTGGCATTGCAGTGTCCGATCCCACAGGCCAGGATGTAGTCAGCCTCCCCTGCATCAAAGTACTTGTTAAAGCCGAACTTGACCTGATCCCGCACATAATCGTGCAAAGCGACGGCCTTCTCCCGCACGGTGGTCACAGCTTCGCCGACTCGCTCTACAACCTTCAGCACTGTTGTTGTGTTTGGCAACATCCACCTCCTCTTCCCATTGTTTGCTCGAATTCCGCAATACAATCATACGGGTTGGGTGCCAAAAAAGTACCAAATTTCGCAACAGGTGATGTTGTTGGTCTATTTGGGCCTGAGTTGGATATAGAGAATCAGGGAATCACACACACGAGCGCTGTCATGGCTAAGCTCAGGCTATATGTAGCCGGCCCGGGTGGTTTCAATGTGCTTCAATGATAATGTCTTTCCAATACCACCGATTCAGCGGCGAGATAGGAAAGCTGCGGATCCATGGTTTGACCAGCATGTGCTGCCGCCCATAAAAGAGCGGGACAATCGGTGCCTCGTGGATCAAGAACTCGTCTGCCTGACTCAAGAGTGCGATTCTCGCTCCCTGGTTGAACGTATGCCCGGCCTGCTCGATCAGCTCATCATAGGCCTGGTTCGACCACCGGGTAAACTGTCCCTCGAGAGGGGCTGGCAGAATATTGACGGGATCGGGGCCATTGGCAAAGCTAGCCAGGAGGTACAGGTGGGGAGGATCGTGGTGTAACCGCCTTTCGAATTGCGGCCAGTCCGCTACTTCCCAGCCGACCTGGATCCCCAGGCTATCACGCCACTGTGCCCGCAGGTACTTGGTGATCAGTGGATCGATCGGTGGCACTGACAATCCCTCCAGGACATGGAGATCAGAACCGCCCGCATAGCCAGCACTGTTCAGAAGCTGGTATGCCCTGTTCGGATCGAAGGGCAAGCCGATACCGCGCGAATGCCCCGGCATACCTGGCGGGACAAAGCCTCCCGTGCCAGGCGTACACATGCCACGCAGGATCACGTTAGCTAATGCTTCCTGGTCAATCCCCTGAGCCAGTGCTTGGCGCATGCGAATGTCATCGAAGGGCGGTCGGCTCGTGACGAATCCCAGATAGACAGTAAACAGCCAAGGAGCCGACACATACTCGGTGGCAAACCGCCGACGGAGTAGGTCAGCTTCATGCACAGAGGTGTCCGTCAAAGTTAGAATGTCGAGATCTCCGCCCAAGTATAGGGCTAAGGATGCCGAAAGGTCGCAAGGTGAGGTCTCTCGAGGGGACTGCACCAGGACCTGCTGCACGTTGCCCTTGCGTCGACCTGTGTATAGTGGATTGCGTGCCAGTCTCATGCACTCACCCTGATCCCACGATTCCAGCAGGAAGGGGCCATTGGTAACGATCCGTTCCGCGCTGGTCCAAGCCGCGCCATAGGCCATCACAACGTGCCGCGGAACGGGATAGAACTGGGCGTTGGCCAGGAAATAAAGGAAATGGCTGACCGCTTCCTCGAGCTCCACTTCGAGAGTCCAATCGTCCAGCGCTTGTACGCCAATGCAGTCCGTATTGGGCACCGCAGCCTGATGAAATGCGCGCACCCCCTTGATGGCAAAGAAGTCGCTATCGATGATACCTGTAGCCGGATCGAGCACCCGCTTCCAGGCGTATTCAAAATCGTGGGCTGTCACGGCCTTACCGTCACTCCAGTAAGCGTCTTGCCGCAAATGGAACCGATAGCGACGCCCGTCTTCATAGACTTCCCAATGCTGGGCAACTTCTGGCACGACATTGAGCTCCGCATCTATCGACACCAATCCGCTGAACATCTGAGAGATAACCAACGCCGAAACATATTCCATGCATAGAGCGGGATCTAGTGTATATGGAAGCCGCCAGCGAATACGTAAAGCGTGTGGAGCAGGCGGCTGATTTGCTGTCACATGTCGTCGACCCAGTTGCTGCCACAAGGAAAAGCCCTTCTGGAATGCCCGCTGGGCTTGAACAAACTCAAAGCCGATGTGATAGGTCAAACCCAACTTCATGAGCGTGCGTGCCGCTGCTTCGTGGTCGCCTTGCTCCTTCTGCAAAGTCAGGGCTCTCGTGTAAAAGTCAATCGCCTCTCGATGAGCATACACCAGGCGCGCTTGGTCGCCAGCCAGAAGCAGGTAACGTACGGCCTTAGGCGCCAGTGCCTTGTCTACTAGGCGGCCTTCCTGAAAATGGAAAGCCAACTCACCCGCCACGCCCTCTGCGTCCAAGGCATATTGCCTCTCGATCTCTTTACCAACGCGGGCATGCAGATGCTGGCGACGCCGGATCGGCAAGCCAGCGTAGATAACCTCCTGGATTTTGTGGTGGTGGAAAACATAGTCGCGGCCCAGGACACCACTACCCTCGTCGACGAACCCCCTCCGTAACAATACGTCTAGGATCTCGAGAGTCGCCTCCTCGTCTCGCTTCGAGGCAGCGCTGAGCAGTTGTAGGTCAAACTCGCGGCCAAGCACTGAGGCTACCTGCAGCGCTTGTCGGACTCGCTGGCCAAGCCGGCTCACCCGCGTTTGGATCGCTTCACTGACGCCTGAGGGCAGTGGGAGCTTTGCTTGTGATATCTGTTCAAAATCCCCCTGCCATGCGCCGCGCTCCATGCAGACTAACCCGGCCTCGAATAGAGACTTGACGGTTTCGATCAAAAAGAACGGATTGCCCTCCGTCTCCTCGTATAGTCGGCGGGCCAGGGGCGCGATGGCTGTGCCGCTGCCTGACATCTCGAGGATCAGCGCAGCCACAGCTTGTGGCGAAAGGCCTGCCACATTCAACGACCAAGCAAGATCATCGCAACTCAACTGTCTCTGGAGTTCTTGGAACAGACGGTGCTGCCCTATCGACTCTGGTCGAAGCGTACCAACGATTAGAACTGCACGACCTGCCAGGTGCCGGGTTAGAAAGTGGACCATCTCTAGCGTGGAATTGGCAGCCAAATGCAGGTCGTCCAGGATCAAGGCCAACGGCGCTTTTTCCGCGAGACCGGCCAGAAAAAGGGCTACCGCTTCGAAAAAGTGCGCCTGCTCCTGGTCGAGGGGCACTGCGGTGCCGCTACTGATTCCAGGACACCTTTCTGATAACTCTGGCAGAAGGCGTGCTAACTCTGTCAAAATCCAGGAAGGCAGATTTGCTAGGTCCGTGGGGGTCAAAGTAGACAGGACAGTCTGCAGCGCTTCGCTGATTGGCTGGTAGGGCACAATGCGCTCAAACTCATAGCAGCGACCCCACAACACGCGTACCCCCTCCCAGCGTAGCCGGTGGGCAAATTCCTCGATCAGCCGAGTCTTACCAACACCCGCCTCTCCACTGACGAGCACAAGAGTGCCATGACCTGCCAAGACTTCCTGGTAACGATCACGCAGGAACGTCATCTCCTGTTCTCGGCCTACCAGCCTACCGTAAATGATGGGATTCAGCGGATCCTGTCCGGTCCGATGGATAGTATTCACGTGCGCTTTGCTCGCAATCAGTCTTGCGTTAGCAAGTCCGGTTTCAAAGCGCCCATCCAGGATTGTCTGGTATAGCTCAACGGTCTCGGCCATGGGCTCAGCGCCCAGCTCCTCTTGCACGAGCTGCCGGCAATGGCGGTATTGCTCCAGCGCGGCATTACGTTGGCCCAGCCGGCAGAACGCTCGCATCACCAACCTGTGGGCATCCTCTCGCAGGGGATCCTGATCAACCAGGCGCAGAGCTGTCTGCAAAGCTTGTTGATATAGTCTTGCATCCTGCTGCATCAACATCAACCGAGTCAGGGCTTCCTCATAGTCAGCTTCTATCCGATAACGCTCGTTCATTATCCAATCGTCATAAAAACCATCTAACAAGGTGCCATGGTATAAATTAAGTGCCATAACCAAATTTTCTGAATCATTTGAGTGGACTAAATGATTAAATTCATCTACGTCTACCCAAATGATTGCTTGCGGGTTAACCTGAACACTTGAGTAGTCGCTGATGATATAGTCATCCGGCAGGCAACTCCGTATGTGCCATAGCGCTGTAGTCAGTGAGCGGCGCGCCTTGTGTTCCGGGCGCTCACCCCAAAATAGGTTGATCAGATGTTCTCTCGATTGGGGTCGCTTGCGGTGAAAGACGAGATAAGCCAGCAATGATTGTGATTTTTGGGTCGGTGGCTTTATAAGCGCTTGCTGGCCGTCGTCTAGATCGAATGGCCCTAAGAAGTGGAATCGAACGACCATTTTAATCACTGATTTTGATAGCTAATGGTTTTGTGCAGCTATTTATCGGCATCCCATCCATTATTTTATCTAAAGGCTGAGTATTGCGATAGAAAGGAATAATGATCAGCTAACGAAA
>CAYLPS010000026.1:8906-35145 GCA_964385625.1 uncultured Anaerolineaceae bacterium | reverse complement strand
CAATCTAGGTCTCAGACCCTCCCCTACAATCAAGGTCTCAAACCCTCCCCTACAAATAGCTTCCCAGTCCTCCCCTACAAGAAGGGCTCCTGTTTCTTCGCTCCGTGACAATACCAATACAGCGAGGGAAATGTAATCGGTTCTGGATGATGGGGGGAATAGCTGCCACTTACGTGGCAGATTTATTCAGGCGAAATTACCGCCACCATGCGGTGATCACCCGGCCTGGGAGTGCCGCCGGCGGTTAATGCTCCGGGTTTTGCCTGGCAGCCTTGGCTGCCACCGCCATTTTTTGGAACATGGTCTGCGCCTCTTCGGCGGTCAGCTTCTCATCCAGCAGCGGCAGGTAGATTTCCTCTTCCTTGGCAAAGTGCACTTTGATCAGCGTATAGAGCCCATACAGCACGCGCCGGAATGCCATGGCTTGTAGCGAGGTAATGGATAGCACCGACTTGTGCACCCGTAGCGTCTCCAGCTCTTCTGTCAGCCGGGCAATCTCCTGGTGGTCGCGCATCATGCTGGCGGTGGCCTGCTGGCAGCCCATTGCTTTTTGCACCATGGGGTACAGAGCAGCTTCTTCGGCCTTAGCGTGTGGGATCAGGTGGCGGGATAGGAAGCGATAGGCATCTTCGACTCTGGCGTGGGCATTGGTGGTCAGGCTCTCGTACACCGCGTCGCCTGCCTGGCGCAATTCTTCCACGAAGGGGTACAGCTCCTGGTGCTCATCTCGAAGGGGTTGGGTAAGGCTTGCCATAATTTTTCTCCTTTATGCTCGCTATACCTATATGATACAACGAAATCCCGGCTTTAACCTTAGATTTACTGAGCGAATTGGTAAAGGGATATTAGGCATTCATGCATTTACATCACTTGTTTTCAACGCTATGGATAGGCATGAAATTGCCTGTTATGAGGCAGCGGATAAAAACCACTACCTGGAGGGGCAGCACGCGCGGCAAGAAGCTGATGATGGTGCCGGAGGTGGAATACCAAACCAAGACGGATAAGAAAGTGTGCCCAGATGTCATATTGAAGGATGCTTTGCGCCAGAATTACAGGTTTCAGGAGAGCAAGGACGACAAAGATAGCCTAAAAATCGAGATCCAGAACAAACTGACCACGGGTTATCCAACAGCCTGCGCAATCGCCGGGTGGTGCCTAACAACCTGGCAGGGCAGCGATTTTTCCGGTAATACGGCTGAGACCGACCGAGTGGCGGTGATGGATGCCGACGTCCGCCCGGACAACAATTAGGGATTTGGATTATTGGCTGCCCAGGTCGCTGTTCAATAAGCAGTTAGTTGATTGTCTCTTTGCTCGTCTCTAAAACAATCATTTCTGTCTCATCGTTATATGAAAGTAATTCAGCATATCTACCCCATTTAATTAAGGTCATAATTTGTTTTTCTGCCTCATCGGGTGGAAATTCCAAGCCCAACGCAGTAAAGATGACTTCCCTTTTCAACCGCTTATCTTCAGAATTCTGAAGCATCCTTAATAACCATTTTACGAGAGGCAATCTGCGCACCCGTGAAGCAAATATCTCTTTCCTGGCAAGAATACTCGCCTCGGCAAATGTCGTTCCTAAAGGGGTAATCTCGATATCTCCTTTAGCAATTGATGCGAAACCAAATAACTCTGCGGCTTCCGTGAGAAGTAAGATATCATTTGATTCAACCCCAAGTTCTTCTTCAAGCAAATAGATATCGTGTTTTTCACTATCTAGTTCCTCCAGATGTTCCAGCAAACCCGCAAGATCGCCAATATCCACTCCCGGCAATCTGCGGGTAATTCCTGGCTCACCTGGCGCCGAACCATATTCTTCACGCTCTGATCTCGTTTGACCTGCCAACAATGCATAAACCTGGTCAACATTTTTCTGGAATTCTGGAGATTTTCGCTGTCGAGGGTGTGGGAGATTGATCACATGGTTAGCGATGATTCTCCCGGGATCTTTATCCATGACAACGATACGATCAGCTAAAAATACAGCTTCTTCAATGTTGTGGCTCACCATTAATATCGATTTTGTTGGGATATTTCCCTCAGTCCATAATTCTAGCAATTCACCTCTTAATGATTCGGCGCTAAGCACATCTAAAGCTGAAAAAGGCTCGTCCAGGCATAACAATTCAGGTTCAACAGCCATAGCACGTGCAAACCCCACTTTTTGCCGCATTCCTCCAGACAATTCTCTGGGATAGGCCGTCTCGAAACCGTCAAGCCCAACCCGGTCAACCAATTCTTCTGCTTTCTTAGACCGGGTCGGCTCTTCGACTCCTTTAACTTTTAAGACAAGTGCTACATTGTCAATCACACTCAACCAGGGGAATAATGCAAAAGTTTGAAAGACAATAGAAGAATGTGGATTCACACCCACCAACAAATTGTTTCGATAAAGGACTTTACCGCTTGAGGCTTTCTGTAAACCGGTGATTATTCTTAATAAAGTGCTCTTGCCACAACCTGCAGGGCCTAATAAAGCCACAAATTCTCCATCGGTTAATTGAAGATTTACGTCCTCAACTGCCGTAAATTTCCGAGACCCTGTTCCATATTCCTGGCAAACATTCTCTAAAGATAGCAATATATCAGCCATTCTAAACCTCCATCCGATATTTTTCTTCAGCTAAGGCATACAATCGCCTCCAAAGCAATCGATTCACCAAAATTACGGTGATTATCATCGCAAGCGTAGCTGCTAACAACAGTGGATAATCTCCTGATGCCGTCGCGTCAGCAATTAATGCTCCTATTCCATTAACCTCCAAGGTTCGTCCGCCAAGGTGCTGGTATTCGGCAACAATACTAGCATTCCATGCCCCTCCACTGGCGGTGATCGCTCCGGTAATAAGATATGGGAATATTCCCGGCAAGATCAATGTTCGCCAACGCTGCCATCGAGAGAGTTGTAATAATCTGGCGGTATATTTTAGATCCTGAGGAATTGCACTCGCTCCAGCAATGATATTGAAAAGTAAATACCATTGAGTACCCATAAGCATCAAAATGATTGCAGCAAGGTTTAGCCCACCGGGAAGATTAATCACCAATAAAATAATCACCGGGAATAGTGCTGTTGCCGGTACCGAGGCTGTCACCTGAACGATGGGCTGTAAAACAGATGCAAGTTTCTGATTCATTCCAATTGCAACGCCCAACGGTATTGTCCAAAGGAGAGCAATGATTAGGGCCACACTAACGCGAAGAAATGTAGCCAGAACACCCAACCCTACCGATCTCCATTGACCAGGCGGCAAACTGATTAACATCTCGGCAGTTTGATAAACAAAATAGAGAATAGCTATACCAAAAATCCCAATTAATATTGCTCCTATTAGTTTTTGAGATCGGTTGTTATCCGTAGATTTTTCGACAATTGGGAAACGTTGTAAGGATTTACGATCGATCCATTCAGCCACAGGGTAAAATAACCGCCTGGATAACCATCGAGTTAAGAAAGAATTTTTGATAAGGTCGTAAAACCAGGAACCTAGAGGATTATCATTTTCAATCATCTCCACTTTAAACCGATCAGCCCATGCCAGTAAAGGTCGCCAGATAAGCTGGTCTAAAATTACAACCGTAAGAATTAATGTGCCAATCCCCAAGGCGATGGCTGTGTAATTGCTTTGACTGGCGGCCTTACTGAGATAAGCACCTAAACCAGGTAAGCGGAAATCTTTTGATCCGACGGTAAATATTTCAGCAGCCATTAAGAAGAACCATCCCCCAGCCCACGACATCATGCTATTCCAAACGAGGCTGATCATGCTAAATGGAAGTTCTAATCTCTTAAATTTTATCCAGGTGTTCAGGCGAAAAATCGAAGATGCTTCTTTGAGTTCCTGTGGGATGGTGGTTAATGACTGGTACCAGGCGAAGGTTAAGTTCCAGGCCTGGCTCGTAAAAATTAACACTATTGAAGCAAGCTCTACAGCAATTTTTTCAGGAAGGATTGCTGAAAAACTTAGTAGCACTACCGGCAGGAATGAAAGGATAGGCACACTTTGCAAGACGTCTAGCAGCGGCATCAGAATTTGCTCAGCACGATGGTTGTAAGCTGCTGTACGCCCATAAAGTAAAGTGAAAATCATAGATAACAAATATGCGGCTGTCATTCGCCCAACTGACAAAACGGCATACCATGGAAGTGAACCTGGTGAGAGGGAGATTTCTGGACCTGTTATTTCAGCGGGAGCATTAAATGCGATTCGAACTCCGATGTACAGCAATGCCACGATTAATAGCAGTGCGAGTATATCCCCCCACGTAAATGCCTTGTTTTTATTTGGTGAAATGTGAAAAATTCGAAGATCGTTTGCCATGTGTCCAGCACCTTCAGGGTAATGGATTTACCCGGAAGGTGTAGACATATTCATCTTCCGGGTTTACGTATTACTATAAATACTATGGTCCTCTATAGATACATCAGCAGAGGCATCGTCTGAAACCGATGATAAAAGAGTAATCATGCCCGAAATTTTACCCCTGTTTTAATTTTTTGTCATCAGGATTCTTGTACATATTACTGTCTAATCATAGGTATCATTTCATCACAGACGCAGTAAAGACACCCGGTCTTTTTTCCACACATCAGAAATCAGAGAATATCGTGATTTTTTGCATAATCCCAGCCGATGGACAAAAGCTCAGGCAAAGATCTGAAGCATGCAATAGAGACCTCGAACTTGAGGTTGCATGCTGACACAAGCGGCTCGAGAGGCTGTCTCCATGAGCAAGTTAATCAATTTTTCTTCTTTTTTACGATGTCTTTTAGGTGATGAAAATTACAGATTATTCTTGGTTTTTTTTTACCCTGGCTACTCATCGTTGGTCATGGTCAGCTTGTGGCCGGCAGCCTTGTCCACCAGCCACAGCGGGTGCTTGGTGCCAGAGCGGATGAGCTGGGCGGGCAGCTCGCTTGGCTGGTAAGGCCCTTCCAGCACATCCTCCAATACCTGGGCCTTATCGGCGCCCGACACCAGGAACACCACCTGCTCAGCCTGGTTGATGAACGGGGCGGTGAAGGTGAGGCGATACATGCCCAGCTCTTCCACGTAAACGTCCTGCACCCAGCGCTGATCTTCGTGGAGTACCATGGTGCGCGGGAAGAGCGAGGCGGTGTGCCCGTTGCTGCCCAGGCCCAATAACAGCATGTGGAAGTTGGGGTTCTGGATGCTGAAAAATTCCTTTAGTTCGGCTTCATATTCCAGGGCAGCCTGCTTGGGATTCGTGGCGCAGCGGATGGGGTGGATGTTCGCCGGGGGAATGGGCACGTGGTCCAGCAGAGTTTGGCGGGCCATGCGCGAGTTGCTGCGCGGGTCATCCTCCGGCACGCAGCGCTCATCGCTCCAGAAGACGTGCACCTCAGACCAGTGGATGCGCTCACTATATTCTGGCGTGGCCAGCAGCTCGTACATGCGGCGCGGGGTAGCGCCGCCCGAGAGGGCCACGCTGAAGCGCCCGCAGGCGATACCCGCTACACGCGATTGCAGGGTAAACAGCTCGGCGGCTGCACGGCTAATGGCTTCCAGGTCGGGGTAAACGCGGATCATATCATGCTCCAGTTTCCTGGCCTTCGGCGAAAATCGGTTGCAGCCAGCGCCGGCCATCCTGGGCGATGAGTGCTTCGGCGCTGGCCGGCCCCCAGGTGCCCCCGGCGTAGTTGGGAAAATCAGATGGCGCCGAGTTGCGCCAGGCGTCCAACACCGGCTCGATCACCTGCCAGGCTTTCTCTACCTGATCGGCGCGCATGAATAGGGTGGCATCTCCGTTGATTACATCCAGCAGCAGGGTTTCGTAAGCCTCGGGCGGGGTGGTATTGAAGGCTTCCGAGTAGCGGAAGCGCATGTTCTGCGAGCTCAGGCGCAGCTCCACACCGGGCATCTTGGCCTGGAAGTGCAGGTCGATGCCCTCATCCGGCTGGATTTGTATCTCCAGACGGTTGGGCAGCCAGTCTTGATGAGCTGAGGACGGGAATGACTGGTGAGGCACGGGGCGGAACTGGATGATGGCCTGTGAGACCTTGCGGGCCAGGCGCTTGCCCGTGCGCAGGTAGAAGGGGATATCCTGCCAGCGCCAGTTGTCGATGAACAGCTTGATGGCGGCGAACGTCTCGGTGTTGGATTCAGGGTCCACATCGGGCTCGCTACGGTAGCCGGTGACGCGCTCGCCCTCCAGCCAGCCTGGACCGTACTGGCCCCGCGAAGCAAATTCATGCAGGTGGTCGGAGGAGATGGGGCGGATGGCCGACAGCACATCCACCTTGCGGGCGCGGATCTCGTCGGCGTCGAACGCCGAGGGCGGCTCCATGGCCACCAGCGACAGGATTTGCAACAGGTGGTTTTGGATCATGTCGCGCAGCGCCCCCGAATGGTCGTAATAGCCACCGCGGTGCTCCACACCCACCTGCTCGGCCACGGTAATCTGCACGTGGTCGATGTAGCGCCGGTCCCAGATGGGCTCGAACAGGGCGTTGGCAAAGCGGAATGCCAGCATGTTCTGCACCGTCTCCTTGCCCAGGTAATGGTCGATACGGTAGATCTGCGGTTCTTCGAGGGTCTTGAGCAAGGATTGGTTGAGCTCGTGGGCCGACCGCAGGTCGTGCCCGAAGGGCTTCTCGAACACCACACGGGCTCGCTTGCGGTCGCTCACCAGGCGTGCCTGCCCCAGGTTGTGGACGATGGTCTCGACGATGGTTGGGGGGGTAGCCAGGTAATACACTCGCTCGGCGTGCTCTCCCCACGATTTTTCGCGCTCACCCAGGTGCTTTGCCAGGTTTTCGAAAGTCTCGGGGTTGTTGAAATCACCCGCCAGGCAGCCGTCCACGTGGGCGGCGAACTCTTTCCATTGTTCGGGCTTGGCCTTGCCGCGCCGCGAGAACTTGTTCACCCCATCCAGGTAACGGCTGCGTAGGTTGTCCAGGCCGATGGGCTTGGCATCGATCCCGCAGATGGAGAATTTTTCGGGCAGCAGGTGGCTCAGGTAGAGGTTATACAAGGCGGGGATCAGCTTGCGCCAGGTGAGGTCTCCGGCAGCGCCGAAGATCACGATTTCGGCAGAAGGCAGAGAAATGGATGCCATCTTATCCTTGCTCCTTTGCCCATTCGGTGTGGAAAACACCGCGCTCGTCCACCCGCTCGTAGGTATGCGCCCCAAAGAAATCGCGCTGGGCTTGGATCAGGTTAGCCGGCAGGTGCATGGAGCGCAAGCTGTCGATATACGCCAGGGTTGCCATGAACCCCGGTACAGGGATGTTGAATGTGGAGGCAACCTGCACCAGGTTGCGCAGGTCATCCAGGCACTCTTCCACGGCTTTGCCCAGGGTCTTATCCAGCAGCAGGTGCAACAGCTGCGGCTGGCGAGTATAGGCGTCGCGGATAGGTTCGAGCAGCTTCGAGCGAATGATGCAGCCGCCACGCCAAATACTGGCCACCGCCTGAAAGTCCAGATTGTAGTTATATGCTTCCGATGCCGCAGACAGCTGGGCGAATCCCTGGGCATAGGTGGTGATGATGGCTGCATACAGGGCACGCCTGGCCTGGGGGATCACTTTTGGTTGCTCGGAGGGCAACGGCTGGATTTTCTGGCCGTACTGCTGGCTGAAGGCAGCGCGCTGTTCTTGCAATCCCGACAGGTTGCGCATCATCACCGCCGTGTCGATGGTGGGGGTGGGGACGTGTAGATTGAAAGCATCCTGGCTGGTCCACATGCCGGTGCCCAGTTGGTGAGCGGCATCCAGCACCACATCCACCAGGCGCTTCCCGGTGATGTCATCCACCTTGCGGAAAATTTCGGAGGTTATTTCAACCAGGTAACCGTTCAGCTCTTCCTGGTTCCAGCTGGAGAATAACTTGCCCAACTCATCGTCGGTTAGCCCGACGCCGCGCGAGAGGAAGTCGTAGGTCTCGGCGATGAGCTCCATGATGCCATATTCGATGCCGTTGTGCACCATCTTGACGTAATGTCCGGCCGAGCGTGGGCCAAGATAAGTGACGCATGGGTCACTGCCAACATGGGCAGATGCAGCCTCCAGGATATCCTGGACCACCTTATAAGCGTCCGGCGGTCCGCCGGGCATCATGCTGGGTCCGTGCCGGGCACCCTCTTCACCGCCCGAGACCCCCATGCCAAAAAAGTGCAGTCCCTTGGCCTCCAGGGTGCGCTGACGCAGGTCGGTATCTGTGAAGTGCGAGTTGCCGGCGTCGATGATCATATCTCCCGGATGGAGGTGAGGCAGCAGGTCGCGGATCACGTTATCCACAATCGGCCCAGCTGGCACCAGCAGCATGATGGCGCGCGGCACCTGCAGCAACGCGATGAAGCCTGCAATGTCGTTTGCGGATTGTATGGGCAAGCCACCTGCTTCTGCCTTCAATAAGGTTACTTTTTGCGGATCTTTGTCGTACCCCGCCACGGCAAAACCATGTTCTGCCATGTTGAGCAGCAGATTTCGCCCCATCACACCCAGTCCCACCATGCCAATGCGGCATTTATTATCGCTCATTTGACTCCTTTCGAATGTTTTTCCCACTTTTATGTTGATGAAAGGCCCAGTGCTGCCAATCCGGCGCGGGTGGTTGAAAAGTTGGCATGGACGATGCCGTGAATACCCAGGCTGCTGGCCACTTCGACGAACATCAGCCGGTCGTCGATGTAAGCCACTTCATTGGGCGCGGCTTGAGAGACGTCCAGGGCAATGCGGTAGATATCCAGGTCCGGCTTGCGGTAGTGGACGAAGCAGGACGAGATGAAGGTATCGATCACCTGATCGAGGTGGAAGGTATGGATGCGGTAAGCATTGATCTCGCGCCCCTCGTTGCTGACGGCGATGGTTTTCAACTCATGAGCCTGTTTCAGCGATTGGACCAATTGCAGCATTTCTGGGAAGGGTTTAGAGCGAGACAGCATGAAATTCTTGAAATCGTCCACCTCGAAGGGTCTTTTCTGGCAAAAAATAACCCTTTGTAAGTAGTCATCCAGGCTCAATTTTCCCTCTTCGTAGGTGTCATAGGTGAGGTGGTGGCGTTCTTCGATATCTTCATAGTCCAGCTGGAAATGCTCGGCTGCGTGGCGGCGGGCTTTATGATCCCAGCCATTGGTGAGCAGAACGCCCCCGATATCCAGGAAAAGTGTAGTGATGTGAATATTGTCCACGCTCAATAGCCCCTTTCTAGCATCTCCTCCCTCGCCAAGGGTGCAGCCAGGCGTATCAACCGCTCAAAAAACAGGGTATTCCAGGCCTGTTTGGTTGAAACCAGCGGGTGGGTGCTGAAGCCAATCACCCCCGCAGCTGCTCGCTCAACCAGATGGGCAGGCTGGGAACCCTGATAATGTGGCTCCTGACCACATAACAGCAGCATTGCACCCGGTACCTTCTATCATTCAGGGGTCATTATAATCGATGCAGATTACAGTATTCATCCAACCTAGCTTAAGATTGGTTTAACACCTACGAGCGGAAGATTCTGCATTAATAGCGTAGCCTTTGTGTTCCATCCGGGCAGGCATCTCAGTCTGAGCAGCCCTCTTCCGCCAGCCCAGTCTGCGGAAGTGGAAAGATCAGGCGCACTACCCGATCGAAGAAGACATAATCCCATGCCCAATTGATGAGCACCGACAGCTTGTTTCTGAAGCCGATCAGCCGGTAGATGTGCACGGTGAGCCAGATGAACCACGCCGGGAAGCCGGTAAGGGTAAATCTTAAAATGCGTGACGCGGCCGCGTTACGGCCGGTGACAGCCATAACACCCAGATCTCGGTAATGGAATGGCCGGGCCTGCCCGCCTGCAGCCTGCCGCATGATGTTCCTGGCTGCCCATTCACCTTCCTGAGTAGCCACGGTAGCCACCAACAGCAGCGGCTCGCCCGATTGTTCCACGTACGCCAGGTCGCCGATAGCATATACATCGGGGTGTCCTGGTATCTGCAGGGTTGGCAGCACCTCCACCTGTCCATTGGACCGGGTCGGAAAATCCCAGACCCGTGGCAGCTGCATGCCGCTCACGCCTGCTGTCCAGACGACGGTTTCGGTGGCGATGGTTCTGCCGTCCTTCAAGATTACATGTTGTGAGTTGACCTCGACCACATGCGAATTAAGCTGCACTTCCACACCCAGGTGACGCAGGCGATTGAGCGAGTAATTTTGCAGCTTGTCAGGCAGGACGGTGAGCAGGTGGTCGGTAGCCTCGAGCAGAAGGATATGTACCTCACGCAAATCCAGGCTGGGATAATCCCTGGCCAGGGGTTTCCGTACCAGCTCAGCCAAGGCGCCGGCGAATTCCACGCCTGTAGGTCCTCCTCCGACGATGGTGAAGGTTAGCATCTGCCGGCGCAGGGATGGATCGGTTTCCAGCACGGCAGTCTCAAATCGGCAAAGGATATGGTTGCGCAGCAACACGGCTTCTTCGAGGTTGCGCATCGGGAAGGTGTGCTCGGTGGCCCCTTGGACGCCGAAAAAATTCGGCTGGCTGCCCACGGAAAGGACAAGGTAATCGTAAGGTAATCGCTTCTGGCGAGCAACCACCACCTTGTGCGTTGTGTCGACCGCCGATACCTCGCCCAATTCGAAATGTATATTTGGGTTGCGGTGCAGGATGCTGCGTACAGGGTATATGATATCTTCCGGCTCGAGTTCTGCGGCTGCAACCTGGTAGAGCAATGGGAAAAAAGAATGGTAATTGTTGCGATCGACTACTGTTACATCTAGCGGCGCTCCGCCTAAAGCTTTGGCAGCCCACAATCCTCCGAAACCCGCCCCGAGGATGACCACTCTTGGACGTCGATAGTATTCCATGTCATGCTTCCGTCTTCAGCTTTTTTTCAAGATAGGCACGCAAGGAAACTGCATTATTAAGTTTCTCTTCGCGGGTGCTGAAAAGCAAGGTAACATCTCCATTGCGGGCAGCTTCCAACAAGGGTTTCCAGGAAGCAGGGTTTTTATTCAATTCGGCAAAGTAGCGCTCGTTGAACTCACACCACTTATCGGGGTCGTGTCCGTACCAGTGGCGCAGCTCATTGCTCGGGGCCACCTCCTTGAACCAATCATCCAGTTTCAGGGCGTCTTTTTTCAGGCCGCGCGGCCAAAGGCGATCCACCAAAAACCGCTGCCCATCTTTATCTGATGCAGGGTCATAGACCCTTTTTACATAGATCATGTGTAACTCCTAAGTTTGCAGGATTTCTCGCTTTAGCATATCCAATAACCATGCCTGGTATTCATCAGGCGACCATCCAGAGTGACGGACCAGCTCGTCATACACTTCTGAGCGGCATAACGCCTGAAGGATGGAAGCTGCATGGGCTACGTCGAGACCCTCACGCAGGTGAGGCGCCAGGTTCTTTGCGAAGGTCTGCATACCCACCCGCCTGCCGGTCAGGGCTTCGCTCAGTTCGGCGGCAGCGCGCGGGTCAGCCGCTGCAGCACCGGTATAGATGGCGGTAACTTCCGCACCCAGCTCCCACTGTTGGCGGGTGGCTTCGGCCAGTTTCATCAGGCGTTCCCGAGGGTTGGATGAGGCATGGCTTTCATTCAAAACTTGGCGAATGTGGGTGCGCTCGTGCCAGGTATCTCGAATGGCGCGCAGAATGCCGCGTTTTGATCCAAAAACAGCATATACGGTGCTGGTGGCCACGCCGGCACGTTCAGCGATGGCCTCAATGGTTGTGCAAATGTACCCCTGCTCAAGGAATAATCCCTGTGCAGCAGAGACGATCAGGTTGCGGGTTGCCTGTGCCTGTCTTTGTCGGTGGGTGTACTTTGGGAGATGATTGACATTTGACATGATGTGTAGTATACCTATACTCATTATAGTTATACTATATTATATAAGAGGAGCAATAGGATGTCAAGCCGAGATGATTTTAATACCGTTGTGATCGGAGGGGGTCAAGCGGGCCTGGCAGCCGGCTATTACCTCAGCCAGCGCAAAATTGATTACGTCATCCTTGATCAACATGACCAGACTGGTGAATCGTGGAGAAGACGTTGGGATAGCCTGCGGCTATTTACTCCCAGCCAGAATAATAACCTGCCTGGGATGAAATTCCCCAGGCCTGATTTATACTTTCCAAGTAAAGATGAAACGGCAGAATTTCTCGATTCATATGCCAGGTATTTCAGCTTACCACTTAAAAACGGAGTAAGGGTAGAAAAACTGCAACAAAATGAATCGGGATACCATATCACCGCCGGAGAGGACGAGTATCATACCCAAAACGTCATTGTCGCCACCGGAGCGTTCCACACGCCGTATATTCCAGAATTTTCATTTGCGCTGGCCCCGAAAATATTCCAGCTACATTCAAAGGAATATCGCAATCCGGTGAGCATCCCCGCCAAGCAGGTGCTGGTGGTGGGGGCGGGAAACTCAGGCGCAGAAATCGCCATCGAGCTGGCTAAAGCAGGCAAGAAAGTCTGGCTAGCAGGGCGTAATGTGGGGCGCATCCCTGCCGACAAGCTGGGGAAGCTGTTCAAGGGCAAGCTTTACTGGTGGGTGCTGCACCGCGTGATTACCATTCACACGCCGCTTGGTCGGCGGATGAAGGCCATCGTGCTAAGCCATGGCAATCCGCTGATCCGCATCACGCGTAAAGATGTCCTTGACGCAGGGGTCGAGCTTAGCGGACGAATGCTGGGAGTGATGGCGGGAAAACCGAAATTGGAAGGTGGACAGGTTATCGAGGCTGAGGGGGTGATCTGGGCTACGGGTTTTCATCCCGACTACCAGTGGATTAAATTACCGGTGTTCGATCAGCATGGTCACCCACGACATGAGCGGGGGGTCGCAACCGAAATGCCGGGGCTGTACTTTGTTGGCCTGCACTTCCAGAGGGGATTGACTTCCTCTCTGCTGGGCGGGGTGGGTGAGGACGCAAAATATATCTGCAGGCAAATTCGCTGATATTAGCTGCTGATGAGAATGGACGACTGTTGTGTAGAAATTGATGGAAAAGAAATGGGATCCATTTATGGCTGATTTTTCGTATATTAAGGTGCTTGATACCCATCAAGTGATGTGAAAGTAGGCATTTATTCGTATATGAACGTCATTGAAACTGACCAATTAACTCGCTCATTTGGGCCGCTCATTGCGGTCGACCGCCTCACCCTGGAAATCCCGGCGGGGAGCGTGTTCGGTTTTTTAGGGCCGAATGGAGCCGGTAAAACGACCACGGTACGCATGCTGGCGGCGCTTATTGCTCCCTCCAGTGGGATCGCCACTGTGGCTGGATACAAGCTGGGAGCCGAGAACCAGTCCATCCGCCGTTCGGTGGGCATCCTGACGGAAACACCTGGACTGTACGACCGGCTGAGTGCTTACGAGAACCTGACGTTCTTCGGGCAGCTTTATGACTTGGATGCTGTAAAAGCCGGCCGTCAAGCCGAACGATTCTTGCGCGACTTGGATCTATGGGAGCGAAAAGATGAAAAAGTGGGTAGCTTTTCGAAAGGTATGCGCCAAAAGCTGGCTATTGCCCGTGCCCTGCTGCACGAGCCGCAGGTGGTCTTCCTGGATGAGCCCACTTCGGGGCTTGACCCGGAAGCCGCCCGCACGGTGCTGAATTTCATCAAAACGCTGCGCTCTGAAGGGCGTACCATCGTACTCACCACTCACATCCTGCCAGAAGCCGATGAGATGTGCGATATCATCGGCATCTTCAAGACACAGCTGATCCGTGTGGATACCCCCGACCGCTTGCGCGCCGGGCTGTTCGGGAAAGGCGTGCAGGTACGCCTGACCGCAGATGCAACGGCCTATGTCGATGCAGTGAAAGCGCTGCCCTTCGTCAAGGATGTGGTGGCCAATAACAGCATGCTATCTGTGCAGCTGGATGACCTTGACGGACAGAGCCCGGTGCTGGTGCAGGCGCTGATTACCGCCGGGGCGCAAATACGCTCGGTCATGCCAATCAGCCATAGCCTGGAGGAAGTTTATTTGCAGCTGGTGGGGTCCAAGAAAACAGAGGAAGAACAATGAATAAGGTCTGGCTCATTTTACACAAAGAGCTCAGGGAAATATTCCAGCAACGCCCGTTGATCTACAGCCTATGCATCGTGCCATTGATCTTCGTAATCCTTGCAGGGATCGTGTTATACACCACCCACACATCCCTGCTTAAGCCGCCACCCAACGCGCAGATCAACCCGACCGCGGCAATAGAAACTGCTCAGGTGAGCGTTGGTAACTTGTTTCGGATGTATTTTCTGATCGAGTCCTTATTTATCCCAGCCATGATCGCGGCTTACAGTATCGTGGGTGAAAAAAACAGCCACACGTTGGAGCCGTTATTAGCCACCCCCGTAGAAACCTGGCAGCTGCTGATGGCTAAAAGCCTTTCAGCCATGATACCCGCCATCCTGGCTACCTGGCTCAGCACAGGATTATTCATTGCTGAGATGGCTATGTTCACGGCACCGGGGGTAATCGGGCAGGTGATCACGCCAGGATACCTGGTCCTCCTGCTGCTGACCGCGCCAGTGGTCACCCTGACCCCGGTGGCATTAACGGTAATGGCCTCATCACGTTTCAACGAGCCACGTACCGCTGCCCAGTTTTCCAGCGTGATTTTCGTCGTGCTGGTGCTGGTTTTCAGCAGGGTGGGGTTCGGTGAAGTGATCAGCCCACTGGCATCATTGCTGGTAACCGCCATCATGGCCGTCATCGGGATTGTGCTGTTTTGGATCGCCATTGGGATATTCCAGCGCGAGTCCATCCTGACCCGCTGGAAATGAAATCGTTGGGGAGGACTAAGTTTCTGAAGGGAGAACCATGGACAAAGCCAAAATTCATCCGAGCACTGTGGATGATTACATAGCACAATACCCGGAAGATGTTCAGGAAATCTTGCAACAAATTCGGGCAGTAATCAGAGAGGCTGCGCCCAATGCGCAGGAAAGGATCAGCTACCAGATGCCTGGTTATCATCTCAACGGGATGCTGGTGTGGTTTGGAGCACATCAGGACCACATTGGGTTTTACCCAACCGGAACGGGCATCGAGGCATTCAAAGAAGATATTAGCGGATACAAGTTCTCAAAAGGAGCGGTTCAATTCGCGCTTGGCAAGCCCATACCCTATGAACTGATTCGTAAAATAGTTGAGTTTAGAGTGGTGGAAAATAAAAGGAAAATAAAGGTCACGTGAGAAATTGACCATACCAGGTTAGAAGGCCTGTCTTGAATGTAGAAAAAAAACAACAGGAATGATTTGCAAGGAGATTTGACATGCCAGCACAATATATACTTAAGATGTCTGCAGATAACCAGTATTATTTCAACCTCACTGCAGAAAACAGCGAGATAATCTTGACCAGCGAGATGTATGTATCAAAAAATGGTGCGCAGGAAGGAATCGCGGCGGTCAAGAAGAACTCACCCAGGGATGATCGCTTCGAGCGGCACAATTCTCAGGGTGGGAAATATTATTTCACCTTGAAGGCTGCTAACAACGAGGTCATTGGGAAAAGCGAAACTTATAGCAGCGAGGAGGCCATGGAAGGGGGAATTCGGGCAGTGAAGAGGGTGGGGGCGTATTCACCGTTAAGTGACCAGGCGTAATTAATAGCTGCTTGAGGTTACACTACCATTTAACTTACATTTTCTTTACAACATTTATGGGGTTACCCTATTTTCGTAGCAATAGACAGCCAGGTCACCCAGGACGAGGATGTAGATCATTACTACACCGATCTCTATAGCGACATCTGATATTCCATTACCAGCTCGTCACCCAAATTGGCTTTAAGATTTGCTGGTGTTCCCTGTGCGACGATTCTTCCCTGGTCAATGAGGATGATACGATCGCATAAGGCATCAGCCTCATCCATGTAACTGTCCTCCAGCTTAGGTGTAGCTAAGTTTCACGAGAAGCAGGTCTTCGTAGAAAATTTATTCAGCTTCATTCTTGGCCCATATACAAGAATGGCTTTCAATACCACTGATTTGTGTCTGCGTGGCAGCGTTGAATGACGATGGATAGAAATTTCTGGCAAACAGGCAATGACATATGTAACCCATGTGAATTAAAAATACTATGGATGGATAAATTGTGGCATTTTTTAGAGAATGCGACGGCAGGAAGTGGTGGTTTTCTCGTTATACAGTAGATTCATCCTGAGCGATTTTGCTCTCCGCAAGCTGCTGCTCTTTGCGATCCTTCGCAGCCTGTTCTGTCTCGCCAATCTTTTCGTGGGCGATGGCGCGGGCTGCGTAGGCTCGTGCCACACCCGGCCAGTTTTGGATGGGTACCAGCATCTCCAGGGCATGGTTTGCGAATGCGAGCACCTTACCAGGTTGCTTCTCGGTCAGCCCGGCATTGGCCAGGTCGGCTTGCATGATCCAATACCAGCCGAGCCCCTGCTTGTGTTCGTAGCTGTTGCCCTTTTTGAACAATTTATAGGCTTCATCAACCAACTGTAAGCCCTGCTCGACCTTACCGGCAACAAGGAAATTAGTGCCGTTGGACATCAGGGCGCGTGCCAGGGTGACCTCATCGCCCGAGAGGCTGGCAGCGGTGATCTCAAGCCGTCCCATTGCCAGCGCTTCGGCGGGCTTGCCCTGCTGGCGCAGGATGTTACCCTGGCGCATCAGGCAGTAGGAAAGCACGCGCTGCTGCTCTGCGTAAGCAGGATGCGATGGACCAATCTCCAGGCTCAGCAGCTCCTTCTCAGCGTCCTGGTAGATCTCTTGCGCTTCCGCCAGCTGGTTGTGGACTTCATGCTCCCACAAGGCTTTTTCAACCTTCGATTCGATGTTCTTGATGGTACCTGTTGTCTCGTCCATGGCATGCTCCTGACCAATAGTTTACCTTGGAACCCTGGTGCGCCAGCCGGTCCGGCTGGCAAGGGGTAGCCGTCTCAACTGTACAACCAGCGTGCCGAGCCCTGCGGCAAGCAGCCCAATCACCTGCTTGACAGAGATGCTTTCACCCAGGAACAGCACGGCGAACACGGGGATCCAGA
The DNA here is from genome assembly GCA_964385625.1 of uncultured Anaerolineaceae bacterium. Lineage (GTDB taxonomy): Bacteria > Chloroflexota > Anaerolineae > Anaerolineales > UBA4823 > FEB-25. The sequence goes on along the minus strand of CAYLPS010000026.1, from coordinate 18,180 downwards.
TCATCATGGTGCTGTTGATGATGCTCGACTCTATGGCGGAGAGGGTGCGCAGGGTGAGGTTCCACAGGGTGAAGGCAAAGGCCGTGTTGATAAAGGCTAGCCAGGCAATGATCACCCAGCCGGTGGGACTGATCGATGGGAAACCTTCCAGCAATACGCCTGAAACCAGCAGGACCACCGAGCCCACGCCCATACTGACCACTGTCACTACCAGGGGGTGGTATTTCTGAGCGCGGTTGATGCTGCGACCCAGGATGGCAGATGCCGAATTCGCTAGGATGCCCACCACGGCAACGAGTATCCCCACGAGCTGCCCATGCTGGATTGATGCCGGGTAAAAATAGATAATTGCCCCAGCCATGGCCAGCCCGATGCCACCCCATTGCAGCCAGGTGGGGGTTTCGGAAAGCCACAGAATGCCCAGCAAGGCGATGATCACGCTGCTAAAGCTCCACAGCAGGTTCACGGTCACCGCAGGCAGGTAGAAAAGGGCTAAGAAGGAAGCACCCTGTGTGCCGGCGTAGAACAGCAAGCCCAGCAACACCAACCGGCTCCATTCAGGATGCTGAATTGTCTTCAGCTCCTTTTTCGCTTCGCTGAAACCCAAGGCTACCAGCAAACCGATGAACGCAAGGAAGTATCTCAATCCGGCGAACACCAGCGGGGGGATATCCTTCAAACCGATCTTGATGAGCACCCACGAGGTGGCCCATAAGAAAACCACGAAGAGGGCTTGCAAGATGGCAACGAACCGGGGTTTCATGACTTATTGAATATCTATTCGAGCGGCTACCGTTAGATCCAGCATGCTGGTAGAATGTACGTGAGGGCATTCCCGAGCTTAGGGATTGCCATGCTCTATGAGCCAGGCGGCCAGGGTTTCATAATGTTCTTGGTGGTGCCCATACGAGCCCAGGCAGCTGTCAACCAGGCGGTATTTGCCCATCCAGGCAAACCTGCCAGCTGCCAATAAATCCTGCTCGGGCACTTGCATCACCAGATCCAGGTAGTGTTCGAATTGTCCATTCCAGCTTGCATACACCTGCGACCAGGTTTTATCTCGGTTTTGAGCGTAATTCCAGGCATTGGTGCGGTCAACATTTTCCTCAGGGTCTGGGCTGAACATCTTCCACCAGTCGGGGTAGTGAGGCGCTGTGCCATGGATGGCAGCTTCCATGCTGGCTACCGATGCCTGCTGCCAGAACCACAGGTGAGCCAGAACATCTTTTACCGTCCAATGGGATGGCTCAAGCCGGGCCTCTTTTTGCCCTTCGCTCAGGTCGGCCAGCAGCTCCTGCCAGCGTCGATGCACCTGGCCTAGATCGGAGATGACCTGTTGCTTGGTGATGCGATGATCCATTTGATAATACCTTTCCAGATCAGCATTGTTTTAGCAATCAGGATTTATGCAGGACGTGATTATTATATCCCTTCAGGTAATCCATGATTATCAAGTTATGGACCGATTCTTTAACGATGTTTTTATGGATTTCTAATCCAAGTGCCAGATAAATTTCTGTGACGATACGATACAATCAGCGCTTAAAAATGGAACAATAATGGGGCGATGATCGTTAGTATTCAGAAAGGAATGAACGGGAAAAATGCGATGAAAATAAAACCTGTGTTTGCTTTATTAATATTAATCAGTTTTTTAAGCGCCTGCGTACAGGCAACCCCAACGGAAATTTCTACCCCACCGGCAGCAGGATCTCCCACTCCCACGAGCGGCGTGTCTTACCCGGCTCCTACAGAAACGAGCAGCATGCCATACCCTCCTCCAACAACGCAACCCACTGAGGCCTCACCGGTTGAGGCGGAACAAGCTGCCATCCAGTTTGTATCGACCAATTACAATATCCCGGCTGACCATATTAAGGTGCTGAGCACCGAGCCGATGACCTGGCCGAATGGCTGCATGGGGGTGGTAATCCCGGGAGTGCTCTGCACGGATGTGATCGTGCACGGGTATGTCATTAAGCTGGAAGCCAGCGGACAGCAATTTGAGATTCATTCTAACCAGGAGGGCACAAGCATCATTGATGCCGCACAACAGATTGGAACCCTGAATTTCGTGGTTATGAATGCTGCCCGCACCATCCAGCTGGTTCCCCCAGAATATCCACTGCACGCCACCTACCACCCATCATTCGGTGGTTTTCAACCCACCGGGGGGTCGATTGCTGGCACAGCATACGTGTTCGACACCACCAGCTTGAGCGGGGCGTTGTCAATCAATAGCAACGGCCAGCAGACTCTGAGTTTTATCCAGCACCCAACCTATGGCCTGGCAGTGTGGAGCGGTGACAGGGTGACGCCACCCATGCTCGCCTGGGGCACCCAACCAACGAGCGATAGCAATACCACCAGCCTGGTGGTAGCCAACCCCGACGGCTCTAACCTGCAAACGCTGCTGACGGAGGATGTGGGCAATCCTCCCACCCAGCTGGTAGCCGAGCTGTGGTCTGCGGATGGCCGATCCTTATATTTCAGCAAGGAACCGATCGGGCTGGGTGGCTACATTATATTTAGTGGGGCTTCCAACCTGTATAAGATTGATCTTGCCACCAAACAGGTGACTGAAATGATCCCATTATCCAGCTCAACGCAAGTGCTGGCATGCCTGGATGCGATTTCACTCGATCATCGCTACGTGGTTGACCATTGCACGCCTGAGACGATCACCGTGCATGACCTGCAGAATGGTACTGCAACCAGTATCCAGTCACCTGTGGAGGTCACCAGCTATCGTTTACTGGGCAGTGCCCGATTCAGCCCTTCAGGTAGCCAGGTTGCCTTTGCTATGGCGCTGGGAAACCCGGATGACGAGCATGGCTGGGTGGCGGTAGGCTCGAGCGCTGGCGGTTTAGCCAGGCTGATCTTGACCAGTGATGCAGGTACCTACTATAACGTCGTGGGCTGGCTGAATGAAAATACCCTGCTGGTGCAGTCTATATCCGTGAATAATCCGAATGGAGTTGACCAGCTGATCATCATTGGCTCCGATGGCTCGAATCCTACCAATGCGGCCCAAGGAGTCTGGCTGGCAACCATCGATGGTCGTTAATAAAGTGCTAATTTGACAAATACTATAAATAAGAGTAATATAGTCATGTATGACTGATAAGGCATATGTTAGGTTGAGAACAAAGGCAAGTAAGAATAATCTGTTCGTGGAGATGAGTTATGTTAGAGTTTGAATGCAAGGAATTGGGGACAAATTGTAGCTACGTGGCCAAGGGGAATACACTTGAAGAAGTGAAAAAGAAAGCCATGGAGCATGCGCAGACTGTACATAAGGACTTGCTGGCAAGTATGTCGCCACAACAGGTTGCGGATATAGACACGACTGTAACGCGCAAGACTCATTAGCTATGACACACAGGGGGAAATAGGCTTAAAGCACGCGACGTATGGGTGCGGAAGCACCCGTGATTGGGAAGGGGGAAATGGGTTCCGAGGATAAAGATATACTACCCCCCAACTTATTTGGGGGGTAGTAGTCTTATTAATGATTACTATCTGTCAATTGACAGGCAGATTTCACAGAAGATTTTCAAGCTCAGGGTGGGGAAAGGTAACGATACGGCAGAAGCATCGGTAGCTTTTACTTGTATTTATGTCAAAGGCAAAAGGTCATTATTCTTTTGATAAAATATATAATTGCCTATTAGCTCTTATTCATGGAGCGGCCTTATGAGAGAGGACTCAATACTTGTAAAGGATTTTTGCAAAGCCTATGGTGAGGTAATTGCTGTAGACGGGATCAGCTTTAATGTTCACCAGGGTGAGATCTTCGGCCTGCTGGGTCCTAATGGAGCAGGCAAAACCACGACCATGGAATGCCTGGAGGGGTTAAGGCAACCGAGTGCGGGCAGCTTAAGGATCATGGATATAGACCCGACGCGATCACCGGCAAGTCTGCGCGACCTGATTGGGGTTCAGTTGCAATCATCCAGCCTACCCGGCAGCATGACATCGCGCGAAGCAATGGATTTCTTCTGCGCCTACCACAGGGTAGTACCCAGGCATGATTTACTCGACCGATTGGGCTTAGGTGAGAAGCATACCGTCCAATTCTCCAACCTTTCAACCGGCCTACAAAGGCGCCTGGCACTGGCGCTGGCGATTGCTCACCATCCGCCGGTTGTGCTGCTGGATGAGCCAACTGCTGGATTGGATGTTAGCACACGGGTAGAGTTGCACGAAGTGATGCGCGAGCTGCAAGCTGATGGCACCACGATCATCCTTGCGACCCATGACATGGCAGAAGCAGAAAAAATGGCAGACAGGGTAGCCATCTTACTGAGAGGCAAGATCGCCGCTACAGGCAGCCCAACCCAGCTGACCGCCACCGGGAGTGGGCTGGTGAAAATTTCCGTCTTATCGGAAAATGGCAGCCTGGAAAAATCAAGCGAGGTATTTGCTGCAGTTTCACAGCGGATCATCAAAGAAGATTACGTGATCTTCTACAGCCATGAAGCGGGAGATACCGTTCCGGCGATATTGGATTACCTCAAAGCCCACGATGACCACTTGATTGACCTGCGGGTAGAACGACCTACTCTGGAAGACAGATTTCTAGAGATCACTCAATCCAAGCAATTGAATGGATACAGGTTATGACCGCATTCATCTATCATTTTCTATACGATTTTCGTACCGGAATGCGTGATAAGACTCTCCTGCTGCTGAATTATCTCTTTCCATTGGGCTTTTACATTTTAATGGGCTTGCTCATGACTGGGCTGAACCCGACTTTTGCCCCCACCATGATCCCTGCCATGATTCTGGTTGCCATAATGGCATGCACATTGCTTGGTCTACCCAACCCGGTTGTGGAATCACGTGATGCGGGGGTTTTCCGGAGCTTCAAAATAAACGGCGTTCCGGCGTTATCCATCATCACCATCCCCATCCTGAGCAACCTGGTGCACATTATCCTGGTATCAGTCATTATCTCTGCCACAGCCAGACCGCTATTTGGAGCTGGCATCCCGGTAAATTGGGGATACTTCGCCCTGATATTATTGGTGAGCGCCTTTACCCTAGCGAGCCTTGGCATGTTAATTGGGGTGGTGTCGCCCAATTCAAGGATGATTGTCCTATTCAGCCAGTCCATCTTCCTTCCATCCATGATCCTGGGTGGATTGATGATCCCTTCCGATCTGTTACCTCCAGCGCTTTACCGGGTCTCCTTACTTTTACCGACCAATTACGCCATGAACGCCTGGCGAGGGCTGGCTTTTGGTATGTCGACCACATTTGAGCCACTGTGGGGTGTGTTGATCCTCCTAACCAGCGGACTGATCGCGTACATACTGGCGATCTTTCTGTTTAGCTGGGATATTAAAAACAGGCAGGTCGGGCATAATCCATTGCTTGGCTTGCTGGCGCTACTTCCCTATGTCTTAGGTACACTGTTTTTAGCCAGCTGATCACGATATTCAGCGCAAATCTATCATAAAAACTCATACTCAATTAACCCCCTTGTTTTTAATATATGATGTATGATTAATATATCCGAGCCTGACTGCTTGGGCAAATCCTAATTATCTGAATGATTAGAAAGGAGCACTCCAATGGCATACAGTTTCAAAAACTCTAAGGGGCAGACATATTTCCTACATGCCACGACCCGTGTCCTTAAGAGCGGTAAAAAACAGCATTTGTATTACTTCGCGAAAACTCAGAAAGCTGGGGCTTTGGATGTAGTCCCGCAGGGGTATATGGTGGCCGAAAGCAAGACAGGACTGCCTGTATTGAAGAAAAAGTAAAATCCCAGCTCGAAAGCCCCGCATCAAACCTTCCAGCGGCAAGCTTAGATTGTTTCAGCGTGACAGGATCTGGCGAATCACTGGAAGGGCAAATTTAGTAACACTACGGCACACTTCTCATAGAAGCGTGCCGTATTTAACCGTCTGGGATTATTGTCCGAAGAAGGCATTGACCACTTCAGGGTCAAAATGCCTGCCAGATTCCCTTAAAATGTACTCCAAAGCCTGCCGCTCAGACCAGGCGCGCCGGTAAGGTCGATCAGATGTCAGCGCATCCCACACATCCACCACAGCGAAGATTCGTGCAGACATGGGGATGGCCTTGCCTTTCAACCCCCGTGGATATCCTTCGCCATCCCAACGTTCATGGTGGCAGTAAGGTATTTCCAGCGCAGGTGAAAGATAATCAATAGTTTTCAGCATCTCGTAAGCGTGCACCGGGTGTTGGCGCATGATCTCCCATTCAGCAGGAGTAAGCGGGCCGGGTTTCAGCAAGATCGAATCGGGTATGCCCATTTTACCGATATCGTGCAACAGTGCCCCCCGGCGAATATGCTGTAGTGATTCACCGCGAATGCCGATCCTGTCAGCCACGCGCAAGGTCATTTCTATCACCCGGTGAGCATGCCCCACCGTCTCGCGGTCGCGCAACTCCAGGGCTTTCACCCAGCCCTCAAGGGTGGCGTCATAGGCTATCGAAAGCTCGCTGTTGGTGTTCTGCAGTTGCTCAAAGAGTGATGAGTTATCCAGGGCAATAGCGGCCTGGCCGGCAAGCGCATGCAGGAATTCAATTCGTTCGGGGTCTATGGAGCGCTGTGAGCGTGAAAAAACCTCTAGCACACCCTTGACCTGCCCCTTGGCAACCAGCGGCAGCCCGTAATACACTTTGAAGCCTTCCGCTTCGAGGGGGAGTGGCTGGTCTGACAGGCCGGGTACGATGGAGAGATCAGGTATCTGGATCATTTGCTGGGTGAGGGCCACAATGCCGGCGAAACCCTCTCCAAGGCGTACTCTTTTATTCAGGCAAGCTTCGCTGCGGAAGCCTTGCATGGCGCCATACTCAAGCTGGGGTGAGCCTGAGGGGTGGAGCAGGATGGCGGCGGCATCCATGTTGAGCTGAGAGACGATCTGCTCGAGCAGCACATTGAGGGTAAATTGCAGGTCGGGTCCTCTGGAGATGGCCGAATCGATCTCGCGCAAAGCCTGGAAGTGGTTTAGCTGGCGCTGGATGGTCTCTTCAGCCACCTTCCAATCGGTAATATCGGTGATAAAACCTTCCAGCAGCTGGTCGCACCCATTGATAGGCGGCGTGCTATTGCCCACTTCTCGCACCCACCTGATTTGCCTGCTTTGGGTTTGGATGCGGTATACCAGTTCGAAAGATTTCTGTTGTATCACCGCATTCTGAATGTTGAGCCAGACCATATCGCGGTCATCTGGACAGATCAGGTCACCATACGATATGACACGGTTGCCGATCAAATCTTCCGCATGATAACCGGTGAGCTCGTAACACCCCTTGCTAACGTATTGCAGGGTGTGGTTAGAATCATTCCGGCATTGGAAGACCATGCCAGGGATATGATCCAGCAAAGTATCAAAGCGAGGAGCTAACTCCCTCACAATAACAGCTTTGTTCAGGATTGCACTTCCTAATAAAAAATTAGATATTTAGTTATTTTTACAAGATCAGTTCACCCGAACGTATTGAGGCACGGGCTCGACTGGCATACTCAGCGTGCTTTCCTGTTGGTGAGCCACCATATTGGCAGCCAGGTCCACCAGGTTGGCAGGCCGGATTGAATAGAGCCAGCCCCGCTCCTCATTGCTCAGGTTGAAGGACTCACCTTGATACCCCGAGGTCACTGCGGCTTTGGGATTGCTGATCAGCGTGTTGCGGAATTTCTTGCTGACCACCGCTGCACACAGTAAGCGGTTCATCTCATCGTTAGATGACGGGGAATCGGGCTGTCCACTGACCTGTAGTACAGGGGAATCGGTCATTAACATTGGATTTACCTCGATTGGTAGCATCATATCAGGTCGGATAAAGGCATTCTGCTCGGTGTGTTCAATCAGACGGGCAGGCATGCGATATTATCCAGTGACGTCCCCGGAAATAGGCAGACCCAATACGACCCCACCCGATACTGCGGCGGCCACAACGAGGAGGGCCAGGCGGATGATGCGTGCATCGAAATGGGAAAGCTTTAAATACAACTCAGAAAGGCAGGTGTTCATTTGATACTCTCCTCTTAAAAAATAGTATTTGGTTGAACCAGGTGCACCTATTATTACACAATCATGTCCTCGAAACAGTCTGTTAAAGATTAAAAAAAGCCCCATTTTGGGGATTTCGTCGTTTTTTTTATGATCTATCGTAGTAATTTGTAGGTTTTTACGGTTTCAGGGCAGGGTTCAAGGCCCAGCTCATCCCGCAGGAATTGCTTGCATTGTTCATATTGGTTGGCAATCCCCGAGCGGTCTCCCAGGGCAGCCAGGGCCTGCATGGCCAGGCAATGGGCCGATTCCATGCAGTGGTTCTCCGCCAATACAGCCTGGCATTGGGCCAGGGCTGGCTTCGGATTGCCCTGCTCGAGCAGCAGCCTGGCTAGTGCCAGGCGGGCTTGTTCGCAAATCTGGGATATGCGCTGCCGTTCGGCCGTCACCCAGGTGCCTTCTCCTTCGGGGAAAAATTCACCCTGGTAGAGCTGGAGGGCTTCTTGCAGCAGCTTAATCTTCTCGGATAGGGTATTCGTTAAATCGGCCTGCTCCAGTTTACGCTCAAATTCCTGCACGTCATAGCTATAATCCATGTCGGAGTTGAAGGCGTAGCGACGCTCATTGCTGGTGATCACTTCCTGCCCCAGGGCATAGCGCACATAGTAGACGGTGTTTCGGAATTGCAGGCGCAACAGATCGGAGGAGCTTTCAGGCCACAGGGTGACCCCGATTTCTTCTTTGGTCAGGCGCTTGCCGGGGTGTGACACCAGGTAATAGAACAGCTCACGGGCGCGCTTCTGGTTGGCCCAGCTGGGTTCGGTGACCGGCTTGCCATCCAACTTCACCAGCGATTTGCCCAGGGCTTCGATGGTTAATTTTGGGGGGATTAACAGCACCGTGGCAGCGTGTGGGCGTAACTTGCGTCGCAGGGAAGGGATCTGCCGCTCAAAATTCTCGATCCGGCTGAGCAGCTTGATGGCGGGCGGGCCGATATTCGCCTCCTCAGCGAAGCTTTTCAGCTCTTCCCTGGCGCTGCGGCCGGTCACCAGCAGCGGCTGGATGCTCTCCAGATTGCCAACCAGGTCGAGGGCGCGTGCCAGGATCGATCTCGCCATGGCCTGGTCTCCCCGCAAGGCATTCACCCGGCACAAGAGCAGGGCTGCGCTGGCGGCTTCCAGCCTTTGCCCGCCCTCATCGAACAGCTTCAGCGCGCTGGTGAGCTGCACCAGCGCCCTGTCCAGCTTGTTTTCAGCCAGCGCCAGGCTGCCGGCTTC
>CAYLPS010000026.1:0-8806 GCA_964385625.1 uncultured Anaerolineaceae bacterium | reverse complement strand
TAGATATTGCCCAGGTTGAACAGAAGGTAAGCTTCACTGCGGATGATGTTGTTGCTCCTGGCTAAAACCAGGGCTTGCTCGTAAAGCTTGGCCGCTTCCACATAATTTCCGGCTAAATGGTGCAGGCTGCCCAGGTTATTCAAGACGAACGACTGGCGGGCAGTGTTCCGCACCCCTTGCCAGTACAATAATGCTTGTTCATTATGATGAACCGAGTTTGATGTATCTCCTAGATATTGGTAACAAACGCCTAATTCCATATGCAGCAGGGCTACATTTTGCTCTTCTTTTAGCTCAATGAATAATTTCAACGACAGGTCAAGCATTTCAATCGCGTTTTCAAGCTGGCCTTGATGAAATTGGCTCATTCCCACAGAATGAAAAGCACCAGCTCTTACAGAGAGTAATTCATCATCACCAGAAGATAATTCCAAGGCTTCTGTCCCATCCTGGATCGAGGCCTGGTAATCGCCACGCTGACGGTGAACCGTGGCCCGCCGTTCAAGGGTGCGTGCCAATGACTGGCGGTCTGCACTCTGGCGCAGGGAAATTTCAGCCTTGTTCAGGTACTCCAGGCTTTTTTCCACATGCCCTTGGATCGAAAAAACAATTCCCATGTGGGATCCCAGGTTGGGATGAGAATCGAGCACTTCCGGCGGCAGGGCCTCCAACCACCTTGCCAGCAGGGCAAATTGAGCGTTACGGATCAGGTCGGTGCCGGCTTTTTCGATCAGCTGGGCGGTAGCAGTGACGTCGCCAATGCGCTCGTACAGCGCGTAGGCCTGCACCCACGCACCGCGGGCGGTATACACATGAGCGATCCGGCGCAGCAGGGGTTCGAGCTCGCCGGGCCTTTCATTTTCGAATTGCGCCTGCAAGAACTCACCGAAAAGGTGATGGTAGCGCAGCCAACGACCTTCCTCTCCCACGGGCAGCACGAATAAATTGTTCTCCACTACCTGGTTGATCAGCTCGCGCCAGCGGCCTTCTGAACCCCAAATGGCGTTGCACAGTGAAACATCGAATTCCTGTAAGAAGCAGGTGCGCAGCAAAAAATCGCGGATTTCGGGGGTTTGCTGGTCGAGGATTTCCTGCGCCAGGTAGGTATACAGCTCCACACCCGTCACGCGCGCCGCCCTCATCTGGTTGGTCATGCCCTGTCCCATCACCTGGGCAGACAGCATCAACCCGGTGATCCATCCCTCTGTGTCGCGTGCCAGGTCTTGAGCAGCCGAATCGGATAAGGTTACATGGTAATACTGCAGCACGAAGGATTGGATTTCGTCAGCCTGAAAGGCCAGCTCTTCGAAGCCAATCCCACCCACCTGCGAGCGCGCCACCAGCAATGGCAGGTCCGGCAGGCTGAGCAGGGTGCGCGACGATAAGACCAGGTGGCAATTTTCAGCCGCCTCATTAATGAAACGGTTGATAAATGCCTGGATCTCTTTGATGTTGCTCACCTGGTGGTAGTCATCCAGGATGATTAGGAAATGCTCCTGGATGTGCTCATAGGCATCATTGACAATCACCGAAACTAGCTGGTTTACATCGGGTTTGAAGGGGTTGATGGCTTTGAGCGCTTCGCTGGAAGCCTCGCCGAAGGCCGGGAAGCGCTGGTGAAGGGCGGCGATGAAGTAGGTGAAAAAGCGCTCAGGCGTCCGGTCCAGCTCGTCCACTGCATACCAGCAGGCTGGAAAATCCACCTGGTGAGAAAAATCTATCAGCAGGGATGTTTTCCCATAGCCTGCCGGCGCAATCACCAGGATGAGCTTCTCATCCAGCAGATCATATAATAGGTTAATCAAACGCTGGCGGGTGAACAGGTCCTTCCGGCGCTGTGGCAGTATGACCTTGGTTAGCGTTGGTTTCCTTGCCATTTGCTTTTTTGGCTGTGGTTACTTAGTCTCGTTACAGTATAGCATAAACCCAATATTTTCATCCAACCAGATAGGCTGCTAACAATTGACCAGTGGAGGTTTTTGTCATACACTTATAGCGTTCCACGAAAGTTGTTTGCAAACCTATGAACCAGTGATCAGGCTGAGGTTGTGTCCGTGGCAGTCCATGCGTAAAGGTACCCTTTTTCTGCTGCTGATCTTATTGTGTTTGATTGTTGCGCAGCCGGCATCTGCGGATGGTTCTCTCAATGTTTATTACGCCGGGCCAGATGGCGGCCTGGCAACTGCATTAACCCTTGATCCTGGCATCCGGAGGGTGAACGATTTTTCCCTGGCGGATGTGTTTGTGCTTAATGGTGTCATCACTGATGTGTCCTTAATCCGCCAGCGCATCCAGCAGGGCGCAGGGCTGCTATTGGTCCTCGGCCCGGATATCACCACTGCGCAGTTGAGCGGCTTGCTGGGTGAAAAAATCGTGCCAGCTTACGCTGAGCAGCCGCTGAGCCTGGTCAGCGCCTCAACCAGCAGCGATGCTATCACTAAAACCATCGTCTGGACGAGCGCCCCCCAGGTGCGCCAGCGTTACCTGCTGGAAAGCGCCAGCTTCACCTCGCTGATCTCCGGCTATGAGGACCAGTCAATGGTGCTGGGAAAGGCCAGCCTGGGGAGCGGGCAGGTCTACCTGTTCTCGGCTTTGTTGGATGAAGCCAACCCTCAATTCCAGGAATGGGCCTATTTTAATTACTTGGTTTACTACCTGGTGCACAGCTCCGCCGGTCAAAACCCGCTTTCATTTGCCGACTACCCCGCCTCGCCGGTGCCCCATGCAAACCAGCAGCTGGTTTTGTACCTGGCCTTGCTGGGGATGCTGCTCATCTCGGGTTTGGCATTCTGGATCGTACGTCGCTATAGCAGGCATCACACCGAAATCCTGGATGAGGTGGTCGGAGACCGCCAGAAATTCGCCGCTCGTGAAGCAAAGACCGGCTGGGAAGATATCGGCTTTCACCGCCCACTAGCCGGGTTCTTCATGGCATTTTTCCTGGGAATGATCATCTTCATCCCATACATTCTCTACCAGCAGCTGCTCCTGCCTGCCTACATCCTGCCCTCTGCCCAGGCAATCGGCATTTGGGGGCGCGTGACTCAGCTGTTTGCGGTGATATGGAATTTTTTTGACATGGGCACCAGTATCGCGTTCATCAAGTTCCTGTCACAGCACAGGGTGAGTGACCCGCGCCGCGGCGTGCAGTATGGACAAGTTTATGTATGGTGGCAGCTGCTTTCAGGAGCGGTTCAGGTGAGCATCATGGTGGCGCTGGCCGGCTCACTGGCGCCCCGCACCGTGTATGCCATCTATGCCTGGAGTGTCATCGTGCACACCTTTATCCAGATCCCCGGATTTTTCCAGGTGATGCGCAATGCCCTCACCGGTTTGCAGCGCTACGATTATGCCCAAATCCTGGACATTGCCCTGGGTGCAATCTTCCCGATGGTCACCCAGCCGGTCCTGGTGACCATCATGTTCGCCTGGGGCCGTTCGAACCCGGTGTTTGGCTCTTCGATGGGGGGCTTGCTGGGTATGGGGCTGGCAGCTTATGCCACCGAATTCCTCACCTTTTTAGTGGGCATGGGGCTTTACCGCCGGCTGGGTTACAACGTCCGCATCTACTTCCTGGCTCATTTCGACTGGCAGGTGATTAAGGAATCGTTCCGATTTGGGGTGTTCGAGATGCTCGGCTCACTGGCCTGGGGAGTAGGACAGGCTGTGGAGATCATCATTAGCCAGACCTACCTGGTCAACTCGGCCGAGGTGTGGGGAAACTGGGTGCTGGCTCAGAATTTCGTGTACGCCTTCCAGGTGACGGCCACCCTTTATAACAACTTGATGCCCTCCATTTCCGAAGCCATCTCGCATGGGCGAAAGCTGCTCAGCCAATATTATTCCGTGATGGGCTATAAGTGGGGCGGGATGGTGAGTGCCATGTTGGGCGCGCTACTGCTGGCAGTGGCTGACCGGTTCATATTGGGTGCCTCCGGCTCTGAGTTTGCGCGGGCAGCCCAATACAGCATTCCGCTATTGATTTGGGGCATGATCCAATATCCCTCCTGGGTGGGTGATAATGTCCAGCTGGGGTCCAATAAGCCCTGGATGAAAGGTGCCCTGGTGGGAATGGAGCAGCTGATCCGCATCACCCTGGCGTTCATCCTCATCGCCCATCTGCAGATCACTGCCTTGATCGTGGCTTACTTTGTCGCTTTGATGACCAAGAATATCATTGCTTACCTGCTCAACCACAGGTTATGTTTTCCGCAAAGATTGTACTTCTGGCAATCTATAGGCGCCCCATTGCTGGCGGGTATGGCTCACTACGCAACGCTGCGCTGGATCGGTGGGTTCATCTGGCAGGGAAACCAGATCACCAGTGTGATCATCCTGGTGCTGGCTATCCTGCCATCCTACCCGCTGTTTGCATTTTTCTATGGTCTGTTCGGCGGCTGGGACGATGCCACCCTGGATGAAGTTCGGCGGGCAGCTGAGTTAACCACTTTCGTAAAACCTTTTGCCAGGTTATTCTGGAAATCCACCTCACTTGGGGCGCGCATCAGCCCATTGCACAACCGCTTTCCCATCACCATTCGCCAGGCTGCCTTTGACGAAGCGGCCAGCCTGACCGGAGAGCGCGTAAGCCTGTAAATAAAGCGAGCCCATCCGGGCTCGCTGGGTAACGCGGTTATTAAGTTTTGTTATTCCAGGGTCAATTAGCCCAAGAACATCCTTCCATGATCATTTCAAGGGCCATGGTATGGCTGCATGTCTGGCGGGTTTTGAAGAAGTCACAATCACATTCCCAGGCATTATTATTGTATGTAACCGTGTGGGGGTTATTATCCCCGTCAAAAGTAACCGATAGTGATTTAACATGGATGCGTTCACGCTGTTCAGCATAGCGTCTTGCTTTCTCTCGCTTGCGGATCAAGCCGGAATCCATTTTTTACACTTGTCTCCTTTCGTTGGTTTATTTATGATAAAAAGGCACGCATATATAAACGCGTGCCTCGGTTAACAATTGCTGATATTCAATTTTGAGAGAAAAACTCGCATAGCGGTATCTTCTCCGTTCAAATCCAGTATAAGCTAATTTTATGTGAAAGTCAACTACCCTGGCCGGTCTAAATCCTACGATTCACCTACAATCCCCTTTATTTATTGCGCGAAATGGGATATTCCATCCATATTAAGGTCTGGTGGGGATAAAAGCCAGCCTTTCGCAGCGTTTCCACGGCAAGATTTGCGGGCAGGTTCAGGCTCAGGGGCTGCTCAGGGCGGATCTCACTGCGTGCCCCAAGCAGTAGCGCCAGAATTGCGTCTTCTTCAAATAGCTCAGGGATGGCCAGCCACAGGCTGTCGGCGAAACTTCGGGCATGTTTCCAGCTCAGCACGCCTTTTAATTCACCGTGACGTTCCACGCTCCAATGTTTCAGGAAATCTAAATTAAAAGCCCGGTAAAGCTTCCCCCAGATATCGGGACGGAACAGGTTCCAGTCGAAGGGCAGGTTCCAATCGAGCTCTTTCGGGTATAGCTGCCTGAGCCATTGGCGCTGCGAAGCCCAATGTTGTGCCTGGCGATTATTTATATCCAGCCCGCTTGGATTGGGCAGTTGCGGGAAGCTTGGCCCGTTGTACCAGCTGGTGCGGCGCAGGCGTTCCATAAAACCATTGGTCAGGTAAATATGGATAGCGCTGGCATTGTCATCGCGCACTTGCAGCCACACCGTGGGGGCGCCGTTGATCTGAGCGTGCTTAAGCGCAGCCAGGGTAAGCTGCGTAGCAATGCCTCGGCCGCGGTAATCAGGGTGGGTGGCTACATTAGCAATCATGTAAGCTCTCTTATGCTGCACCACGATGGGAATCAAGCTGAGGTTACCCACCAAGCGCTCATCCTCCTCCCAAACGTAACCGGAGGGTGGCATGCTGGTATCGCTAATCAGGTTGCTGGCAATGCCAATAAATGAAGCAGCCTGGGCAGCCCTGCGCATCTCGTTGAGATACTGCCTGCCCTCCGGATCGAGGGTATCGTAAAAGCACAGCTCAACCAGGTCGGCTACCCTGGCCAGGTCACGGCGCATATCCAGGCGGCGTAAATGCCCCCTGGTCGATGGGGAAACGGCGATTTCAGCCACCATATTGGCTCCATTTTACTCCATCTAAGCGTTTTTAATGCCAACCAAATACCCTGGCATCTTCAATATTCAAGAAAAAGACAGTATTTACCCGCCAGTTTCGGTAATAGATTGCACCTGTGATATTATTCGGGTTAATACCCTGTATACACAACTCATATACAACTCTAACGGGGCATATGTCTTGCATTAACGCACTCGATGTTATAATCTTCGCATAAGGAAGGATTATTACCTATGATGCGATTTGATCGTTTTACTGAACGTGCCCAGGAGGCTGCCCAGCGCGCTGCTGAAATCATCCAGCGCTATGGGCACAATCAAATAGATACGGAACACATCCTGCTGGCACTCATCGAGCAGCCGCAAGGTGTGATCCCACAGATATTGGAATATTTGAAAGTCGATATTAACGCCCTCACCGAGCGCCTGGATTATATCCTGCGCACCAGCCCCAAGGCGAATATTTTTGGGGGTGGCGCCGGGCAGATTTTCATCACTCCACGCGTCAAGCGAATCATAGACCTAGCAAACGAGGAAGCCAACCGGCTCAAAGATGAATATATATCCACCGAGCACCTCTTCCTGGCGATCCTCAATGAGCGCAGCACCCCAGCAGCCCGCCTGCTGGAGGGCGCCGGGGTAACACGTGAGCGTGTTTACGAGGCCATCCAGCAAATCCGTGGCGGCCAGCGTGTGACTGACCCGCAAGCGGAGACCCGTTACCGCACGCTGGAGAAATACTCACGTGATCTCACCCAGATGGCCCGCGAGGGAAAGCTGGACCCGGTGATCGGGCGCGACATTGAAATCTTGCGCGTGATCCAGATCCTTTCACGCCGCACCAAGAATAACCCTGTGTTGATCGGTGAGGCGGGGGTGGGTAAAACCGCCATCGTGGAGGGGCTGGCTCAAAAGATCGCCTCCAATGATGTGCCTGAGATCCTTACCGGCAAGCGGGTGATCGCCCTCGACCTGGGCGCTATGATCGCCGGCTCGCGCTTTAGAGGCGAGTTTGAAGAGCGCCTGAAAGCCGCCATCGAAGAGATCCAGCGTGCCCAAGGTGAAGTGATCCTGTTCATCGACGAGTTGCATACCGTGGTGGGGGCCGGAGCCGCCCAGGGAGCCATGGACGCCTCCAACATGCTCAAGCCTGCCCTGGCACGCGGTGAGCTGCAATGCGTGGGCGCAACCACCTTGGATGAATATCACAAGCATATCGAGAAAGACGCCGCCCTCGAGCGCCGTTTTGCACCGGTGTATGTAGAAGAGCCCAGCGTGGATGACACCATCCAAATGCTGCGCGGCCTGCGCGACCGCTACGAAGCGCACCACAAGGTGACCTTCTCGGATGACGCCCTGGTGGCTGCAGCACGCCTATCGTCGCGCTATGTCACCGACCGCTACCTGCCTGATAAGGCCATCGATCTGATGGATGAGGCCGCTGCCAAGCTGCGCGTGGCGCTCTATTCCCTGCCGCCCGAGCTCAAGGAAATGAAGAGCGAGGTCGACCGGCTGCAAGCTGAAGAAGAACAAGCCGGCCTGGCACGTGAGTACGAGCGTGCAGCAGAGAAAAAGGCCGAGCGATTACGAATGGAGGGCGAGTTCAATAGCCTGCGGGATAAGTGGGAGAGCGAGCATAAGCTGGATGAAGTGGTGGATGTGGATGACATAGCTGAGGTGGTGGCCCAATGGACCGGCATCCCGGTTTCACAGATGATGGAGACCGAGTCGGATAAGTTGCTCAACATGGAAAGCCGACTGCACGAGCATATCATTGGCCAGGATGAGGCCATCCACGCCATTTCGGATGCCATCCGGCGCTCACGTTCAGGGCTCAAGGACCCACACCGGCCAATTGGCTCGTTTATTTTCATCGGCCCATCGGGGGTGGGGAAGACGGAGCTGGCCAAGGCTTTGGCGGAGTTCCTATTCGATGATGTGGATGCCCTGGTGCGTATCGATATGAGTGAATACCGCGAGCAGCACACCGTCTCACGCTTGTTCGGTGCCCCGCCGGGTTACGTGGGTTATGAGGAAGGTGGGCAGCTTACTGAAGCTGTACGCCGGCGACCATACCGGGTGGTACTGTTCGATGAGATCGAAAAAGCCCATCCCGAAGTCTGGAATGCTTTGCTGCAAATCCTGGACGACGGCCGGCTGACTGACGGGCAGGGTAGGGTTGTGGATTTCCGTAATACCGTGCTCATCATGACCAGCAACCTGGGTACCGAATACGTTCGTAAATCAGGCAGTCTTGGTTTTGTGCCGCCAAGCTCCAGTTCTGAGGATCGCGAAGCCCAGGAGAAAATCTCCAAGGCACTCAAGAGTACCTTCAGACCCGAATTTCTCAACCGTATCGACGAGATCATCACCTTCTCACCGCTTTCGCTGGACGATATGGTCAGGATTGTCGACCTGCAAATGAAGGAAATCCAGGAGCGCATGGCAGATAACAGCCTGACCATCGAGCTGACAGAAGCTGCCCGCCAGTGGCTGGCAGAAACCGGTTATGACCCGGCTTTCGGCGCCCGCCCGCTGAAGCGTGCCCTGCAAAAATATCTTGAGTCACCTCTGTCACTAAACTTGCTCAGCGGCACATTCAGCCGAGGTGCACATATCATGGCAGACGTGAATGAAACCAAGGATGGTTTGGTGTTTAGCAGCGCCGACCAGACGGTGAAAGTCCAGGTGCCTCAAGAATCTGCCCAGTAAATCAGAAG
>CAYLPS010000025.1:0-36276 GCA_964385625.1 uncultured Anaerolineaceae bacterium | reverse complement strand
TATTAACCTGAATACCAGTGCGATTGAAATTAGATATGACGATGAATTGACCAACCAGGAGAAAATTCTTTCTTTCGCATGAAATGGTGACAGCTGCCACGGGGTATCACAAGGTATAGGGTCGATCTATCGATTACCTGTAATTATAGCTTGGCTTAACGTTCTGATGGGACAGGACGACGCCTCTAATCAACGACGACCACTTTAAAATCTTTCGTGATCAAGATGTCTGCCAGTTGCCTATGACCGGCGATAATCTTGTGTTCTACGCTCAGCACCTGCTCTATGAACGGGTCGCCCACCTCATTTCCCCGCATTCTTTTCTGGCGCAGTTCACGTGTATCCAGCCAGTTCCGGCAAATGAATATCCTGGTATCCACATGTTTCAACAGCGATGTATATGTTCCTTCAGCTATCAAGACTCTCACGCCGTCTAATTTTATGGTTTCATTTTCTATGGTATTCGCCTCGTAATCAACTAACGGTTTAATGATTTCTTTTTCGCCATGAATCGCACTGACGATATTTCCCTCCAGGATGTCCAGCTTGACCTCCACATGAGGCCCAAGCCAATCTGGATCTTCCCGCCTCTTCAAGTCATTTGATCTGGGTGGAAGCACAAAATAATCATCCTGCCCAATCAGGACGGATTTAATGCCAGATTTCTCCAATTCATCTGCAATTGCCTTGCCAGTTTCCGATTTACCGCTGCCAGATTCGCCAGCCACCGTGATGATGTACCTGGTGTTTTTATTCATAATTTGTTGAATCACCTGCGAAACGATCTCACTTGCCGCTCGCCGATGATAGTCCAGCAGTACCAATTTATCGCCCTTCATAAACGACCTCATCATCCCGGTTAATGATCATCAGGCATCCTTACAGGCATCAGTTAATCTTTATTGGATCGCCTTTACCCTTCCAGGGTTAAATAAAATCGATCATCCACCGGAAAACCCAACGCCAATATCTCTTGAGGCACCACGAAGCCGCAAACACGGCGGCTATCGTTGATCTCATCATGGCTTCGATCGTGATTTATTCTCACCTGATTAGAAAACTTGATCAACCCATGAATGTCCAATGGGATCATCCCTTGACAGAACCTTGGAGTAAAGCGGTGATGATCTGGCGCTGGAACAATATAAAGATCACCAGGGTGGGTACCAGGATCAATATCGTCCCGGCGCTCAGCAAGGGAATATTGGTGGCATAGTGGCCCTGGAATGCACCCAGCCCACCGGCCATCGTTCGTTGATTCGGGTCTTCCACCAGCACCAGCGGTAGTAGGAATTGGTTCCATGTCCAAACGGACATGAGGATCCCGAGGGATGCGATCGGCGCTCGCGCCAGCGGGAGGTGAATCTGCCAGAAAAGGTCCCAGGTGCTCGCTCCATCCACGCGGGCGGCATCCGAAATCTCACTCGGCATGTTGACGAAATGGGTACGCATCCAAAAGACAGCAAATGGCATGTATAAGGCGATCAATGGCAGCACGATAGCAAGGCGGGTATTGTAGATATGTAAGGTCCGCTCCAAAAAATAGATCGGAATGATGATCCCAGGAAATGGAAGCGTCAACCCAAACACAAACAAAAAGAGAAGCACTGCAGCCCCAGGGATGCGTAGCAGGCCGATCGCGAATCCGGCCATCGTCGAGATGATCAGGGAGACGGGCACGATCGCGATCACAAGGAATATGCTAGACGCCAGTAGCTCAAGCATATCCGCTTCCTTGAATGCCTCCACAAAGTTACCCCACTGCGGGTGGGCAGGCCATTCGATCCCACTGAGCACAGGCCCCGATGGATGAAGCGCAGTCATGAAGATGCTGATGAAGGGCAGGATCGTGAACGCCATCAGCAGGTCGAGTGTTCCTCGCCCTGCCCAAACCTCTCCGCGTGCAACCTTCATCACCCACTCTCCCGGCTCAAACGCTGGATTGGGATGATGACCACGACCACGAGAAGCATCAGCATGACTGCCAGGGCCGACGCCAGGCCAATCGCTCGTTGGGTAAAGGCAAGGATGTAGATCTGCAGCCCGGGGACAGATGTCGAGTTCCCAGGTCCTCCGGCAGTGGCGACATAGACGATGTCAAACGCGGCCAGGGCGTTGATCACTGTGACAGTGAGGCACACGCCGATTTCATTTCTGAGAAGCGGAACAGTGATTCCAATGAACTCCTGCAGCCAGGTAGCGCCATCGATCCTGGCTGATTCATAGAGAGCGGGGTCAATTTTCGTAATGCCAGTCAACAGCAAGACGGTGCAGAATCCGAGCAAAACCCATATGCCGATGACACCGACCGCGGGGAGTGCAAAGTGGAAGTCACCCAGCCAAGCCCTGGTGATTGAGCCAAGGCCGATGGCTTTGAGCAGCTGGTTGATCAATCCAGGCAGTGCTAATAGCCAGCCCCAGATGATGCCTGCCGCGACAAGCGGGATGACCTGTGGTAGGAACAAGACAGTCCGAGCAACCGATCCGAAGCGACCTGATGCGATGCGGTGGATCACACTCGAGACGACCAGACCAAGTGCTACCGGGATGAAGCTGAACCATAAGACGAGCAAAAAGGCGTTGTAAATCGTCCCGATGAGGTCTGGAACCTGGAAGACAGTCACATAGTTCTTCAATCCGACCCAGGTCATTGGACCGACCCCATTCCATTTATAAAGCGAATAGAAGATGGTCAGCAGGAGGGGCACGAGCACGAAGAATCCGTACATGAACAATGCGGGCGTGGCGAACAGCCAGCCAACAAAGGTCTCCCGGCGAACCCGTTTAGTGGGCAAGGGCGGCCGGGAGACCGTGTGAGCTTCGGAACGATGATCTGACGCCATCATCGATGTCTATATGAATCCGGCAGGTGCAGGCACCCTCCTGCAGCCGGAAATCCTATTGTGTGAGTTCCCTTTCATATTCTGCTTGAACTGCCTGGAGGAGACCAGCCGCATCCTGCTGGCCACCCACCATCTTCTGAAGCTCGGGTGTCCAGCCCTGGGCAAAGATCGAGCTGGTCGCATTGGCGATGAAGTCCATCGCATTGGCACCCACCACCGGTCCGGCAGCGAGCGTTTCGGCTGTGATCGATCCAGCAGGGACGGGGGGTATCGTGGCATCCGCTGGCCCGCCGGGGTTTGAACCACCGACCGCGACGTCAATTTCACGCGCCGTGGGATTCGTGGCGACCCAGTTGAAGAAGAATGCGGCGCAATCAGCATGCTTGGCAGTGGCGGCAATTCCAAACGTCAACGGGCCCGACATGGCGGCCGGCTGATCGCCTTCTACAGAGGGTGGAAATGCGAAGAAACCGACATTGCCAGCCATGTTGGTATTGTAGTCGGCATTTTCCCAGTCGCCATTGAATGTGAACACGCCCTCGCCGGCAACGAAACGCGAGTTGGAATCCGTGTATTCAATCGCATTGATGTCGGGTGGGAAATAGCCGTTCTTGATCCAATCCTCAAGATGTTGCGCAGCGGTGAGGTTCGTCGGCGTGTCGATGGTGGCGCCCGGTTTCTGGAAGATCCAGTCGTTGATTGGCCCTACCGGCCCGTAGGCGGCCATCAATTGCTGGAGCGGGAAGGCGAGCCCCATGCCGCTCTTGGCGCTGCCCCACTGCATGATGGGCAGCAATCCGGCGGCCTTGGCCGCGGCGAGCAGGTCTTCGAACTCAGCGACCGTTTTAGGGGGCTCGGTCATGCCGATCTGGGCCGCCAGTGTTTTTTGTAAAAAACACCGGTCAATTGGTAATTGAGACCCATCGCATACAGCGAGCCGGAACCGCGGATGCCATCCGCGCTCACGCGGGCAAAGTTGAGTGGCACCGGCCAGTCGTTCCAGCCAAATGCCGTGGCGTAATCGTCCAGGTTATACAAGAGACCATCCTCGGCGAAAGTGACGAAGGTTGGCAGGCGGATCAGGTCAGGAGGGTTATCGCTCGTAAGCAGGCGCGGTGTCTCGTTGATGAGATTGGTGAACTGGTCTTGCTTGATATCCCAGGTTACATTCGGGAACTGATTGGTGAATTCAACCGTAAGTGAAAAGGGCAATGTGAACCCGGTTTCGAAGTAGGCATTCATCACCACAGGATCCGTCCCGCAACTTGGGAGCGCAGCTGCCTGAGTATCCGTCGGTACGGCTGGAGCTGCAGTAGCGGGAGGCTGTGTTTCAACAGGGGCAGCACTTGTGGCTGGCGCACAGGCAGCTAGAATTATGCTGCCTAGAACCAATAAGGAAAATACCTGAAATGGAACTTTTTTCATCTTCTCCTCCAATTTTATCCTTTTTTATATGTTATACAGAATCTAGATCATCCTGTGGACGATAAATAATCGATTCTTCGTTTTTGGTCACCTCCTTCGATTCCTTGTCGATAAGTTCTCTAAATGTCAAGTTTTTAGAATTGTGTCATGTTGATGGCTGTGGTATCCAACACGGTTTATTCACGAACAGGATTGCCCCTGTCATCACGTCAAGGAAACCACCATCGGCCTCTCGTCCTGTTTATCTTGCATGTCCTGCCGCAATGAAAACCTGGAGACAGGGTTAGAAAGTGTTTTGATGAAAGCACTTTCATATAGATTGTAGCATAATACATAATCAACGTCAATGAAAAATCTATTTTCACCTAGATTCATCAGCCATGGGCTCGTCGAGGCAATTTTTTGGCTTGATCCTACCTGTCTACAAACCCACATCCACGAACTTCGATAAGATGCGAAATGTGCTCGAATACCAGTTTAGGCTGTTAAACGTTCGACGATGACTAATGGGAGATTGATGTGCTGAACCGGACGTGAATTATCTGCGATGTGCGCCAGTAAGATCTCGATCGCCAATCGCCCGGATTCGTCCAGGTGTTGACGAACCGTGGTCAGATCGGCATATTCTGCCATATCGAGATCATCAAAACCGATCACTGCCAGCTGCTCCGGGATCCTCACCCCCAATTGGTGGGCAACTTTGATCACGCTCAGGGCCTGAAAATCGGTCGCAGCAAAAACAGCAGTAGGAGGATTGGCGGTGTTTAGAATTTCAATAGCCACCTGACGGGTCTGTTCCATGGTGTAGGGCGCCAGGCGAACGAATTCATCCTCCAGCACGATACCCGCTTTCTGTAGGCCATGCCTGAAACCCACCAGACGCAAGCTGACAGGGTGGATAGCATATTCAGGTAGATCGGTATCACCTAAAAATGCGATCCGGCGATGTCCCTTGGCCACGAGATATTCGGCAACCATTCGCCCGCCCGCTACATCGTCGATTTCGACGCTGTTCAATCTCGTATTGGGAAATTCGATCAGCACCGTCGGGAGGTTATGCTTCAGCAGTTGGCTCACATAGGTATCTTCAACTGGTAAAGACATGATTACCAATCCGTCCAGGTTGCCGGTGAGTGGTAAGGATGAGAGGTAACTTTGTAATCGATCAGCCGAATCGACCGTATAGATCACCAGATCATAATTTTTCTTGGATAGTTCTCCCGCCAGCCCCCTCAAGCGTTGGACGAAAGAAGGTGCCGTAAAAAAGGGGGTAATTACGCCAATGCGCCCATTCTGGCGCAAAGCACGCGCACGAGCCTCAGCTTTCGGCACGAATCCAAGCGCATCAATGGCAGCAAATACCTTGTGCCGCGTTTCCACGCTGACCTTTTCAGGCGAATTTAGCGCACGTGAAACGGTTGAGATGCTCTTCCCGGAATATTCCGCGACATCATAGATGGTTGGATTTTTCTTGTTTGCCGACATGCTTCACCATTGTTGAGTTTATGAAAGCACTTTCAATATAGCACAATTGAGTAGGTTGTGTCAATGCATGGCAATTCACCTCAGCCAATTAATCGTGTTATCTAAAAGAAAAATAACCAGTATTGTTTCCGTTCCATCTTATCCCGCCAGGGCTGCCTGGCGAGTCGATGAAGATCATCCTGCAGGGGATTTATGGTGCGCCAGCTATCACAGGGATGCCTTGGGTGGGATGAAGGAGGGGATGGACTATAATAGCTGTGCTTGGCTCAAGTAACATTGTTCCTATCAGGAGGTAGTGTTGATCACCACACAGGTTTTTGGTCGCAGCGGACATTTAAGCTCCCGTATCCTGCTGGGTGCGGCAGCTTTTTGGCAGGTCAGCCAGGACGAGGCAGATGTGGCGATCGAGCTGGCATTGTCTATGGGGGTGAATCATTTCGATGTGGCTGCCAGCTATGGCCAGGCAGAGCTGCGCATCGGGAGCTGGATAAAGCGGCATGGCAAGGCTTTCTTCCTGGCCACCAAAACCGGCGAGCGGACGGCCGATAAGGCCCGCCAGGAGTTCCACCGCTCGCTGGAGCGCCTGCAGGTGACCCAGGTGGACCTGTTGCAGCTGCATAACCTGGTAGATGCTCAAGAATGGGAAACTGCCATGGGCCCAGGGGGTGCATTGGAAGCTGCCATCCAGGCGCGCCAGCAGGGCCTGGTGCGCTTCATCGGCGTTACCGGCCACGGGTTGAGCGTAGCTGGCATGCACCGTCAGGCCCTCGAGCGCTTCGACTTTGACTCGGTCCTGCTGCCTTTCAGCTATGTGCTGGCGCAGAATGAAGCCTATCTGCGCGATTTCTCAGAGTTATACGGCGTGTGCCGCTCGCGCAATGTGGCGGTGCAAACCATAAAATCCATCGCCCACGCACCCTGGGGGGAACAGGAGCCCACGCGTACCACCTGGTATCGCCCGCTTGAAAATCAGGCGGATATTGACCTGGCCGTGCACTGGGTGCTAGGGCATCCCGGCTTATTTTTGAACTCGGTGGGGGATATCAACCTCCTGCCCAGGGTGCTGGAGGCAGCCAATCGTTTTACCACCCCACCCACCACTGAGCAGATGCAGGCCCAGGTGGACAGGCTGGACATGCTGCCCCTCTTCGCCTGAGCTGATCGTATTGCGCTGGCGGTAAAGTTGACTGTGATGGTGGGTTACTGCACGTAGTCCAGCGGGTTGACTTTAACGCCGTTGATGCCCATCTCGAAATGCAGGTGCGGGCCGCTGGAGTTGCCGGTGGTGCCCAGGGCACCGATCACGATGCCGCGCGTCACGCTCTGCCCGCAAATGACACCGATGGAGTTCAGGTGGGCATAAGCCGTCTGCCAGCCGTTGCCATGATCGATGACGATGAGGTTGCCATATCCATAATTGCTCCAGCCGGCGTACACCACCACGCCGGAATCGGCCGCATAAATGGCGTTGCCCAGCGCGCCGCCGATATCGATCGCCGGGTGGATGGCCGAGTAAGTGTAACCCGAGATGAGATGCGAGGTGGTGGGCCACACGAACACTCCCGTGCCTATGGCCCCTTCGTAGATCGCACCGCATGAGCCTGGGCCATAGTAGCGCGCCACCGCCGGGTTCGTGCGGCTGATGGCCGGAGGCCCCCAATCCTTCAGCTCGCGTTTCCCTCCCGGGATGATCAGCCAGGTACCCGGCTCGACTGCGGCCTCGCCCAGAGCGACCGTGGTCAGGTCGATGCGGTTACCCGGATAATTAATGATATCTTCCGCTTTCGCCTTGAAGGTGGCAGCCACACCCTCGATCGTATCCCCTTCCTGCCACTGGTAATACACCCCATTCACCGGTAAGATGTTGAGAGTTTGATCTGGTTGCAAGATCTCGGGGTTATCCTTCAGCGTGTCATAATTGCCCCACAGGATGGTCTCGGGCTTCAGCCCGAATTTATCGCCGATGTCGAACAGGTTGTCTCCCAGTTCGACGGTGTAAGTGATGACCACTTCACGAGGCCGGGTTGGAATGAAGGTTTGGGGGTTTAGCAGCAGGAAAATGCCTCCCCTCATGCCAGAGGGAGTGGCGTATGGCGGGAGCGTTGAATACTGCTCCTCGCCCGAATCAGCCGTGGGAAGGGGAACCAATCCACTAACCTGCCCCCGGTCAGGAGCGGACTGCTGGATGCCATCTCGCAGGGATACTCGCTGCCAGAGCAGATAGGATAAAATCGCCACCAGCATGGCCGCTACAAGGTAGAGGACCACCTGCAGGTGGCGTGCTTTTCCGCTCTGATCGGGTATCTGGGAAGAATTGTTATCCATAGCGTTCGTCAGGATTTTTCACGCAACCTTGTGAAAATAACATGATCAAGGAGTGTGTGTGCACGTTTCTGCGCATGGGTCGAGCCTGTTCATCGTATAACCACGCCGAGAAAATACCAGTAACCGACTAACTCTCTGGTGGCTTGCCTGGCAATTTTATCACCGAATAGGGCTGCCTGAAGGTCGAACAGTTTTATAAAATTAAACCGTTTATCATGCGATCTGAGCCCACTGGTTAGTTTGACGAATCATTTCAGCGAAAGGCCTGCTGACAAGATTAAAAGCCTTTCGTATCAGACCTCCTAACGCTGCTTCTTCATGTACCCGTAAAAAAACGCCAAATAGAAAGCAAACCAGAGCGCGGTTAGAATGGATATATTCACTGGCCCAGGCAATGCCAGTGTGTGTTGGATGCTTGCACGGTTGCTGATCTCGCCCGAGGCTGGGATGAGTGGCGAGGCCGATGCTCAGCTCACCGCTTTCTTCACCAGGGCCGCGATCCGCGCCTCTTCGACGGGGGTCAGCTCCTTCAGCGCATAGGCCACCGGCCACACACCGCCTTCATCGAGGTTGGCCTTGTCACTGAAGCCAATGGTCGCGTACCGCGTCTTGAACTTAAGGGCGGGTTGGAAGTGGCATACCACGTTGCCGTTCCTGGCATAGGCGGGCATACCGTACCAGGTCTTGGGGGTGAGCTCCGGCGCGTTGGCCTTGACAATGGCGTGGAAGCGCATGGCCATCGCGCGATCCGGTTCAGCCATCTCGGCGATTTTTGCCAGTACCTCGCCTTCACCATCCACCTTATCCGGCTTCATCTCCCTCACACGTTCCTTCATCGCCGCCCGTTCTTCTTCGCTAAAGCCCTCGGATGCCTTACCCCTGGCTGTGTTGCTCCTGCTGGATTTCTGCCGGGGTTGCCTGGCGCTGCTTGTGGTCTGGTTCATCAGTTACTCCTTGTCTTTCGCTGGATCAAAGTCTTATTGTCTAATAGAAACAAATTTTAGATAATTTATATCTAATATGGGTTATTCTAGAGGCTATCGGCTGATTCGTCAAGATGCGGTGGATTAGAAGATAACACGTAAAATTTCCAGTACATCCCGTATGCCTTCGTCTCATGCATCGACCGTGGCACTGTTGCCAGGGGGCTGAGCCATCCGAGAATCATCGCGACAGGCAATATCAGCAATCCATTCCTTATGCTGCTAAAGACGGGCATGCTTCGCAAAAAGTGAAGGAAGAAGAAAACCAGTTCCCCAGGAGTCGCAATCTGTGTTTATAATAGACGCGAGTCAAGAAAAAAGCGCGTGAATAACACCCATCAGGCCTGCTTGAACACCTGCGAGCTCCCTGAAGAAAGGCATCTTATCGAAATTTTGGAATTACACTTCTACAAGTAAACCTCTCCGACCTGCCTTACCTACAATCATCTGTGCGGGGTGGACCACCTCGAAGGGTCATGGCAAGGCAGGCGAGTCCTGCAGGGTGAGGCACTCTCACCTGGTTTTCGGGCCTGGAAAACCAGCCTGCAGGCTAAAGGTTGCGAGTGGAAACGCCGCAGCCTCCCGAAGCGATGCGTCCATGTCCTAACAGGGCACAAGGCTGAATTGGAAAGGAGAATCCTTGGTGCAATTTTCACTTGATTCGCCAGATTCTCTGCTGGCGAATTTTTTTTCAAGCGCTACACCTGCCGAGCTGGTGTTCATCACCGGCCCGAGCGGCGCGGGGAAGACCCGCTGGTGCCAGGAGCTGGTCAGGCTGGCCTCCGCCCATGGAGTCCAGGTTTGCGGCCTGCTTTCACCGGCAGTGATCGTGCGCGCCAGCAAGGTCGCCATCGAGCTGCTCGATATCGCCACTAGCCGCAAAACTCGCCTGGCTGCCAGGTGCCGACCTTCCGCCTCGGATAATAGTAAGCCGGGTATTTTAACCCAGGATTGGCGCTTCAATCCCAAAGCCTTAGCCTGGGGCAACCACATCCTGGCCAGCCTGCCCGAGAGCATCCCCCTGCTCATCCTGGATGAGCTGGGGCCCCTCGAATTCCTGCAAAACCAGGGGTTTACGAAAGCCATGGATCTCATCAGCCGACGCGGCTACCGGCTGGCCTGCGTGGTGGTGCGGCCAGAGCTGCTCTCCCAGGCCCTGCAGCGCTGGCCGTGGGGCAGGCCATTGCTCCTCAAAACAGGAACCGGTCAGGTGGGTATAGCGTGATCGAAATCAGTGACCTGTCGGTTCATTACGGGGACATCCCTGCCCTGCAGCAAGTTTCGCTGCAAGCTGAGGATGGCGAGTGCGTGCTGGTCACGGGCCCCTCTGGTTGCGGCAAGAGCACCCTGGCGCAGGTCATCTGCGGGCTGATCCCCCACGCTATCCCGGCCCAGGTTACTGGCCAGGTGATCGTGGACGGCCTTGACCCGTTCAGCCAGCCCATCAGCGAGCTGGCCCAGCATGTGGGTATGGTCTTCCAACGCCCTTCATCCCAGCTGTTCCACCTTTGCGTCGAAGATGAGGTTGCCTTCGGCCCGCGCAACCTGGGATTGAGCGAAAACGAGGTCCAGCGACGCACCGCATGGGCGCTCGAGGCTACCGGGCTGTATGGCTTGCGTGATGCGCGGCCAGCCCATTTATCCGGTGGCCAGAAGCAGTGCCTGGCCATCGCCGCTACCTTGGCTATGCGCAACCATATCCTGGTGCTGGACGAGCCCACTGCTTCCCTGGACGTGCCCAACACCCGCCGGGTGATGGATACCCTGGCCAGGCTGCGCCACGAGCTGGGGATTTCCATCATCCTGGTTGAGCACCGCCTGGCAGAAGCCGTGCAACTGGCCGAGCGGGTGGTCCTGATGGAGGATGGGCAGATCATCGCCGATGGCCGCTCTCAGCAGGTGTTCGCCGACCGCCAGCTGCGCCTGCGCCTGGGGTTGCGCCGGCCCAGGGAAGCGCCATCCATCGCCTGGGAGTCGCTCATACGGCCCAATGGCACGCCCGCAGGCCAACCAGCGCCGCTGCTTGAGTTGCAGCATGTCTCCGCCGGTTACAACGGCCGCACGGTGCTCTCCGATATCCAGCTGAGCTTCTATGGCGGGGAATTCATCGCCCTGGTGGGCGACAATGGCTCGGGTAAATCGACCCTGGCCATGGTGGCAGCCGGGTTGATCAAGCCGCAATTCGGGAAAGTGCGCTTTTCCAATGGCAGCAAGCCCCTCCCGGGGCAGGATGTATCGCTGCTCTTCCAAGACCCGCAGGACCAGCTGTTCACCGATTCGGTGGAGGAGGAGGTGGCCTTCGCCCCCCAGAATTACGGCCGCTATGATCCTGAGTCGGCTGCCCAAATCCTGCGCCAAGCCGACCTGTGGGAGCTGCGCCAGAGGCATCCCCTGGCGCTATCCGTCGGTCAGCAACAGCGCACAGCACTGGCCGCCTGTGTCAGCCTCAGCCCCAGGATGGTCATCCTGGATGAGCCCACCCTGGGGCAGGATTGGGGACATCTGCAGCGCCTGATGGATCACCTGCAAGCGCTTCAATCCAATGGCACCACGGTGATGCTGATTACCCACGATTACAAGCTGGTCCACCGCTACGCCCAGCGAGTGGTCTTACTGAGCCACGGGCGTGTGGAGCGGATCGGAAAAATTCACAAGGAGGTGGCGGATGAAACTAACCACGCGTGAGCTGGCCCTGCTGGCAGTCTTCGGTGCCCTGTGGGGCCTGGATGAGATCAGCCTGGGGGCGGTATTGAAAACCCTGAATATCCCCTTGAGCGGGGTGGTGCTTGCAGCCATCGGTCTGACCATCGCCCTGGTGGGCAGGGCGTTCGTGCCCCGCCGGGGCTCCACCCTGTTCATCGGCGTGCTGGCCATGCTGCTCAAGCTGTTCAGCCTGGGCGGGGTGATCATCGGTCCCATGGTGGGCATCCTGAGCGAGGCGCTGGTGGCGGAAGTGGTCCTCTCGCTGGCAGGCCGGCCCAGGCGCCTGGCCTTCATCCTGGCCGGGGCGCTGGGCACAGCCTGGGTGTTACTGCAGCCCTTTGTCACCGGGCCGCTGCTATTTGGACGCACCCTATTCGTGGTGTGGCTCGACCTGCTCGACCTGGGCGGGCGCCTGTTTGGCCTGACCCCGGCCGCGGTCATCTGGATTGTCATCGGATTGCTCCTGCTGCATCTGGCGATCGGCGGGCTGGTGGGCTGGCTGAGCTGGGATATCGCCAGGGCGCTGAAAAACCGCCTGGGGCGCACGGCCCAGGCAGCCGGGCGTATTTAGCTGAACAGATTGGAGGAATGCACAATGAAACGCGTTACCATGCTTGTCTTCATCCTGCTGGTGGCTCTTCTGGGCGGCTGCGCCTCGCCGGCCTCGAGCGACATGCAGACTCCCACAGGCTCTAGCCTGCTGGTCAGTGGGCCTGATATCAGCAAGCGCTATACCCGGGCGGACCTGGAAGCCCTGCCGCCCATCCAGTCGACATTTAATAATGTTGCTTACCTGGGGGTGAGCGTAGCTACGCTGCTCGAGGATGCCGGTTTCAACCTGGATGAGATCAAGGCCATCAAAGCTGTGGCCTCCGATGGCTACAGCGTGAATTATGATCCCTCCCAGGCACTCGGCGCACAGGACATCGTGGCCTATGCACAGGCCAACGGCGAGCTGACGGCCGATGATGGCGCCTTTCGCGTGGTGCTGCCCGGGCAGGAAGGCAAGCTGAACGTGCGCATGCTGATCGAGCTGCAGGTTGTTAAATGAGCTCTCGCCCTGATACAAGGCTGGGTCACCCGGCTCTGGCCAGGGATAAACACCTGGGAACCATTGGCTACCTGGCCATCTTCTTCAGCTCGATCATCGCCGTGATGGTCATCCCGGGTTGGCGCCTGCCCTGGGCGGCATTGATTTGCCTGCTGGTCGCCTTGCTGTTGTACCCCCAGGCGCTGCGCGGGCTGGCGAAGTGGCGCTGGCTGGTGATGATCGCCCTGTTGTCCGTACCGCCCATCTTCCTCAGCGGCGAGATCGACCGCCACGTGTGGGTTATTCCCTATGCATCGCAGGGCCTGCTGAATGCCATGCAAATTGCCCTGCGCATCGTGGTGGTGCTGGTCTCCGTGCAGGGCTTGACCAGCAGCGTGGACATCTCCTCCCTGGCGGGGCTCTTGGAACGCGCTGGCCTGCACGGGTTGGGTTTTTCGTTTGGCATCGCCGTGAACCTGTTAGCCTCGCTGCAGCAATCCGCTCAAAACGCCTGGCGCAGCTTGTGGATGCGTGGTGGGTTGCGCAAGAAGCGCTGGCGCGCCATTAGGCTGCTGGCCGTCACCATCCTCGCCAATGCCCTGAAGGAGGCCGAGGAGATTGCCCTGGCCGCTGAAGGGCGCGCCTTCTCGCCTGCTCGGGCCCGCAGCCTGCCCATCAAGACCAGCAATTGGGATTGGCCCGTCGCCGCACTGAGTGTGATGGCCATCCTTGGGTTGGCATTGATTCCCTGAGGTTCGCGAAAAAGAACGCCTGCGTTACCCCTGGCAGGCGCACCAATGGAGTTGGACACGTTGATTGCCCCCCCTGTCGCGATTCAAGCCTTTACAGGACCAGGTTGAATAAGTAGCCGGTGAACACGATCGCCAGCGCCAGGGTGGCCACAAAAATGGCGATCAGGCGCATCTTGAGCACACGGCGTAGAATGATCACTTCCAGCAAGCTCAATCCAACCACCGACATCGTGAAGGCCAGGACTGTCCCCAGGGAGGCCCCTTTTTCGATCAGCGCGCTGGCCACGGGGATGATCCCCACGGCATTGGAGTACAGCGGCACTCCCAGGATCACCGCCATCGGCATCGCCACCAGCCTGCTCATCCCATCTGGGTATCACGGCCTCCATATATTAGTGAAAATGGATTGATCTAACCTTGCTCTTGCCAGCCGTTGTGAACCATTCCCTGGTTCAGGTAAGTAAATGAAGGTTACCAGCCGCTTGCGAAGACCTGGCTGTTCCACTTATTGGTTTTCCCCCTCAATGAGTCGCCTTAAGAAATTTATTCGAAGCCTTCTGGCTGAATATCAGCCTGGTGGGTTCCCCTATTCACCACCTTCGAGCTTTCCTCCCCCTCTGCCTGCTGGTGAGACGAGGCTGCGATTAGTTTGAGCGCCAGGGGCTGCAGGATCTCCCGCGCCACCAGGCGGCCCCTTTGCTCTTCCGGGAGGTCGTGCGGCACGCTCCCATCCACACTGGCCGAGAGGCCGGCCAGCAAGGCCGGGTCTGCGTCCTTTCGCTGCGCCTGGATGGCCAGCGCGGCCATCATCCACCCCATGGAAAGCTGCCGGTGCAGGTTGGCCGCCGCCGGCTCTGCTGGGCGTAATTCCCGCACCTGGCTACCTTCCAAACTCCCGATGTGCGTGGTCAGGCGCAGCGGGTATTCCTTGAGGAACCATGACAGGGCGAAACCAACCAGCGCCACCGGGATGGCATACAGGAATACCGTGTGGATGGCCACCGCAAAGCCCTGCAAGTAGCTGCTGATCACGCTCAAGGGCAAGGATTGCAGCAGCTGCGGGTTAGACAGGGCCGCCTCGGGGTTAAACCCCGGCGGCAGCGAGCCGGAGCTGCGCAGTGCCGCCAGGTTGGCGTTCAGGGTACGGGCGAAGATCGCCCCGAACACCGATACCCCGAAGGCGCTGCCGATGGAACGGAAGAACGTGGCTCCGGAGGTGGCTGTTCCCAGGTGGCGGAACTCCACCGCGTTCTGCACGGCGATCACCAGCACCTGCATCACCATGCCCAGGCCAAAGCCCAGGACGAACATATAAGCCGAGATGGCCAAAGGTGAGGTGCTGACCCCCATGAGCGAGAGCAGGTACAGCCCTGCGCCCATCACGGCTGTCCCGGCGATCGGGAATACCTTGTAGCGCCCCCAGCGGCTGATCAGCATGCCACTGGCGATCGAGGTGATCAGCATGCCAGCCAGCAGGGGAAGCAGGCGCAGGCCCGAATCGGTGGGGGTGACGCGCTCGACCACCTGCAGGTAAACCGGCAGGAAGGTAATGGCCCCGAACATGGCAAATCCCACGATAAAGCCGATGGCGCTGGTCATGGTAAACACCGGGTTGCGGAACAGGTGCAGTGGCAGTACCGGCTCCCTAACCCGCCTCTCGGTGACGATGAACAGGGCAATCAGCACCAGGCTCACCATGCCCAGTGTGATGATGAAGGTAGAATTCCACGGGTAAGTTACGCCACCCAGGCTGGTGAGCAAAACCAGCGTGGTGGCCGCCCCGGCGATCAGGGCCGTGCCAAGATAATCAATGGTCGGGCGCCCTTTTGGCCCGATCCTGGGCAGCACGATGCCGGTTACCACCAGGGCCACGATCCCAATCGGCACGTTGATGTAAAATACCCAATGCCAGGAGAAATTTTGCACGATAAAACCACCCAGCAGCGGGCCGATGATGCTCGCCACGCCGAATACCGCCCCAAAAAATCCCTGGTAGCGGCCACGCTCGCGGGCGCTGACGATATCCCCCACGATCGCCATGGTGGTCACCATCAGCCCCCCACCTCCCAGGCCCTGAAAGGCACGGAAGGCGATCAGCTGGCCCATGTTCTGGCTCAGGCCGGAGGCTGCCGAGCCGATCAGGAAGATCACGATGGCAGCCTGGAAGATCCGCTTGCGGCCGACCAGGTCGCCAATCTTGCCCCACAGGGGTGTCGAGGCCGTGGAGGACAGGATGTAGGCGGTCACCACCCATGAAAGCTGGCTCAGCCCGCCCAGGTCGCTGACGATGGTGGGCAGGGCGGTGGCCACGATCGTCTGGTCGAGGGCAGCCAGCAGCATGCCGAGTAGCAGCCCGCTGAACACGATCAGGATTTCTCGCCGGTTCAATGCGGTATCAGTCTGTGCGCTTCCTATTGTGTTCTCCAATTCATCACCTGTAAAATCATTACCAAGTTCATTCGCAAGTAAATCTCATGAGCTTGAAAGAGCTTTTGGCCCCATATCTCTCTTACAAACCCCCTATTTTACCCTAATAAGAGTGATATTATCTTAATAGAATATATGATAATCATAAGAATTCGTGGCTGCCTGCCACGGCTGGCGCTGAAACTGGTGTATGATTTCGCGTATTACCGCCGCGTTGTTTTGAAAGGCGGCATACCTTGAGCCCAGGGAAGGCGGTGGAGCGCCAATGCTGAATTTGCCAGATTCCTTGGAGAAATTATGCACCATGGGATATCAGACGCTGGCTCAGTGATTATGCCCCAAAATAGAGAATGATCGCCTCGAAGATTTAGATCCTATATCCAGGGGCATAAGCTTTTCGAAATAAGTTAAGTATTATCCTACACCCTGATCAGCAAGGATCGGGCGTTTCATGGTCCAGGCTGATCGGATGGAAAGTTGGTACCATTCGCTGAGGCAGCTGCTTGCGGGCCGGGAAGTATCGCAGGCCGTTTGGCTGTTGCCAGAACGCCAGCATCATCTTTATCTTAAAGACACACAACAGCCCAGGCGGTCAGCTCTAACCAGGGCTGTTATTAATCTTGTGGCCAGGAAAGTCACGCTGCCAGCTGCGTCAGCAGCGCCAGGGGCTCGGCACTATCCGGCTCTTCGGCCAGCGAGGTGGCATAGTGCGCGTAGCGAATTGTACCGTTTCGGTCCACCACGAATACCGTCGGCGTGCCGAGCGCAAAAAACTTCTTCAGCTGCATGTATTGGGCAGCCACCCTGCATCCCTTATCGGCCTGGGTAGAACTGCTGGCATTCACCCCCCGCACCTGTAAATAGTAGATAGTGCTGTATGATAGTCCATCGGTCATGGCGTTCACGCGGTGGTGCTCGCCCAGGAAGTATCGCAGGTGTTGTTATTCAGCGTGTCATAGCAATACTCGTAACTAGTCGCCAGTTTGCTGATGTTCCAGGTTAATTCCAGACCGTTGATCGGCTGGTTGGTGGCTGTGACTGGCGGGGTGAGCTTATTGAATGCTCCGGGTAAGTTGGCGGTTTGGCCCGTCCGAAATGACCACATGACCCCATCATTGGCGTAGGTGTAGTTGTTTTGCGCATCGACGCCACGGACCTGCCAGTAATAGAGGGTATTGGAGCTCAGGCCAGACACCATGACGCTCGTATTGGTTCCCACGCTGATCCATTTAGGTCCATGGCAGTTGGCGTTCGTCCGCAGGCAGTACTGATAGGTGACGTTCGGGCTGCTGGCATTCCAGACGAGCGTGTGATCGGTCACGGGTTGGTCTACTGCCATATTGATGGGTGATACCTTATGGTTCGGGCGCGGTTACATGGCAAGCAGGTGCAGAGATAGCGGTTTCTCAAGAATGGATGAAAACGCTGGCCCAGCCAGTGACGGACTGCTTGACAGGGCAAGGAGAACCAGTGAGAAAATGATGAAAATCGAAAGGCGAGTTTTTTGCATGATCAAACCCCTCCATAGCTTGGTGTGGTAAACCAATGAAATTTATCTTTACGGAAACACTTGTGTATTCTTGTGCTTTGACCAGGAAAATCACTTTGTGGTAAAAAGAACTATCATTCTTGTTACCCCGAGCTGGCCTGACGATTGAGACCCTCCATGTCCAAGCGCTTCAAGGGCGAAGCTAACGCCTTCAAGAAGCTAACCCACTCCAACATCGTCCCTGTCTATGGCCTATACCAGACCACCGATTTCGCTTTCCTGCTCGAGCGCTACGTGGATGGCCCCTCCCTGAAGGACATCCTGCGCAAACGGCAGGGCGCTCCTCTGCAGGTCGATGAAGTGTCGATCTACCTCAAGGCCCTCTGTGCCGCCCTGGGGTACGCCCATGCTAACGGGATGGTGCACTGCGATGTCAAGCCCGGCACCGTGATGATCGACCAGGGGGGCAATGTCTATCTCACCGATTTTGGCATCGCCAGGCACTCCGACAGCACCACCACTACCCTGGCCACGGTGGGCACCGCCGCTTATATGGCACCCGAGCAGATCCGAGGAGAGCCGGTCAGCCCGGCCACCGACATCTACGCCCTGGGGGTAATGCTGTACGAGATGCTGACGGGCCAACGGCCTTTCAAAGGCGATGAGAAAGGCACCGACAGCAGCGGCGCAACAGCCAACGAGCGCATCCGCTATGCACACCTGTAGCTCCCACCACCTGATCCCCGCCTCTATAATCCCTGCCTGCCAGCTGCCATCGCTGAGATTATCCTCCAGACAATTGAAAAAGATCCTTCAGAGCGCTTTTCAAGCATGAACTTCTTATTCACAACCTTTTGCTCAGCTGCCGGTATCGATGCCAGCCAGGTTCCCGAAAGAATTTCCCTGGATACTAGCTGGTCGGCAGAATCAAAGGGAACTACGGCTCCACTATCACCCAAATCAGTAGCTATGGTGCCTCTAACAAACCGCTGGCAGCGATATTTTCGATCATGGCCTGGGTGGATTACCGGGGGTGTATTGGGCCTGGCTGTGATCATCGCGGTCATCTATTTGGTAAAAAATCCTCCGCAAGATCAAACCGCATTTACACCATTAATGATCCCCACAACCGAACGAATTGTCTCGGTTCCAAACCCTACATCGACTTACCGGGGCATACCCACCAAAACCGCTACGCCTATCCCTACCAGAATACCCAGCGCTACCCCCATCCCCACAGTCACCAATACACCATCCCCACCAGCACCCCAGTTGACATCCGTAAAGCGAAGGATGATTCAGATATCGTATTCGTACCGGCGGGTGACTTTATGATGGCCGTGGACTCGAACTCCCCTTATTTTTGGGGAGCGGAAGCTCCTCCCCACCGGGTGTATCTGGATGGATTCTGGATCTACCGGACTGTAGTGACCAATGCCATGTACCAGGCCCGTGTGGCAGAGAAAGCCTGCCCGCTCCCGGAGCAGGTATATTCACGCACCCGCGATCCTTATTATGGCAACCCTGATTATGCCAGCTACCCGGTCGTCTATGTGAATTATCTGGATGCCACAGCTTATCGTGTGTGGGCTGGGGGTCGGTTGCCTACCGAGGCTGAATGGGAGAAAGCCGCGCGAGGCCCGAATGAACGCCTGTTCCCATGGGGAAACGACCTGCCAACTGCCGACAAGCTGAATTTTTGCGACTGGAACTGCCCAGCATCCCAGCGGTTCACGTCCGTTGACGATGGCTACCGCAATACCGCTCCGGTGGGTAGCTACCCAGCCGGGGCCAGTATTTACAGCGTGCTGGATATGGCCGGGAATGTCTCGGAATGGGCTGTCGACTGGATGGGCACCCTCTACTACTCCACCTCTCCTGAAAGTAACCCCCTTGGGCCATCTACAGGCACCAGGCGTGTCGTGCGAGGTGGCTCATGGGGTAATCCGACCGAAGGTGCACGTACGGTTGCACGTTTCAGCGTAAATCCATCCGAGTCATTGGAATCGATCGGTTTTCGATGCGTGGTGGATAATCCGGCGCCTTAGAAAAAGGGAAAATTGCAGTTGGGGAGGATGACTATATGCGGTAGCAATTAGCGATCATAGGAATTCACCTGGGCGATGTGTTAATATTATTTTCTATCCATCATGCTCATTCGTTTCCAACAGTTGATAGAGACGGTCATAGATATCACGACCAGATCTGGGTAGCAGCGTTATATATTCGCTATCCCCACTGGATTGCAGCTCCCAAAATCCACGATCACTCCTGATCAGCACCAGCGAATCACATCCAAAATTGTCCGCCCGGTTGTTATAGGACGTACCCACAAAAACCTTTCCCTGGATGGTAGATAAAATTTCAAACAGGAGCTCCTGTTGCGCAATGGGTAATCCGAGGTGTAGTGTTTCATCGCCATTGGCTACCGGGTTATGAGTTAATCTCAGAAAAACCTGCTCCAACAATCGCCGGGGAATCGTGATCTCGAGCGGTTTCAGGTCCGCAGATTCGTTGACGAGAACTCCTATAATGCTTACCACCTCCTCCAGAGGCGAGTCAATCAGTTCAAAGCTATGCACCCCGTTCTCATGGATGGTATGGCATACCCAAGCCTTGGTATGGTAATGGTAATATCTAGTGATCGAATCGCCCTGGTTGATTTGGCTATTAATTACCACGGAGTTTTTTGCCAGCGCACAGCTTCCCACCAGGAGTAATACCTGGCGGTCTATGCTGGTATTCCCATCTTTCAAGGCAATCAGGTCACGCGATTGTAATGCCTGTTCGGCAGCCATCAAACTGGCGATGACCTGCTCTTTTGAGACATCTTCAAACGGTGTATTTCCTAATCCTGGTATAGAAAACGTACGCATCAACCACAAAAGGTAAACTAGTTCAGCATGTCCCAGTTGTAGCTTCAGATTTTCCATGATACACCTCCCATTCACCTAACTAAGTCTACCCACATCAAAGTGCTCGCTGCATGGTATGGTCAACCACTTCAGCTATTTCGCGCAAAAAATCCGTGGACAACCCGGGCACTTGCGAGGTAAAACCAAAGTTCCATAGATCCAGGGCGGAATCGTACACTGATGACACATCTCCGGCCTTAATGCCACTCAGTAATAAGTCCCATTGCGCAAAGGCCCTTTCACTGGACGAGGGGATATAGGATATTTCATCAATGATGATCTTCGACACATCTTGGTAAGTGCTGGTGAAATCGTCCGAGAGGGGCAGCAAGTCGACAGTTTTTGCTGATAATGCCATGAAATATCCCAGGTCGTTTTTGATCAAGGCTTCAGGGAAGTTTGCTGCCCCCAATGCAAAGGTTCCTACATCACCTCCCAAGTCCTTTATATCACCCCAGATGAGATTTAGGTTATTTGGATATGACTGCAGTTCATCGTGCACATAATCGCCATTGACCTCCATGAAAAGATCAAACGCTCGACCGATTGATGGAGCTTGCCAGAAGGTATTGTCCGCCCCAAAACCTGTTTTAAGGAGATTGATGTAATTGTTGGTGGATTGATAGGTATAATACAGCGGGCTGGTGTGCCAGCTGATGGCCCCCAGGTCCTTGGTAATATGTCCCAGATCAAGATCGGTAAATGTCTGAGCGAGCTGATCATTCAGGAAGGTCAGATCGGCTTGAACCTCATGATCTGAAGTAATGAATGGTGTAGCTTTATCTTCAGCAAATTTGATCCCCTCGCCGGTCAGCTGCACCGCCAGGTTAACCAGCATCACCTTCGCCAGCGGGATTTCAATCGCATTTTTATACCACGAGGTCATGAAAGCGTCTGTGGAGTGATCCTCGCTCTTCCAGAAATCCAATGCTGTTCCACCCGCAAAACCGATTACCTTGGAATATTTCAAAAATTGTCCGAACTTGGTGCTCTGTTTTGGCACACCACACTTTATGATATCGTATACAGATTTGCTTAGACCAAAATTTTTAAGCATAGCTGATAAATTACCCCGACCGCCGCTCAGCAAAGCATCACTGAGAGCGATTACCAAATCTATTGCATGGTTTTCCTTCCCCGTTTGAGGCTCTTTTATGTTGGACTTATCGGCTTGCTCAAAAACCTTGGCGGCTTCATCCAAGGATCGGGCGAAGCTCATGATCAGGTCAGGTGATGCGAAAATCTTCTCGCGCTGGTTGTAATAACGAGACCTCAGTTGGTCAGCCCTTTCTCCTTCGAAGATCAGGCTACCCAATGTATGGATCTCGTGATCCACGTTTCTTAGGAGTCGGGTGATCGTTGCGGCATGGATCCGCAGCTTCTCAGCTTTTGAGCGCAATTCTTCAGGGCTGACAAGGATTTTATCCATGTGTATCTCCCAAAACCCAATCACAAAGAATCGACAAATGGTCCACCGAATGCATGAGGCTCAGGGTATATTCTGTCCTTCGCCGAATGGTCCATAAAGCCCGTAGATCAGCCAATTCACCGGAATGACCTTGGGACTTATTTTTAAACCTTCGTTAAGATTGCGTTGATCTGATTCATCATTATCATCAGGATTGCACTTATGAGAATGAGGGAAGTCGCAACCGTGATCATTACAGTCAATCTCCCCATCTTCGTCATTATCAATACCATCATTGCATTGAGATGGACCTGCGGTTAATCCTGGTGTTGGAGGTTCATCAGTAGGTGGGGGTACATCTGGAGTATCTGTTGGAGCTTCCGATGGTGTTTCGGTCGGTGTAGAAGTACTGGTTGGTGATGGGGCTATGGTTTTACTTGGAGTAGGTGTCCTGGTCGGGTGTTTTGGTGTATCGGTTGGGGATGGAGTGGTGGTTGGGATAGGTGGTGTGTTGGTTGGTATCCATGGAGTATTGGTAACAGTGGCTATAGGGGTTGAGGTGCTTGCCGGCTGATGCCCTCCGCCAGATGGTTCAGGTGTATCGGTGGCCATCGGCTTAAACGTGGGGGTGAGGGTGGGGGTGGCGGTCGGCGGGGTCACAAAATCCGCAAGGCAGGATAGGTCGCAAGCCACCTGCCAAGCCCACAGCTCGTCATAGGTAATGGGGACTTCGGGGTCATAGGCGTCTGTGATGGTATGGTATAGCCGCTTGGTATCTGCTGAAATGCGGTTGCTCACTCCCTGCTCGTTTTCCAGGCGGCACAATCCCTCCAGGCACCATATCCAGATATTCGCCCCGTCGGTCTGGACCAGCATCCTCCCGCTGCTGCCATCGACAGCATCCTCAACATATGCGACCGCATTCATGTGATTGGGCAGGTGCACTTCGGCCTTGCCGCTGCCGGGTTGGATATAGAAATTACCGGCTAGAAGTTGTGGCTTCAAAATGACATCGAAATCCATGCTGACCAGGCTGTTATCGAATAAATATGCATAGCTGCGGCTACCACCAGGATCACCAAATTCGATAAAGGCGCCTCCATCCGCGCCGGAATTCAATGCCGCCCCGGGGGCAATTTCCTGGTGCAGGAACAGCCCCACCAAGTCGCCTCCGTCATCATAATTAACCTGACCCCTCAAGCCAGCTACCTGCGCTTTTCCAGGCTCCAGGGGCAGGGTCGGCGT
The DNA here is from genome assembly GCA_964385625.1 of uncultured Anaerolineaceae bacterium. Lineage (GTDB taxonomy): Bacteria > Chloroflexota > Anaerolineae > Anaerolineales > UBA4823 > FEB-25. Next base: position 13,246 of record CAYLPS010000025.1, on the reverse strand, counting down.
GGCCGAAGGCAAAGGAGTATTGGTAATTAAGACAATTATAGAAGTGGCCGTGGGCAAATTCTCGACCAGGGCCAGCTTCTGGTTGGTTTTTCTCCAGTTGGAATAAAGGATGAAAGCCGTGATCAACAACCCGACTACCCCCAGAGCCACCCCTGCCTTGATCGCCCAGGCCATCACCTGGGCGCGTTTGGATAAGGCTTTTACCTTCCCGATTATTTCTGGGGTCAGGTACTGGATGGTCACGATGGAAACGTTATCATCCACCTTGCGGCCGATTGTGATGCCCACCAGCTTGGTGGCTGCCGCATCCGGCATGATCTCGGTTTGCACTGCTTCCACGATCTCGTGGTCGGTAGCATAGCGCTCACCATCGGGGCTTTTCTTGGTCAGACCGTCTGAACACAATAGGATGGTATCCCCTTCTTTGAGCGGCAATCCCTTGAGACCCATTTTGTACGGTTGGGAAGGGTCATCCTTTTCCAGGTACAAGCCAAGGTCGACATCGATGCCCGTTTTTTTGCCGATATAGTTGACCACCCGCTCCGCTTCCTCACTATTCGGGTCACCCCCGTGCAGGTTGTAATAATTATGGTCCATGGTCAGCTGCAAAATCCGCCCAGCCTGGGTGATCCAGTAGATCCGGCTATCACCCACATTTCCAACAAACAACCTTTCGTTGTTCACCACGCTAACGACCAGAGTGGTGTAGTTGTCCGTATCGTCGCGCTGATTATCTTCAAATACGGCGCGATTGGCCGCTTTCATAGCCAGCTCGATCATCTGGGGGATGTCAGTGAGGTTACTTTCCTGCAAGGATTGCAGGACTATATCGACCGCTCTCTGGGCTGCGATCGAACCCTGGGTGCTGCCAACCCCATCGGCGACGACGCCTACAATTAATGCTAGATCGCCGGCGGTTTTAATGGTACGCACCACCGCTCGATCTTCATAAATGCGCCGGGTGTCAGCAGGTGAGCTGGCCTGGCCAAGCAGATATTTACCGTTAATCAGCTCTATGTCTGTCATGCACTCATCCTCTTAAGGAGTTCGTGTAGGTTCCGCCTGCCCCTTCACATGGCGAGGCATAGCCTGGGCGGCAGAAAGATATCCTCAAAGGCAAATAGCACCTTGTTGATCGATGGCCTGCGCATCGGTTTTCGACTGAGCATGCCCTCGATAAACTGCTTGATCAGCTCCGGTAGCTGTTGGTCACCTCTTAAAATGTTGATGTTTTCATTGATCAATGTGGTGCGTATGCGCTGATGGTTGCCTTTGAACAGCAGCTCACCGGTGATGATCTCATACAGGATGACCCCCAGGCTCCAGATATCCGCCTCGCGGGGGTAATTGGGAAAATTGTCATACATATTCTTCAGGACCCGTTCCGGAGCAGCATATTCCAGCGTGTAGCTCGAATCCACAATGTTTGAGCCTTCATTGCCATTACTGCATAGGGCAAAGTCGATCAGCACCGGCTCGGGGCTGGTGTTCTCAGTGATCGGTTTTCGAAACATGATGTTGTCTGGCTTGATATCACGGTGCCCGTAACCTTTCTGGTGGATAAATGAGACCGTCACCGCCAGGCGGTAGAACAGCTCTAGCTTCCAATCCAGGGGGAATTTGCGGATTTTTGTCAGGTTCTCCGCCATGGACAGTCCTTCCAGGTATTCCATGACCACATAATAAGGCTGACCTGGGACGTTCAACGCCTTCAGGAAGTAGGTTGATTCCCTGCCATTCAGGGGCACTGGATACAGGCGGACTATCCCCGGGTGGCGCCAATCAGCCTGCTGTATCAGCTCTGCTTCTCGGATCAACAAGTCATCTTCATGGGTCTTGTTTTCCGGATCGGTCTTGGACAGCTTGATGGCGACCTTGACCTTTGAATCCTCGATCAGGTTGCCGAGGTATACGCTGGCAGTGCCTCCGTTGTTCGAAAGAGGGCGATCGATCTCGTAGCGCTCTCCAATCCTGGTCCCTTTTTTCATGCTCATAACCACCTCACCCATATATCAATCTATTTATTTTCACGATATTTGTCAAAGATCGAATCACTGTCCACCTGGGTGGTTTCGCCGGCCTGGTTACCATTGCGGCGGAAATCGAAGGTAGTGGCGTTCGTGTCTTCTTCATGCACCTGGGTCTTGCGCCGGTCCTCATCACCTTCTGCTCCGTCTCGTTTCAAATCGGTGATGAATTCGAGCTTGACGGGTTGCTGAGCGTAATAACCCAGGCGGATCATCTGTCCGCTGGAAATACTTACCGGTTCAAAAAATGGGATGGCGACTTCATCCACAAAAGTCTCGTTGCCACTTTTGGATAATGCCACGATACGCCAGCTCCCATCCCGCCGCTCCAGCCGGCAATGCAGTCCGCTGATGGATGAATTGGAGTTCGCATAGAAAGTAAAATCAGCCTTGGCAGGGTCACGGCCTAGGGAAACCGTCTCGGTGTAAATCTTTAATTCTTCTTCCAGCAATTCAGGAGGTCCATCGAGTACCTTGAGCTTGGCCAGGTACTTGCCCCTTCTGATACCTCCCACCAGCGTTTTTCGCACCTGACCCACGATCTGGTGGACTACCCCTCCAGCGGAGACCAGCCTCACCAGCTGCCGGCGCAGGAGGAACAAGACCACGATCAGGACGAGGATAATGCCCGCCATTACATAGATGGGCCAGCGCTCCTTTTGCACCGCTTCAACGATGATGGGTGTCATGTCTTGGGTGGGGATGGAAGGCACATGATTTTGGATGGTTAGCTCCACCGGATTGCTCTGTGCCTGCAATCCCAGCTCATCGGTGGTTTGAACCTGCAGGCTGAGCACATTGTCGCCCGATTTCTGGATTGGGGACAGGTCATATTCAAACTGGTAGGATCCATCGCTGTTTTGCACCAGCAACGGGCTGCTGGTGTCCACCTTATTGGAGTTGATGCTGACTGATAGGCTGGTGTTGCTGATCTCGCGCGGGTAGCCATCCGGCCAGTTCAGACCGAATTTAACCGTCAGGGTGTTCAGGTCAAATAGATATCCGCCAGTGATCGGGGTGTCGGTGGAGCTACGCGTGATCACAGCACCATTAGCGGGTGAGAGCAGGTTGATCACAGGTGCCGCCAGCATCACGGAGTAGGTGGCAGTATTATTCCGCGTGGCTACAGGTGGGTCATGGGTGTCGACCGTGAGGCTGCGCTGCCCGTTATCCCCCGAAATACTGCGGTATTGAAGGGTGTACAGGTACCTTTGCGCAGCCAGATCAGCATACAGAGTGGGATCCAGTAGCGAAAAATCTTCGGTGATATGATCATCCTTATCCAAAACATCATCCTGGCTGATCTTGTAATAACTGCCATTGGCCGCTTGGGCAAAGCTGGTGAAGCGCTGGGAGTCATTGTAGCCAAGCGCATGCCTGACGTGCAGGATGTTCACCATCGCATTGACATTCAAAGCCTCATTGGCCAGGGATGTCATATCCGAACCATTCTCAGCATCCTCACCCATGACCGCCACGATGAGGCTGGGGCGTGAACAGCCAAATCCGTCAGCACGGATCAGATTTACCGCCTCACGGATGGCAGCGAACCCGCTCAATGGATAGCGGGTCGTATTTTCCTCCGGTAAAGCTTGTATGCTTTTCAAGACAGTGGCCTTGTTCTGGGTTGGCTCCAGCAGCAGGTAAGGATTGTCACGCATGGAATTCACCTGATCAGTCACAATTGCCACCCGGTCAATGCCAGGTTCTGAAATTGTGCCGCTCATGAAATAATCGGTAAAGCGTTGCAGGACCGTCTTGACCACCCGCGCATCTGTGCGATTGCCCTGGTCTATCGCAAAATAAAGATTCAGGCCCACCCCATTGGGATTGGTGTTCAGCGTGCTGATGGATGGAAAAGTGCCCGCATCATTCAGGATGAATGCAGACTGGTTCACGTTCGGCACGCTATGCCCACGCACGTCCAGCGCGCGTAGTTGCACACTCATATCCGGAAAATAGGTTTTATCTGGACTGCCTGCCAGGCACACACTAGGCGATAGCGCCTGGGCCACGGCTGGCTGCACGCTAAGCTGCATCGACAGCCCACCCAGGATCGCCAGGATGACGAGCAGGGAAAAAGCTTTTAGAAATGCGGAATGTGCTTGCATAATATCTCTCCGAACGATCACGAATTAGGATACGAGGCGAACATACAGCTTCAGGCTGGGGTTCTGCAATTCGTTTCCCAGGCTCAATACGGCCTCATCCTTCAATTCCTGCGGTCTGCCGCGTTCTAATCTGACCTGGTCTACGAATAGCCCCGAGGAAGCTGCGGGGTGCAGCTCGATCATCCATTTGCTGTCCACTTCACGCACAATCGCAAGCTGGCGGGATACCTTCAAGGGTTTTTTCAGGGCGGTGGTCAGGTCTACCTCCGGCAGGATGTTCTTTTCCTCGTCCTTGCGCCCGATCAGGGCTTCCTGGTGGGTGATGATCCAGGAATTCTGCTCATTCTCGGTATAGATATTCAGCTTGACCCGGGCCTCGGAAGGCTGCACCAACAGGAGGTAGTCACCCGTCTGGATCTGCAGGTCCTGCAGGCTGGTCAGCGAATCCTCGAGTGAGGTATTGAAGTCCAGCACCTGCCTGGCAATTAGCACCTTGTATTCCTGCGGGTCCATACCGATCCCGCTATCGCGCATGCGGTTGAGCAGTGCCGGGAGGATGCTGGTCAGGCGTGATTCGGGATTGGCCCCTACCAGCACAAAATCATCCTTAACAATCTGCAAGAAAAATTCCACCGATTTCACTTGCTGCCTCCATACTTCAACTTCAGGTACTCCTGGACATCACCGTCATTGATCTCCAGCCAATCCTGGGTCTTATAATCGGGTGCGCTGTCCTTCTCCACCCGCTTGATCTCCTGCTCATTGGCCGGCCTGGGCCAACGTTGCGGCTTCCAATCCTTCCAGCGCTCATAGGCCAGGTCGAGGGCGGCAGGATCGGGGAAGGCGTACTGGGTCAGGTGAATGTGGCTGCGCAGCAGGGTGTATCCCCGGCCATCCGGCAAGACGTCGCGGTGCATGCTGGCCGTCGTACGGCCGCCCAGGGCATCCACCGCGTCAGCATTGGCCAGGGCGATGCCCGAGCGCGATAGCTTGATCTGCCGGATGAGAGGATCGGAGCTCCCACCCACATACTGGGACACGCATGACAGCCAGAAGTGAATCCCCAGGATGCTGTCCTGACGGATATGCTTGCCCAGCTGCATCAGGATTTCATCATTGATCCCCAGGGCATCATGGGTCAGGTCATAATCATCGATCACGAACAGGATGCTGGGTAAATCCAGCCTCCTCTGGGCTGTCTGGCGATCACCCAGCTGTTCCTGAAATATCATTCGCCGGTATGAAAGTTCTTTTTTCAAGCAGGCGATGTTCCAATTGAGGCGATCCTCATCGGTCACCCAATCAATAACATGCGGCAGCTCGGACAGGCAGCGCAAGCTGCTTTGGCTGCCATCCACCAAAACCACCCATAGCTCATCCGGTGAGTAATGGGTACAAGCGGCAATCACCGCGCTGATCAAGACGCTGGTCCTACCCGAACGAGGCGGACCAGTGACCAGGAAATGGGGCCCGGCCTCGACCCAGTCCAACCAGTGGACCTCTAGGTTGGAAGCCAGCCTGCCCAATGGCGTGGAGATGGCCTGGCTCCCTGCCCCCTGTCGCGCAGGCAGGTCTGCGCCCGATAAAATACTGGAGAGGTTCACACGCAGCGGCAGAATCTCGATCGCCTGTGGACGTTTATTCGCCTGTGTCGCACATGCTTCCATCATTCTCGGAGCAAATTCAACCAGCAGGTTTGGTTCCAGCCTGGCAGCCTCCGCCAGCGGTTTTTTTTCCGGCAGGGCGATCTGGAACAGCATGGGGGGGTTATCGGCATTCAGCCCTCGGCCGGGGATGAAACCGAGCTCCAAGGAGCTGGATTTGCCCAGGATCAGGGAATACTCGCTCTTCTCGGTCAGGAACAGGCACAGGCGTTGTTCGACCAGGCTGATCACTTTATAAGGAATGGCATCGGCCTGAGAGGCGGTGATGACAAAGGACAGGCCATAAGCCCGCCCATCACGAATGATCTTTTCGAAATCCTCCAGCAGCTCAACGTGTGCTGGATCACGCAATTCAGCAAAGTTGTCGATCATCACGCAGATCACCGGCAGGCGGGCGGAGGCTGCGCAGCGGGCGTTATACTCCACCAGATCGAGAGCCCCGGCATCGCCCAGGATATCCTTGCGCTCCTGTAAGGATTGCTGCAGCAGGCGCACCAGGCGGGCTACCCGTTCGGTCTCGTTGCCCTGGATCACTGCTCCCACGTGGGGTAGCTGGACCAGGTTGTCCAGGCCTCGCCCGGCAAAGCTTAATATGTAGAGCTGCACCAGGTCGGGGGGATAGCACAGGGCCAGGCTGAGGGCCATATTGCGCAGGAACAGGGTCTTCCCGGTGCCCGATGCACCGATTAACAATATATGCCCTCCGTGATCTTGCAGGTCAGCCCACAGGATGGGCTGAGTCCGTTCGGCCAGGTTGTCCAGCTTGCCGATCGGGACGCGCACTGCCTCTTTCCCTGCGTCATCAGGCCAGGATTCATGCCCCAGGAAAGAATCCTCGCCGCCCGCCTCCAGCTCTTGCAGCAGCTCGCTCAGGTATAACTGGGATGGAAGAGGCTGGAGCAGGATGGGGTTCAGGGAGCGCAAAGACTGGGCCTTGCGTATCTGTGCGAACAAGCCCTCGATCTGGCTGGATAACTTCTGGCTGAGCAGCTCATATACAAATGCATCTGACCGTTTTGCACGCTTGAAAAGGATCTCCTTCTCCTCTTTATCCACAATGTACAGGACCTGTTCGGGCTGGCTGTCCTGCTCCTGCTCCTCGCTCTCCGTGTACTCGATGCCTGAGCGGGCTACCTGGAATTGCCTGGCATTGCCGGCATCACCCAGCTGGAAATAAGCCCGCCCCGGAAGATCAGGAGGTAGCAGGGCGGCATCGGGACGGCGCAGCATATCGCGGCTGTCGTCGATGGTCTGCACCCTCAGGCAGATGCGGAAGTTGAGGTTAGCGCGCATATCATCACTCACCACACCCGCCGGGCGTTGGGTGGCTAGGATCAGGTGCAATCCGAGAGACCTGCCGACTCGCACCGTCTCGACCAGCTCGGGCAGGAAGTTGGGCAGATCACGCGCCAGCTGGGCAAATTCATCCACGATGATGAATAAATGTGGCAAAGGCTCCCAGCCTTTAGGGATATAGCCTTTGCGGCTGATCTCCAGGTGATATTCGGTGATATCTTCTTTGCCGTGTTCGAGCAGGAACTTTTGCCTGCGCAGGTTCTCAGCCTTGATGGCTTCCAGGGCGCGCAGGGCAGCCGATTTGTCCAGGTTCGAGATCGTCCCCACCGTATGCGGCAGGTGGCGAAAGACCCCAAAAGTGCTGTCTCCTTTGAAGTCCACCAGTAGAAATGCCACAAAATAGGGATGGTTTTCGATCGCCAGGGAACACACCAGGGTCTGTAAGAGCTCACTTTTACCCGAGCCGGTAGTACCGGCGATGATGCCATGCGGGCCATCCTGGTTTTCGGCCAGGTTGATCTCCAGCGGGGTGATCAGGCTTTCATAACCCAGCCTGACCGGGAAGGGCAAAATGCCTTCATGGGGAATCATGCGCCAGCGAGCCTGGATATCCAGATCTTGCAGGGTCCGGCTGTTGTAAAGCTGGAGCAAGTTCACGCTGCGCGGGATGCGGCTGGTCTGCCCCAAGGTGTAGGGGGTGAGGGGCATAAGCCGGCGGGCCAGGTTGTCGATCTGCACTAGCCCCATGTTTTCAGGTGTACCTTCCACAGTAACACCCTTGGGTCCGGTCCTGGCATAGCGCAGGTGATGGCCGCGGATCTGAACCAGACCATCGCAATCACCGGGGATATCCTGCAGCCTCTCACCCAGCACGATGGCAGCAGCATTGATCGATCTGCCGTTGCGAATCAATGATGTAAAGCCGGGTTCATCCTGGATATCCGCCTGGCCATCAAAGATCACCAGATAAAATGGCGTTATCCGCCCAGGTGTTCCATCTTCTGAACTGGATGAAGATGGCAGACGATTATCCAGCAGCCTGGAAAGCCCGGTGATCAATGCTCGGCACGAAGCACTGCCGAAGGCGATCAATTCAGGCGAACCGCCCATCTGGTCCATGCTGGTATGCGGCAGCCAGCGTAGCCACTGCCAGCCCTTATAACGGTGCTGTTGCGACAATACGGCTATGCGCACATCTTCCGGCGAGTGGTATGCAGCGATCTGGGCGATGATTTGATATAAGAAAGGCAGGGTGTGATTGCGTGAACCGACAATCCCGATGGAGCTGTGCTCCTGAAAGTTGATCAGCAGCGGCGCATCCGGCAGGAGGCGGTATTTGGTGTACAGGCGAAAGGCGCGGCGAATTTCGGGCACGCTGAGATCCGGATCGGGTGGGTGGATGATCACCTCGGAGGGGATGTTCCCAATCCCCAGGCGTACCGTCATAAAATCCGGATCCGCCGGGCGGCGCTCCCACAGGCTGACATCGTAGTTCATGACATGCTGATAAGTATGGTGAGGTGATCTAAACTTGGTATGCAGCAGGTCAAGCTGCAGCAGCTTCCCCGCCAGCAAACGGGATTCCTTCTTGTCTAGCATGCGGTGGTAATCGCGCAGCTGCCTGACGAGCTGCACCTGGCGGTCATGCTTCTGCTGGCTGGACATGACGAGCGAGATGAGAGCGGTAAACATCCCGATGCCCAGCATCGGGATGACGTACAGCCATCCAGAAGCCCCTCCCTGGCCCCCCACCAGGTAGATCAGCCCGTAGAACATGCCCATGATCAGGATGCTGGAAACCGGCAGCAAAGTCAACAGCCAGGTCTGCTTATCCTCGTTCGGCTGGGCGGGCGGGGCCGGGATATCGATCTCAACCGGCTTGAATGGGTACTGGATGCGGGGCGGGCGGTTGAAGGGGGAGGTCTGGATCTTTTCGGACATATCGGCGCTTTATATTATTGTTGCAAGATTTCTTCCAGGGTAGCCGGCAGGCCGATCGTGGAGACGGGCTCGCAATCGATCCTGGCACCTATCTTTCCCTGCATTCCTGTATGAGTTGCGAGCCTCCAGCCCTGCGTGGTGGATATAAGCAGGATGTCATCCTGTATTATTTTTTCAATAAGAATGGTCTTCGGGGACGATTGAAATGCGTCCAGTGCCGCAGCCAGGCCCTGATCAATACTTACCAGCTTACCTGGCAATAAGGTGATCAAACCTTTGGCGATCAGGCTCGCTTTGGCTGTGACGAGGCGCTGGTTGATCTCCTCATCAGAATAACCCTGGCAGGCCTGTTCAACCATCGCAAACAAGACGGGGGAGACCGTTAAGGCTGACAGCAGGTAAATTTCGTCAATTGTCAGCTTATAAATGGGAACATTTTCAGGATTGGCCACCGCTGCATTCTCCTCTCGAGGAAATAATAAGATCAAGGATAAACAATTCCACCAAATCCGGAATCAACCTTTTCACGGATCTCTTGTTCTGTTGAGGGTTCCCAGTGGAGCGTCCCACCATTCTCTCCGTGGATCGTTTCGATAAACCAGCTGCCCAGATTCCCGCTCAACCAGTTGAGCTCCAGCAGCTTACTGAGCTCATCCTTATTTCTGCGTACGATCATTAAAGAGCCCCTGCCATGCTCCTGCTGCAGTGACTTAAGCCAAACCCGGGCTTCATCATCTGGGATACCATTCTTCACCAGGAAATTTTCACGTGCGGGAGCAGGCTGATTGTCATTGAGCATGGCTTGAATATCAGCAAATACCTTCGAGGCCACTGAAAAGTCATGGCCAGGTGCTGCCTGTGGTTGGGTGAATTTATACCGGCTCATGACGTCTTGTTTGATTGCACCCATCCCTTCCAGGATGGAAATCTGAATCCGCCCATCCGGAAGGGTTTCCTGAACAGCCAGGCAATCCACGCCCAGGTGATACAGGCGGGTTTCACCATCCTGGGCAGCAATGATCACTTTTTCGGAAGTGCCAATGGCCTGGATGGCTTTCAGCAAGTCGCCATCCAGGAGAAAGCCATCTTCTGTCTGCTCCAGCTGGCCTCGCTCTGAAAGGGATTGTCGTGCAGTTTCCATAATTTGATGAAGCTCGCCGATTGGCAGATCTGAATACAGATCTTCCAGTCCTAGGAGAGTGGAGATCTGAAGCAAACCTCCAAGAAGATAAAACTCAGGGTGGCTAAATGACCATTTCATGATTAGCTTTCCGGATACCTGAAGTGGATGAAATACGTGTCGTTTGAAACGATTTTTGGAGGATTGCTGTTCGGTTCTATATCGTATGTGAGTACTCGCCTCCACCGTTTTACACTTCCCTGATCATCATTAGCAACATCGATCATTGTTGCTCCCTTATAAGCTTTACCACTTGCATTTTCCTCGGAGATAACAACACTCATTGTCTTCCCGTCCTCTGAAACATTAACCTCTTCAACAAAAGCCACATGATTACCCTTATTGTAAACATCGCCCGCCTTGGGAGATTGGTCTGGTTTGAGTACAGGCCCATCGGGATTTGCTTCTGCATATTTTTCTGCCCATGATGACCAATTTCGAGCATCACCCCAACCATAACCTCCTTTCTGTGGAGGATAGTGACGCCAGTCTAATTGAGTGTTATTCAGATCAATCTTGCCACCGCTGGCATACTTGACAGCTGCTGCTGCATACCAAGTGCAGTTACTTATAGGGTTCCCTGCGCTATCAAAGCCTCTTCTCCAATAGAGTCCATCATCACCAATTCCAGCAGGTACATTCTCAGCAACTTTTCTACGAATAGGGGTTGTTTTTTCGACCTGTTGGCTGATCTCAGGATTGTCACGAAAATCGTTGTCAGGTGAAGGCTCGACATCTGGCTTGATTTTTGGGGGCCACTTGATATTCGGCAAAAGCGGTATACCGATATTAATGCCCCATTTTGATAACTGAATAAACAGTCCTGCCATCGGGTTATTGGCCTGGTCAGCCTTCTGGAGGGTATCGGCGGCCCTGTCCAGGTTATCAGAGAACTGCCGAACAATATTGGACAGGTTCAGCAAATAGTCACGCTGCCTGGCATAACGCAGCCTGACGCTATCCGCCAGTTTGCCATCAAAGGTCACGTCATGCAGCTCTCCCACCTGCTGGTCCACCTCCTTCAGGGCATGGTAGATCAGGTTGGCCTTGTCATTGAGCTGGCGGGCCACCGACCGAATATCGTGCGGTTGGATCAGTATCTGGCTCATCTTTCCCATCTCCAATCAGTGCATAATATATATCGAGATTGCCTAATCTTTTTTCCAGAAGGCAGCCCACCGGTCCAAACCCCTGTGCTTTGCGGACTGATATTCTTCAGCCGGCTGCCTTCATTCAGATTAAACTTGGTCGGTAATTCAATGAATGATGGAAAACCCGCAGGTTGCTCACAGAGTGATCCCCTGCGGGTCCATGGATCACGAATTGTCGGCAATCTCCATGCGCTTGGCCACCTGGCGTAGCTCCTCGGCAAAAGAGCGTACGATATCGTCCCATTGTTCCATGTTGGCGCGTTCCTGGTCGAAGGCCTTGAAGAATCGGTCAGCTTTATTGCCCAAGAAGGTCGGGCGAAGCCCGTTGAGCAGTACCTGGATATTCTCGACTTCGCGGCGGACAATGTCGGCATTTTGGTTGATCACATCGGCGCGCCGGCGAATATCAGGGGGGGTAAGACGGATTGTATATGCCATAGGGTTCTCCTGTTTTTTTTCTTTTAGAATCTGTAGAATTAGCTTCCGGTGCCGTCGGCGCGAGAGAAGATATCGGCCGCATTATCCAGTGCCTGGGCGAACGAGTACAAGAAGGGTTTAAAGCCATAGATCTTGTCTCGGATGCGGTTGTAACGGGAGCGAAAATTATCCGCGCTGTAGCCTTCAAACACTGCGGTGCTCAATGCCCTGGACTCAGAATCCACTACCTCGATGCTCTGGTGCAAGGTGTTCGCCCTCTGCCGGATATCATTGGCTTTGAGACGAAGTTCGGGTGGTTTTACTAAAATTCCTGTCATGTTTTTTCCTTTCTTTTATTTGAAGTCGATGGTTAATTCCATGGGTGCAGATTCATCCAAAGGTGAAACGATTAACTTCGCCGGTGACCTCTGGGTGGGAATCTCAAATACAAACCAGCCTGATACCGATTGCCCTGCCGAAACCCTTGCGATGGCCGGTTGATCGACGATCACCGGTTGTGAATATTGCTCATATTCGATGATGGCTCCATCATCTAGCTTCATGGAAATTACAGCCTGCGGGGGATTGTCACAAAGTGTCAGATTACAGGTGAATTCCAGCTCGAAAGCCGTAAATACAGCACCCACTGCTGGGGTAGCGAAATCCTCACTCCCACCACCCTGGAAGCTGACCAGGCGATCGGTGGGATACTCGATGCGCATGAGGGATAACTGGCCAGCCGGATAAGCAACCGTGGAACGCTTGCTAGCGGGTATAGCGGTAATTGAAGGAGTGGGCTGAAGTGTAACCGTTGGATGTGTTAAAGTCGGGGAGATCTCAGCCGAGAAAGCCACTGCGTTTTGTTCGGCCATCTGTGTTGCAGTCAGCATCACCGCCGAAGGCAGGTTGTTTTGCTGCCCGGAAAAAATCCGGGGCAGCGATACTATTGCTGCGATACAGACGGCAATGAAAAGCAGGATCATATAAATACGATAGCGGCTGATAAATTGAACGGTAGGGAGCCAGCCCGGCTTTTTCCAGAATTGCCACCCAGGTGGCCGATCGATTTGCTGCTGTAACTCTTTTTCACGCTGCAGGATTTCCCCAGCCAATGGAGAGAATTCAGGATTCTGGAACTCCACCACTTTTTGAAGCAGAGTCAGTCGTTTGACTTCATCGGCACAACCCTGCGCCTTCAGCCAGATAGCTTCGACGGAATCCTGGTCTTCACCCAGCAGGGCTGACAATCCATCACGGTCACCCTCCAGGAGTGCATAATTAGATGCCTTGATCAAGCTGTCCATGTAGCACTCTTATGCAATTTGTATGCCATGTTATTTCTTGTTGAACATTTGGATAATGACCCCCGTATAGGGATAAATGCATTATACATCAAATCATAATTAATTACCTGGATTCCACGTCTGATATATTTTGCCAACAAATTCACCCCAGAAGG
>CAYLPS010000024.1:0-36438 GCA_964385625.1 uncultured Anaerolineaceae bacterium | reverse complement strand
CATATGTGTATTTTATTGAATAATCTTTAAAGGCAAAATAACTGCCTTGAGCATACCACGAGATGTTGTGTTTATTCAAGAACAGATTGTAACTTTCACCTCCTGGCAATTGGCATGAATTGAGATGAACGACAGAAGCAGAATACAAAGATACGATTAATGCCAATATACAGCTGAATTGATCAGCGGACACATATGTACCGCTCTATGGACTGAGGTAAACCTCTACACTGGTGAGGTGCTCTATGCCGGCAATGCGCAGATTGCTTTCACTGACGCGCATTCTGACCCAGGTTCCCGCCTCCACCTGGTATGGAACTTCAACTGCATACGGCACGTAGGATCCGTCTGCGGAAGGTTCAACGAACACCTCCCGGTAACCCAATACTCTACCATCGGCAGTCACCAATTCCACCAGGAGAACCTCCTGGGTGGGTTTGACAATACCACTGACGATCGCCGTACCCCCCTGGATAAGCTGGTTGGGGGTGGGCTGGCGAATCACAATCGGCTCGGTCTTTCCACCAGCTGGTGTAATGAAGCTTGCTCCCATCTGGAGAAGTATCAGATCAACCGAATTTATCGAGACAGGTCTACCGTATGTATCGAAGGTGCTCACCCTGAGCTGTGCGTATTCAGCGGCACGATTGAGCTCAAATTGGATTTCCTGGTCGAGATAGACCCATTTCACCGGATCGCTGATTATTCTCTTTATTTCCCTATAGAGCAAACGGGGCTCACCTCCTTCCTGCAACGGCTCTACCCATAACTCCACGTGGTAGCTTCCAGAAGGCACGCTATGCAGGTTGGCAATCAGGTGCAAGGGTGAGACCACCTTTGACATGGGGCCGGGCATAACGAACTGCACGCCGGCTACCGGGGTCGTGGGGGTTGAGGTGATGGTGGGCGTGCGAGTGGGGCGGGGCGTACGCGTGGCAGCCGGGTTCGGCGTGCCGGTTGGGGTAAAGGAAGGGCTAACCGTTGGTGTTGGGGTTGAAGCCACAGGAGAGGCACTCTCGATGTAAATTGAAGGATCGGGTTGAAGCGTCTGAGCTGTTGTTATTGGTGGGAAATCCAAAGGCTGGTTGACGGCTGTTGAAGTGGGCAGGTTTGTAGCCTTAGCCTGGACGGTGGTCGAAATGACCGAGGGTAAATCGCCAGTGGGTGAGGAACCTGTAATGGAGGTGGATGTTAACCCAGAACAGCCCACCCCCAGGACGGCGAGAAGGAGAGCAGAGAAGGCAAGGCGGAATTTGCTCATGAGTATTAAAACCGTGATGGATCTAGCCTGCCGTCTTTTAATAAGAAGATCATATATCGTAAATTTGATTGTATTTCCTAGTAAGGTAACGCATGTAAGGTGCAGGGTCGATTTTCGAGCCAGTTACACGCTGGATGAGCTCCTGGGGCTCAAACTTGTTGCCATGACTGTGGATATTCTCGCGTAACCAGGCAAGCCAGGCAGCGAACTCACCACGCTGGATCTGCTGTGGCAGGTCGGGGATGTCGTTGTTGATCAGCTCCCATAATTGGGCGGCGATCAAGTTGCCCAGTGCATAGCTGGGGAAGTAACCAATCATCCCACCTGACCAGTGAACATCTTGCAGGACGCCTGTGGTGTCATCCGGTGGGGTTATACCGAGATATTCTTTACAACGAGTGTTCCAGGCTTCAGGGAGGTCGCGCAAGGCAAGGCTGCCTTCAATAAGGGCTAGCTCCAACTCAAAGCGCAGCATAATATGCAGGTTATATGTGGCTTCATCGGCTTCCACACGAATTAGGGATGGCTGGACCTTATTAATTCCTTTATAAAACCCATCCAGGGTGACATTACTCAATTGAGAGGGGAAAATTTCCTGCAAGCGAGGGTAAACCCATTGCCAGAAGGGATAGGAGCGACCAACCAGGTTTTCCCACATGCGTGATTGCGATTCGTGGATTCCCATGGATGCCCCACCCAGAAGGGGAGTGCGGTCGAGCGCACGGTCGGATCCCAACTCATACATGGCGTGACCGGATTCGTGCAGCGTGCCAAACAAGGCGGGAGTGAGGTTATCGGGATTTACCCGGGTGGTGATACGCACATCCCCCCAGCCGAAGCTTGTGGTGAATGGGTGGACGGCCTTATCCTGGCGGCCGCGTTTCCAATCGAAGCCCATTTTAGTGATTACTTCCACGCCAAAATCCCATTGCTTTTGCTCATCATAGGGCAAGTGCAGGAAGGCGTCATCCACCTGCGGCCGGCTGGCTATTTGCTTGATCAGCTCCACCAGTTGCGGGCGGAGGGCATTGAAGATGCTTTTGATGTCGGCGGTCTTTAAGCCGGGCTCGAAGGTATCGAGCAGGGGATCATAGATATGGTCGTAAGGCGCGAAAAATTCCACATAACGATGCTCCAACTCGAGGATCTTTTCCAGATGGGACTGGAAGTAGGGGTAATTATTATCAGCACGGGCTTTTGCCCAGGCTTCGTGGGCAGCTGTGGTGACCAGGGCAAAATCCATCACCCAATCGGTGGGGACCTTGATTTCCTTATCGTAGTTACGCCGGGTTACTTTAACCAGCCTGGCGTCGAACGAGTCAGGGTCTAACTGGGATACATAAGGCTGCAGGTCATCCAGAAGCCTGCCAATTTCGTCGGACACAAATTTGGTGTGAGCGATCTGCTGAAGAGTAGCAAGCTGGTAACCGCGGTTTTCAGTGCCTCCAGGCGGCATATAGGTTTGTTGGTCCCAACCCAACACAGCTGAAGCACGATAAATATCTGAAATCTCGGCAAGGCGATTTTTTAGTTCTTGAAGTTGTTGTTCGGGTTGCATGGTTATCCTTTTGTATGAGTTACAAGTCTTATACATGATGGGCGGAAGGAAACTTCCACCCAATTTAGTAGTATGTTAAAAGCGAAGTGCGCAGCGATGGCTGGCAGAAAAGTGGGCTACCAGCCTGCTTGAGTTCTACGCACCAAATCAGACAATTTTCCAGCGCAATGGCTCGCCCTTCAGGGCGGTGAGCACTTCAGTGGCGATATCCTCGGCGGCGCGATCTTGGGCTTCTTCAGTTTGGGCGCCAATGTGAGGTGTGGAAACAACCCTGGGATGGGCGACCAGTGCGGTGAGCCCGGGAGGCTCGGTTGAGTATACATCGAGAGCGGCAGCAGTCACCTGGCCTGTTTCCAAGGCTGCCAACAATGCGGTTTCATCCAGGATACCACCCCGTGCAGCATCTACGATACGCACACCGCGTTTCATTTGGGCGAAGGCCTGCCCATTGACCATCCCCTTCGATTCGGAGGTCAACGGCAGGTGGAAAGAGATGAAATCAGCCGTGGCGTACAGCTCGGACAATGCAACCGGCTCGGCCCCACGCTTTTTAATCTCTTCGGAGGGAACAAGGTTATCGTAGCCAATCACTTTCATGCCCAAACCAGCGGCACGAGCTGCCAGGGCTGTGCCGATATTTCCCATTCCGACGATACCGAGTGTTTTCCCGTTAAGCTCCACCCCTTCGAGCTGTTTTTTAATCCACTGCCCTTGCTTCATGGTGGCATCTGCCTTGGGAAGCATGCGAGCCAGGGCGAACATCAAACCTATCGCCAACTCAGCCACAGCCAGCGAGGTGGACTTGGGGGCGTTGACTACAATGACATTATGGTTGCGAGCGGCGGTCAGGTCGATGTTATCCACGCCCACACCCGCCCGACCAACCACTTTAAGTCTTTTAGCTGTTTCAAAGACAGCCGCAGTCACCTTGGTGCGCCCACGCACCACCATGGCGTCATAATCACCAGCCACTTTTAGCAAATCATCGGCGCTGATGTCGGGCTTGTTATCCACCTGTGCGGCGGATTGTAAGATTTCAATGCCCCTATCCGAAAGACCATCCGTGATCAGGACCTTCCAGGTTGTCATACAATACCTCCTTAGTTTGTGAGCTAATGGGAATCCTTTATGTCAATTTTACCCCAATTGGCAGGCAGAACTATGGATGGTGATTTTCATCCAGCTAATATATGAAGATGAACATGATTTAATCGGGGTAAAATATATGCATCATTTTTTGCATGCAAAATTATGAACAGGCGTGGTTAATAGAGATTTTCCAAGAATTGTGCACATGTAACAGACTTACATTGATTAAAACCTCTCCAGGGAGTAAAAATCATGCGATACGATTTTGATCACGTGCCAGACCGGCGACCAACGGAAAGTGTGAAGTGGAACCAGTACGAATCCGATGTGCTTCCGATGTGGGTGGCGGATATGGATTTCACGGTAGCCGAGCCCATCCAACGCGCCCTGCGAGAACGGGTTGAGCATGGAATATTTGGTTATCCGGATGCTTTTTCAGACCATGGACCGGTTATCGAATTAAAGAAAATAATCATGGATCGCATGGGAACCCTATATAACTGGATGGTTACACCGGAGGAAATCATGTTACTGCCAGGAGTACTGGTCGGCTTAAGCCTGACCTGCCTGGCGATGGAGGCACCAGCAGGTAATGCAATCGTCCAGACGCCAGTCTATCCTCCCTTCCTGCGCATCCCACAGGCGGCAGGAATGGAACGGCACGATGCATTGCTGGAGCACCGCAGTGATGGATATTATGAGATCGATTGGGATCGGTTCGAGGCGGCATTCGACAGGCACAGCAGGATATTTATTCTTTGCAACCCTCATAACCCGGTGGGAAGGGTTTTCCGACAGGATGAATTAGAGCGCATGGCAGATACCTGCCTTAAGCATGGCGTATTGATTTGCTCGGATGAAATCCATTGCGACCTGATATTTAAAGGTAAGAAGCATATCCCAATCGCCTCCCTGGACAAGCAAATAGCGAACAAAACGATTACTTTGATGGCACCTACCAAGTCATTTAATATTGCCGGATTGCAGTGCTCCTTTGCTATCGTACAAAACCAGGAGCTGCGTAAAAAGCTGGAAAAATCGATGAAGGGCTTGGTGATGTGGATCAACCTGCTTGGGCTGATCGCCACCATCGCGGCATACCGTGATGGAGAGGAATGGCTGGACCAGGTGATTCATTACCTGGAAGGGAACCGGGATTACGTAGCTGATTATGTGCGCGACCAGCTACCTGCGGTGCAAATGGTGAAACCTGAAGGGACATACCTGGCCTGGCTGGATTGCCACAAGGCGGGTATCAAAGGTGATCCCTGTGAATTCTTTATAAAAGAGGCACGTGTTGCAATGAACGATGGGGCAACTTTTGGCGCAGGCGGGGAAGGATTTGTGAGGCTTAACTTCGCTTGCAGCTGGTTGGTTTTGAGCCAGGCCTTGGAGCGGATGAAGGCAGCTCTTGAAAGCGTAAGCGGTTAGCCCAGCTCACTCATACCGTAAAGCTTCCACCGGCTCGAGGTTGGCTGCTCGGTTGGCTGGATAGAGGCCGAAGAACAATCCCACAGCCGTAGAGAAAAGGGTGGCAATGAGGATAATATCAACCCCAATGGAGGGCGTAATGGCGGCATTATTAGCCTTGGCGATCTGTGAAACTCCCAGGCCAATGCTGTAACCAAGGATGATGCCGATGAGGCCGCCAATCAGGCTTAGAACGGCAGATTCGGTTAAAAATTGGATCATGATATCCGATTTATGCGCTCCAAGGGCCTTGCGCAGGCCAATTTCACGGGTGCGCTCGGTTACCGAAACGAGCATGATGTTCATGATGCCTATCCCACCCACCAGAAGGGAAATGGCGGCTACCCCGCCCAGGAAGATGGTGAGCACATTGGTGATGGTGCTGGCAGTGGAAAGAAAATCCTGCTGGGTGAGGAGGGTGAAATCATCAGCACCAATGGCGGTGCGATGGCGAGTACGCAGGATCTGGGCAACTTCATCGCTGGCATCGGGGACCGCTTTAGGGCTGACGGCTTCCACCAACAACAGGTCAACCTGGTCGGCGATGTTGTGGTGGATCAACCTGGCCTGAGCGGTGGAGAACGGGATGAGCACCTGGTTGTCGGCATTGGAGAAACCTGAGCCGCCCTTGGCTTCCAATACTCCAATCACTCTGAATGGCTGCCCTTCGATGCGCACGGTTTCACCCACCAAGCCATCCTGCCGACCGAAGAGCTTATCTGCCACATCGGAGCCGAGTAGCGTCACCGAAGCCTGGCCCAACATATTTTCCTGAGTAATAAACTCGCCCTCGGAGACGCGATAATTACGCACGCTGGAATATTCGGGGGTTACTCCATAGACGCTGGTGTTGGTGCTTTCACGACCGAAGGTGATCTTCGCACTGTCCTGGATGACAGGGGCTACGGCGTTGACTGATGGCGCCTGAAAGGGGTCGGCGATGGCTTCGGCGTCCTGCAAGGTGATGGGCTTGGGGTTGCGAACGTCTTCCGAGCCTCCGCGAAACACAAAGATCAGGTTGGTGCCAATTCCGTTGATTGATTCAGTGATGGTAGCCTGGGCACCGCGTCCAACCGAAACCATGGCAATCACTGCACCGACGCCGATCACAATCCCCAGGATGGTGAGGCCAGCCCGCAGCTTGTTGGCGGAAAGGCTTTCAAAAGCTTCCAAGATAGCCTGCCAGACGTTCATTCCGGTTGCTCCACCACGCCATCTCGGATTTGGATGATGCGCTGAGTGTGCCCGGCAATATCGGCAGCGTGGGTAACAATAATGAGCGTGGTGCCATGCTCACGGTTGAGATTAAGCAGCAGCTCCATAATCTCAAGACCTGATTTCGTGTCCAGGTTTCCGGTGGGCTCATCTGCCAGGATGATGGCAGGATTATTGACCAGGGCGCGGGCGATGGCCACGCGCTGCTGCTGACCGCCAGAAAGCTCGTTGGGGTGATGATGCATGCGATCTGCCAAGCCGACAGCCTCAAGAGCTTGGCGTGCTTTCTCTCTGCCCCCGCGCCGCATGCCCGAGTAGCGGATGGGCAGCTCGACATTTGCCAGGGCGGTGGCTCGTGATAGCAGGTTGAAGCTCTGGAAGACGAACCCAACCTTGCGGTTTCGGATGGTCGCCAGCTGGTCGTCATTTAACTTTGAAACCGGCTCACCATCCAGCATGTACTCGCCGGAGGTTGGCCGATCGAGGCAGCCGATGATGTTCATCAATGTGGATTTACCTGAGCCAGATGGCCCCATGATGGCCACCACCTCGCCGCAATGAATGCTCAGTGAGAGGCCATTGAGGGCGCGCACCTGCACCTGGCCCATCTGATAAATTTTGACCAGGTTTTCAGCTTGAATAACCCAGCCATCAGACTGAGGATTTCTCGGAGGCGTCTGCTCACCCAGGAAGCTCATGATCACCTACCAAAGGGGCCGCCCATGCTGAGGAGATCCTGGGGAGGATTAAGCACAATTTGATCGCCAACTTGCAAGTCACCTTCGACCACCTGGCTTTCAGTGTCAGATGAAGCTCCCAAGGTGACTTTCACCTGCTGGAGCTGGTTGTTTATTATCGTATAAACCACCTGCTGGCCATTGACTACCCGGACGGCACGATTGGGAACCAACAAGGCGTCGGTGATTTGATCGACAATGATATTCACGGCGGCGGTCATGCCCGGTTTTACCTCATCATCCGGATTGGTGAGCTCAACACTGACATTGAATTGCACCACGCCCTGGACGGCATCACCCACTGCGGCCACCTGGCTGACGATGCCCTGGTATTGTTTGTTCATGATGGCGTCGAAGCTCAATTCAACCGGCTGAGCCACCTGGATGCTGTTGATATCCACTTCGGATACCTGCACATCCACCAGCAAGCGGTTCAGGTTATCCAGGCGGAATGCATTGCTGCCCGGCGAGACCTGATCGCCAGGCTTGATGCTCACCGAAGTGATGGTGCCATCGAACGGAGCGGTGAGCATGTAGGAGTTCGCGGTGGTTTGGGCAGCCTGCAGGCGGGCCTGGGCAGCTGCGATATCATCGGGGTTGGGAGACCGTTTGAGCTCATAGACCCTGGTTACAGCGTTACTCAATTGCTGGCCGGCATCCTGATAGGCCGTCCACAGGTTGTTCAGATATATGGCCAAGCTATATACCGAATTGGAAGCATCGTTGATCTGGGTTTGATCGGCGGTGATCTGGGCTTGCAATAACTGGATTTGAGCTTGCATAGCGGATATCTTGGCATCCTGGCTGGCAATGTCCTCCTCACTCCAAACGGAGGTGCACCAATTCAGGTTGGCGGCCGCGGTCTGTAATAATTGATACTCGTGGCTATTGGGAATATGACCTGTAAAATTATAGGCATCCAATGCCCTGTCGTAAGCTTTCTGATAATCGGCAATCGTGTCGTCATCGCAGCGCTTTCCGTTCATCCCAAGGCGTTTATTGACCAGATCATCGAGGGCAACCTGCTTATTTATTAAATCGGATTGTTTTTGCGCCAGATCTGCTTGAATCATGGCCAAATCAACGCTGGCAGCGGAAGTA
This sequence comes from uncultured Anaerolineaceae bacterium, assembly GCA_964385625.1. Lineage (GTDB taxonomy): Bacteria > Chloroflexota > Anaerolineae > Anaerolineales > UBA4823 > FEB-25. The sequence goes on along the minus strand of CAYLPS010000024.1, from coordinate 28,007 downwards.
TCTGTAATAACCCTGCTGATGAAATGCAAGGTGGCTTCCTCATAGGTAGTTAATTCACCGGACAGGTTTATAACCGGATCAATGAGCTCTGGTGGCTGCCCGGCTCGTAAATGATCCTGTTTTACGAGGCTTTCCTGGATAGCGGCTTCCAAATCAGCGACTTTTTGGGCAAGAAGAGTATTGGCAGGGTCAGCCTCGATGCTGGCCCTGGCCAGATCAAGCTCATCTTGCAGCTGGCTCGTGGTGCGAACAGACTGGTAATAAGCCTGTATATCAATGGAGGCGTTGGCCAGAGGTGAATTATTCTGGGCGCCATTCAAGGTATTTTTTGCATCCAGCCAGGCGTTATAAATGGATATTTCACTGGCATTTTGGTTGGTGATGATGCCATTATCCAGATTATTTTGCGCTTGTTGGTAATTGCTGTATGCGGCAGAAAGGGCTTTCTCGGAGGTGGAGATCGTGGAAAGGTCTGGATTGGTCAGGCTGGCGAGGGCGTCTCGTGCAGTGATGAGATCAGCCTGAGCCAGGATGACATTCTGAGGTAAGGAGGATTGGGTCAGGTCTGCCAGGAGCTGGCCGGTGCTCACAGCTTGTCCAACCTGCACATAAACGTGGTCAACGCTCCCAGAGGTCTGCCAGAAGATCACCGCCAACTGGTCGGAGTGCACGATGCCGGTAGCGCCCACGCTGGCGGTCAGGCTTCCACGGCTGGCGGTGACGGTCTGCAGGTTTTCGATGGAATTTGCCTGTTGCCTGGCCTTGAAAAAACGATATCCAAAATACCCCAGACCTGACAGTACCACCAGTATAATAATGGCGATATAAGTTTTTTTCATTGGCATCTTCTCCTCTCACAAGTGGCATATCGTAGTAAAAGAGGGCCTGTTCGAGAGGGCAATTGATTGATATGATCCAATCATAACCTGATTCTCACTGCTCGATGATAATTTTCCTGCAAGAATCTTACCAATTATCATGTGACAACCGTCACAAAATTATATGACAATAGGAACTAAAATTTTGTTTTTATCCCCGCTAATATGAAAAACAGAAGTATCGAGGAGGTGCAGGATGGGTAAAATTTCAGGCGAGTCATTAGCGATTGACAGAAAGTCGCGGGCGCGTTTGCCCAGTTTGGATATCAGTCACAGGCCGGTAGAGGAACGGTTGTGTGATTTTGATGATATCTGCATCTCGATGACTCCTGAAGAGGCAATGTTCGAGGCGTCACGCTGTGTGCATTGTCCTGATCCTGCGCCTTGTGTGGAGGCATGCCCGGCGCACAACGATATCCCTTCAGCTATGTGGCTGATTGAACAGGGCGAATTCCTAGAGGCAGCCAAGCTGTACCGGCAAACTAGCAGTATGCCGGAGGTGTGCGGCCGCGTTTGCCCGCAGGAACAACTTTGCCAGGGATCGTGCTCGCACATAAAATCGCATGCCTCCGTGTTGACCGGCCCGCTAGAAGCGTACGTCACCTGCTATGAGCGGCGCGTGGCAGGTGTCAAGGTGCCGGTTGGAAAGCCAACCGGGAAAAAGGTAGCCATAATCGGTGCGGGTCCAGCTGGACTGGCGTGCACCGAGCAATTGCTCCAAAAAGGACACGAGGTTACAGTCTATGAAGCTAAGCCGGTGCCGGGAGGATTACTGGTATACGGCATCCCGCCCTTTAAAATTCCCAAGGAAATCGTGTTTTGCCGGGTGGGAGATTTAAAGGAAGCTGGGGCGAAGTTTATATTTAATACCTATGTGGGAAAAGATTTTACGATTGACGACCTTTTCGCAAAGGGCTTCGATGCAGTATTTATTGGGGTTGGCTCTAACGTCGATGCGCCCATGGAAGTGCCAGGAGAGGATTTACCAGGCGTGTACAAGGCCACGGAATTCCTGGCACGCAGTAATGTTGAGATGGATTTATTACCCGAGGAGTGGCGCTCTCGCCCTGAAATTGGGAAGAAAGTGGTGGTGGTGGGAGGTGGTGACACTGCATCCGATTGCCTGCGAACCGCGCTTCGCCTGGGTGCCGAGGAGGTAACATGCCTCTATCGGCGCACGATCAAAGAAATGCCAGGCGGGGTGAAGGATCGTGAGCTGGCCCTGGAGGAAGGAGCCAATTACCAGTTCCTGACACAACCGGTTAAATTCATACCCGATGAGCAAGGTCACCTGGCGAAAATCGAATGTATCCGCATGGAGCTGGGTGAGCCCGATGCCCGGGGTAGGAGGAGGCCTGTACCGGTAGAAGGATCGAATTTTATCGTTGAGGCAGATACCGCAGTATTAGCGCTGGGATACTGGCCGAATCCGATCATTGGCGATACCACGCCGGATCTCCAGACCCAGAAATATGGGTTAATCGTCGCAGACCATGAAACTGGAGCCACTTCAAGGCCGGGTGTTTATGCAGGTGGGGATGGTGTTACCGGCCCCGACCTGGTGGTTACGGCGATGGTTGCCGGGCGTAAGGCGGCTGCTGCGATTGAACTCTACTTGCAAGGTAAGTGAGGCATAATACGGATCAACAGGTAGACCCATCACTTATTAATCGGAAAGAACGTATTCATTTACCTTCTCGCGGACTGCCCACCAGGCCTGCTGAAGAACGCGTCAAGGATTTTCTTGAAGCGCGGGAGTCACTGAATGAGGAGTGGGCGAAATACGAGGCATCACGTTGCATCCACTGCAACGAAATGGCGCCATGCAGGCGTGCTTGCCCGGCTGGAAGTGACATATCGCAGGCGCTTTTTTTGATTGAGCAAGGAAATTTCTGCGAGGCTGCCGATATCTTTCGCAAGAGCAATTTCCTTCCAGAAATTTGCGGGCGAGTGTGTCCGCAGGAGAAATTGTGTGAAGGAGCTTGCGTGGTTGGACGAGTGAGCAAGCCGGTGCTGGTGGGCGCCTTAGAGTCGTTCGCCTGCGAGTATCAGCGCAAGCAAATTGCAGTTGCTATACAGCCGGGGGCATTGACAGGAAGGAAGGTAGCCATCATCGGAGCGGGTCCATCTGGCTTAGCCTGCGCTGATGTACTGGTTCGAATGGGTCATTGGGTGACAATATATGATACCCATTCATACCCCGGTGGAGCGCTCACATATGGGTTCCCTAATTTTAAGCTTCCTCATTCACTCATTGCTGAAATCTGGGACAGTTTAAAACAAGCAGGGGTGAGTTTTGTAGGCAATACTTATGTTGGGAAAAAGAAGAAGACAGTTAATGATCTATTCGCCGAGGGGTACGAGGCAGTTTTTTTAGGAGTGGGAAGTGGGATCGATGCTCCTCTGGAAATTCCGGGAGAAAATCTTCCCGGTGTGTATAAGGCAACTGAATTCTTAATCCGTACCAATGCAGATAAGAGCCACCTTCCCCCCAGAATGCGCATGATCCCTGAAGTTGGAAAGAAAGTGGTGGTCATTGGCGGAGGCGATCCGGCGACTGATTGCGCCCGTACAGCCTTACGCCTGGGGGTGGATGAAGTGACTTGCCTGTACCGGTATACTGAACGCGAAATCCCTGGTAGAGCCAGGGACAGGATGCTGGCGATTGAGGAGGGAGTAAAATTCGAGTATTTGACCCAACCAATACGGCTCATCCCAGGGCCTGATGGAGAATTAACCTGGATTGAATGCGTGAAAATTGCACTAGGCGAGCCGGATGAAGAAGGCCAAAGTCACCCAGCTATCATCGATGGCTCGAATTTTATTATCGATGCTGATACAGCTGTGGTTGCAATGGGATATTATCCAGATCCGATCATCACCGCCACTACCCCAGGTTTAAAGACCCAGAAATGGGGCCTGATTGTATCAGACCGTGAAACAGGGGCTACCAGCCGCTTTGGGGTATTCACCGGGGGTGATGTGGTGACCGGCCCTGATACGGTAGTGACTGCCATGGTTGCAGGGCGTAAAGCTGGATATACTATTGATGCATATCTGGGTTGATCAAACTCATTGGCAATCCATGGTGATGGTTTTTTGGGAGAACGCATTAGATATAGGCTCAATGGAGTGAATATTATGGAGATACCAAGGGATTTTTCGAGTGTAGATCGAAAAGAGCGCATGGCCATCTCATCCCTCGGGATACCTGTACGACCGGCAGCGGAGCGGGTGAAGGACTGGGATGAAGCCATCATACGGATCGATGAGGAATGGGCGATGCACGAGGCTACGCGCTGCATTCACTGCCCTGACCCAGCGCCATGCCAAAAAGCCTGCCCGGCGAAAAATGATATCTCGTATGCCATGTGGCTGATCGAAAAGGGCGAATTTTTACAGGCTGCCAGCGTTTATCGGCAGACAAGCTCGCTTCCAGAGGTGTGCGGGCGGGTGTGCCCCCAGGAGCGATTATGCGAAGGGGCATGTGTGAGGGGTAAAAAGGGTGGAATCCCTGTTCCCACGGGCGTACTGGAAGCATTTGCCACCCATTATGAGCGTCGTAAAGTGGGGGTGACCTTGCCGGTGGGTAAATTCACCGGTAAGAAGGTTGCCATCATTGGCGCCGGCCCGGCAGGGCTGGCGTGCGCCAAACAATTGGTGGGTGACGGGCATTGGGTGACCATATTTGATGCCCACCCGGCACCCGGTGGGCTGTTGATCTACGGCATTCCAAACTTCAAGCTGCCCAAGAAAGTGGTTTTTGATATCTGGGATGACCTGTTGAGAGCCGGGGTGACTTTCGTGGGAAACACTTACATCGGGCCTAAAATAACGGTGGATAAGCTGTTTTCGGGCGGTTATAATGCCGTCTTTTTAGCGATCGGTACAACTGTGGATACCAACATGAACGTTCCCGGTGAGCACCTGCCGGGAGTGTATAAGGCTACTGATTTTCTCATCCGTGCGAATGTGGATATGGACCTGCTGCCCCATGAGATGTGTGCGCGCCCCGAGGTGGGAAAGAAGGTAGTGGTGATTGGTGGTGGCGATACATCATCGGACTGCCTGAGGACTGCGTTGCGCATGAACGCCGAGGAGGTGACCTGCTTATACCGGCGTAGTGAAGCAGAAATGCCCGGGGGTTACAAAGACCGCAAGATGGCTGTGGAAGAAGGGGCAAAATATCACTTTTTGACCCAGCCAGTACGGTTCATCGCCGGTGCTGATGGTTCCCTGGCACAAGTTGAGTGTGTGCGTACACAATTGGGTGAACCGGATGTAAACGGCCGGCGGTCATTCTCGATTGTCGAAGGCTCCAATTTCATTGTGGAAGCCGATACAGCAGTTGTTGCCATCGGTTACAAGCCAGATCCGGTAATTGGCGAGACCACCCCCGGAATCCAAACTCATAAATCAGGATTGTTGATGGCCGATGAAAATACTGGCGCCACCAACCGCAGGGGTATCTTCGGGGGTGGGGATATGGTCACGGGACCGCAGCTGGTGGTGACCGCCATGGTCGCCGGCAGAACCGCAGCATTATCCATTGACCGTTACCTGGGTTGGTGAGTAGCACTATAACCTGGTTTATAATTGAGATGTGTGCGCCTCACAGCGGACACATCTTTTTTGTTAGTGGGTCAGATGCCGATGTTGATCAGGGTAGAGCGTTGGATTGAATCAGAATGAATTACCAAAGCAAGCTGGCGATTTCGCTCGAAGCTTTGGATTGAGGTTGAAATGGATATTGGGAACGTTGAACAAGTAGATATTGATGAGCAGATGCGGGCGGCATACCTGGATTACGCCATGAGTGTGATCGTGGCGCGGGCTTTACCTGATGCGCGCGACGGATTGAAGCCGGTGCACCGGCGCATCCTGTATGCCATGCACGACATGGGAATAACCGCCAGCTCCGCCTATAAAAAATCTGCCCGTATTGTAGGAGAAGTACTGGGTAAGTATCACCCCCATGGCGATGCAGCGGTGTATGAATCCATGGCCCGCATGGCCCAGGATTTTTCCATGCGTTACATGCTGATCGATGGGCAGGGCAACTTCGGATCGGTGGATGGGGATGCACCTGCAGCGATGCGTTATACCGAAGCCAGGTTATCACGGATGGCAGAAGAAATGCTGGCTGATATTGAGCAGGAGACGGTAGAATTCATCGATAATTTCGATGGCACACTCAAAGAGCCGAGCGTGCTCCCCGCCAGACTGCCTAACCTGCTGCTGAACGGTTCCTCGGGGATCGCCGTGGGAATGGCAACCACCATACCTCCCCATAACCTGGGTGAACTGGCAGCGGCAATCTCCTACTTGATTGACCATTACGAGCGTATCGAAGAAATCCCGACCGAAGAGCTGCTTAATTTTATACCCGGGCCAGATTTTCCGACCGGGGGCGTAATCGTGGGCAGTGAAGGCATTCGACAGGCCTATGGTACCGGCAGGGGACGCATCGTGCTGCGCGGACAGGCGCACATTGAAGACCTTTCAGGTGGCAGACAACGCATCGTGATCACCGAGATCCCATACCTGCTCAACAAGTCAAGCCTGTTGGAGCGCATTGCCGAGCTGGCGAGGGAAGGGAGATTAAGCGATATATCGGACCTGCGTGACGAGTCTGACCGGCGGGGTATGAGCATCATCATCGAGCTGCGGCGTGGGGCCCAACCCATGAAAGTGCTGAACCAGCTTTATAAATATACACCGCTGCAATCCACTTTTGGCGTTCAGTTGCTGGCATTGGTGGACGGCGAGCCCAGGCTGCTGTCATTGAAGCGGTCCTTGCAAGTCTATATTGATCACCGCCAGGAGGTGATCACACGGCGATCGCGTTTTGAGCTGAACAAGGCTCGTGCAAGGGCGCATATCCTGGAAGGCTTGTTGATTGCCCTAGCCAACCTGGATGAGGTGATCCAGACCATACGCCAGAGCCCTGATGCAGAGACCGCAAAAGAACGGTTGATGACACGCTTCAAGCTGAGCGATCTGCAGGCGCAGGCTATCTTAGACCTGCAATTGAGGCGCCTGGCAGCTCTGGAAAGGCAGAAGATTGAAGAAGAGCAGCGACAAACCGTGGAACGGATCGCATACCTGGAAGACTTGCTCGCCAGCAAGCGTAAGGTGCTTGAGCTGATCAAGACTGACCTGGAAGAGCTTGTAAAGAAATACAGTGATCCAAGGCGAACGCGCATTGCACATGAAGCCAGGGAAGATTTCAAGGAAGAGGACCTGGTGGTGGATGAGGCGGTATTGATCAGCATAACCCAGCGCGGTTATGTAAAGCGCGTGGCGGCAAAAAGCTTTAAGCTGCAATCACGCGGCGGCAGGGGAGTGACGGGCCATACGACCAAGCAGGAGGACGAGGTGATGTTCCTATTCCCCGCCCGTACACTGGATACGATCTTGTTTTTCTCCGATAAAGGCAAGGTTTACTCGGAGAAAACTTACCAAATCCCGGATGCCGATAGGGCTGCCCGTGGTATACCCATCGTTAATGTGCTGTCGATGAGCGCCGGTGAGACGATCACTGCGGCAGTGGCCGTGCCAGATTTTGTGGCAGCTGAATATTGCACGATGGCCACCCGGAACGGCAAGGTGAAAAGGGTGGAGCTTTCTGAATTCAGTGCGGTGCGACCATCTGGATTAATCGCTATCAACCTTGAACCGGGGGATGAATTGGGATGGGCGCGTCTAACCGATGGAGAGGATGAAATTGTGCTGATTACCGAGCAAGGGCAAGCATTGCGATTTACCGAAGCTTCAGTACGGGCGATGGGCCGGTCTGCCGGGGGGGTGATTGGGATTGGACTGGCGGATAGCGACCACGTGGCAAGCATGGAGGTGGTGGAAGAGGGAGGTGAACTGCTGGTGATCACTACCGGAGGTTATGGCAAACGGACTCCGTTGGCGGATTACCCACTCAAGGGGCGCGCAACCGGTGGCGTGCAGACCATTAATCTTAAGCACATTAGAGAGACCGGTTATATTGCGGCAGGCAGGATTGTACAAGCAGCGGACGAGCTAACCATTATATCGGCCAATGGAGCCGTATTGCGCACCAGGGTTAGAGATGTTAAATTGGGTAGCAGGTCAGCCACAGCCGACCTGTTGATTTCATTGGAAGGGGAGGATTATGTGGCTTCGTTAGCGCGTATCTCTACGGCTGATCTATTGAAAGCAGGGGTGAAGGAAGGTGAGTAAAAGCGAAGGTGTACGCCTTATTCAATTCATCAGGTAAAGGTGCAGCTTGTAACGATATAAGCAAAGCGGATCAGGCAGGAGGGACAATCCGGGCGGTGATGATGAGAAATAATACGCCCATGGCGATGGTCATCAACAGCAATAAAAAAGCGAGGATGAAGCGTTGGAAGGGACGCAGGCCCAAAAAATAACGCGTCTCGCCGGAGGCCAGATTGCCGTTAAATCCTTTTTTCTTGTCATCGTCTTTGAATGAATCGTCCAGGATTTGCTTGCGAAAATCTTCAAACATGGTTTTTATCCTCCAACATTGTCCGGCATTAATGGTAAAGGTTTACCAGGCAAGAGATTGATGTGAATTTCTCCAACCGGAACCTTTAAGAAATCACCGGATTGGGCCAGTAATTTCAAGGAGCCATCCGGCTCAAGACCCAGCACTTTGCCGACCTGAGCCCCGGTATGAGGCACTCCTTTTTCGGAATTGCGGGATGAGCGATCATGCGAAAGCTCGACCCATTGATTCAGAAATGCCAGGTTGACCTCCCACATTTTCATGAGGTACGCCGATGAAAGCACAGGCAGCAGGTTGAGCAATGTGTTGAGAACAGCATACAGCAGCTCCAGCCGGCTCACCTTGCCACCCAGCTCATTTTCCACACATGTAGCAGGAAATGCCAGGCCTTCAAGGGGAAGGTTAACCGGATCAATCGATGCGGGTGCAATGTTAATGCCAATCCCTAGGACAGCGGCGATTAATTGCTCGCCCTGCCAGCGCGTTTCAACAAGCACCCCGGCAACCTTTCCCCTGCTGAGCAGTATGTCATTCGGCCACTTGATGTGCGCTGGCAGATGATATGCATCCTGCATTGCCTTGCAGACAGCTAGGGCACCCAGGCCAACCAGGCGATTGACCACCCGATCATCCAACGGGGGAAACAGCAGGAGAATACTAAAAGCTATACTACTCTCCTTCACCGTGACCCACCGGCGATGGAGACGCCCTCGCCCAGAAGTTTGCGCGTCGGCTACAACCACAGCACAATGAGGCGCCCCAGCATCAAACCAACGCCAGGCATCGTCGTTGGTTGAGCCGGTAGTTTCGCAGAAGCGAATAGAGGGCAAGTTTAAGCCAGCCAGGGCTGATTCCAGGCCAGACTGATCCATGCTCTTGATTTTACACCTCAGATAGAATTCTCGAAGGCTTAGATACTCGCCGGTGGCTCTGATGGCGCAACCTGATGTTTCCGCCCCCGGATGATTTCCACAATAGCAGGTATGACCGAGATGATGATGATGGCAAAGATCACGAAGGTGAAGTTATTTTGTATCACAGGTAGCTTGCCAAAGAAATAGCCACCAAATACAAATAAACCAACCCACGCCATGCCTCCAATTACATTGTAGGCGATGAATTTTGGATAAGTCATCGCACCAATGCCAGCAACAAAGGGTGCAAAGGTGCGGATGATGGGGATGAAACGGGCAATAATGATCGTTTTTCCACCATGTTTTTCATAAAAAGCGTGGGTTCGATCCAGATATTCTTTTTTCAGAAAGCGAATATTACCACTAAACGCACGCGGCCCAATGTAATGACCAATCCAGTAATTGGCGGTATCACCTGCAATAGCTGCTGCAGCAAAGACAATATACAGCACGGCGACATTCAAGTAGTTCCCCAGGCCTGCCAAAGTGCCTGCGGCAAAGAGCAAGGAATCGCCGGGCAGGAAAGGGGTAATGACAAACCCGGTTTCCATGAAGATAATGAAGAACATGAACAGGTATGTCCAAACGTGGTAAGCCTGTACAAGCTGTCCAAGATATTTATCTAAATGAAGGACATATTCAAAGATGGTGCGAAGCAGATTTACGATATTCATTTTATTTCCCCGAATTGTTGGTTGAATTTTCACCCGTCTCCAGGTGCTTTAAGCCATTCTCTGACCTTGATGGAAGTTCACCCAGAACTTGCAAGGGGGATGAGTCAGCATGTGAGGTTACATGAGCATCGTCAGACAGAGGTAGAACCGTACTGGTACTGGTGAGGTGGCTAGTATTTGTTAATGAAGTCGAGATTACTTCTCCACTACTTCTTAAATACCGGTTGAATCCCATAAAAGAAAGAAAGACAAGGGAGCCCAGCACAACCAGCCCGACAGTAGTGAAGGTGCCTATCTGTTGGAGCTGGTTGGGAAGGGAGAACTTGGATAGATTTTGTACTGAGCCTAATAAGCTCAGAACGGCCATTCCATTCCACAAGCCGTGGATCAGAATCGCAATTGCATAGCTAATACCAAGGCGGATATATCGTCGCTGGCTCCAGGCTGAAGCGAGTGCCCAACCCAGCAACCCAGCCGTAAAACAATGCAAGAGCAGCGTGCTCATGCGCGATGCAGCCACCAATGCCCAGTCTGTACCCACACCGCTGGTATTTCCCAGATTTTCGAACAGGCCAAAACCTGCCCCGCTGAGGATGCCATAACCAAAACCCTCGGCGGGGTTAATTTTCTTGCCGGCAAGGAACCAGACGCCGAGTGGTTTCAGAGTCTCTTCAACCAGGGGTACCAATACAGAGATAAAGGCAAAGCCAATGAATAGAAAACCTGGATTTATCACGTAGGGCAGCAGTATTTTCAGCACCTGGTCCAAGTTCGGCGCTGAATATTCTAAGGGTAACGCCAGGCTGGTTAATTGATTGGACAGGGTTGGATCAATCACTGTCCACAGGAGGACCAGGATTCCAACGCCAACCAGCAAAAGCAGCTCTAACATGAGGATGAGCAAGGGACCCAATGTAAGGCCAACAGCCAAGACACCCCACTTGCGTTTTGGTGTGGCGGGAATCAACCCGTGGGTTCCAATATACACCAGCCAAAGGGTCGGGAGGCCGGTAGCGAGGATATTCAAGGGAGGCAAGAGGAGCCAGGAGATGCGGTCATTTTGCGCCACCAGATTCCCAAGCGCCAACACGCCAGCCTCGAGAACCAGCACCAGGATGGTGAGAAAAAGTGCCAGATGCCGCCATTCAGATCGAGTGACAGGCTGGAAATCTGGGTGGGCAATTTTCTTCCAGGAATACCAAGCTGAAGGCAGCACCAATACACCCACAAAAATCAAGCTGCCAGCTAACATGAACGGCTGGGTGAGGTCTGCAATTGCCAAGCCACTGGATAATGTGCCTGCAAGATTCACCAGGGCGATGATCAACCCTACAGAGAATAATGAAAGCGCCGCCAAAGCACTCAACACCAATTGTGAGATTGCAGGCCAATCGGGGCGGGTTTTTACAGGCGGAATTGAGGCAGTAAGGGTTGACATAGTCCTGACTATCATTCCAGAGCAGCGGGTGTACAGCCGCTGCTGAAAGGAATGCTATTATTTCTCATTGATGGTCACACTGAGTATCTCATCACCGGGTGGAAGCTCACCGCTCTGCGAAGGATCACGCGGAGTCAGGTCATTGACCACATCCAAACCCTGAATCACATGCCCGAAGATTGTATAGCTTCCGTTCAATTCGGGCAGTGCAGTTTCGGTGATGAAGAATTGGCTACCATTCGAATCTGCCCCAGAATTGGCCATCCCCACTACACCCGCACCATTATATTGTAAATCTGGAGATATCTCATTTATAAAGGCGTATCCCGGAGTTCCATATCCAGTACCACTTGGATCGCCGGTCTGAGCAAGCTTGCCAGCAAGGACGCGGTGGAATGTCACCCCATCGAACCAGCCGTGTTGGGCCAGGAAGACGAAGCTATTCACGGTAACAGGCGCCTTATCAGCATAGAGCTCGATAACAATATCGCCTTTGACGGTATGCAAGGTGGCGGTATATTGTTTGGCAGTATTTATGGTTATGGGAGGGCATTCGGTAAACTGGTCATATGCCAATAGCTCCAGGCGTATGATGGTAGCGATGGAGTAATGGTCTAAGGGAGTGCTGCTCGTCCAGGGGTGCCCGTCAACAAATAAGGTGGGTGTGCCAGATAAACCCAATTCTGCCTGGCCATCATCCCAGGCTTTTTGTGCAAAGTCGACCAGCTCCTGGCTGGTGAGGTCGGCTGTAAACTGCTTTACGTCGATATTGAGCTCACCAGCACGCTCGATAAGCCACTGCTGAAATTCATCCAGGGATAACGATGACCATTCGGATTGGCGTGAGTAAAGTATGTCATACATTTGCCAGAAGCTACCTTGCTTGCCCGCAGCCTCAGCAGCCTGAGTGGACAGTGCGGCCTTATCATGGAACGGAGACTCCGGTGTGCCGATTAAGGGAAAATTACGGTAAACAAAACGCACATCATTGGGAAATTCCTGCGTAATCTGCTTCATCACGGAAGCAAGCTCAGAGCAGTAGGGTCACTGAAAATCACCATACTCAACGATGGTGACCCTGGCATCCGCTGGCCCTTCGCTCCAATCTGCTGAAGTGATGGCCGGGTATGGAGCCTCAACCGTGGCATCGGCGCTGGGGCGAAGAGTTTTCACCGTGCAATCTGAGGTAACCGGAACGCCAACTTCCGTAGGCATGCCCACATCCGTGTTGGGAACTGGGCTGGCTGTTTTCATAGCTGTAACCATTGGAGAGGCCTGTGTTTCAGGGAGGCAGCTTGAAAGCAGCACGGAAGCCAGCAGGATTAATATTAGCAGGGCTTTTCGCATTCTTTTCTCCATATTAACAAATATAACCGAGCAATTTTACCAGCGAAAGAAGAAATCTGACTACCAAGCTATATTTACTCACTTCGGCTTAATATAATGCTTTGATTGTATCTTATGGTAAACTGCAAGCGTGTGGAAACGCCTGTTTATCAATTATATATTCGTTTTACTGCTAACGGCATGCGGACCGACCGCAATGCCAATCTTCAGTATGCCTTCCACCAGACAACACACTCTACCACCTACGATTGATATTGTTACCCCGTCCATGCCAGGTATGGTAAATGCCCGAGAGACCACGGTTGAGCCCACGACCGTTGACAGGCTCACCTTAACAGGCACTTCTATACTCACCACTATTACCCCCACGCCCTCACCGACAGAACCAGCCTGCGTAAATGACAGTGGCAAGGTTGAAGTATTGGAGCTTGTCACATCGCTGTTGCCCGATCCGTTAATTTACCGGATTTACCTACCTCCCTGTTACGACGAGAATTTAACAAGGAGGTACCCGGTTTTATACCTGATCCATGGACAATCCTATGATGATACGCAATGGGAGCGGTTAGGGGTTCCGGAAGCTGCCGATAAGCTGATTGCAGACGGAGAAGTAGCCCCATTCATCGTGGTGATGCCGAGAGACCGGGTTTGGCTGGAACCCACCCAAGATAACTTTGGACTAGCAGTGGAACAGTGGCTGATCCCATGGATCGATGAGCATTACCGCACCTTACCCAAACGGTTATACCGGGCAATTGGCGGGTTATCCAGGGGCGGGGGATGGGCTGTTGATATTGGGCTCTCCCATCCCGAGCTGTTCAGTGCAGTGGGGGTGCACAGCGGTTTCGTTTTCCAAAGCGATGTGCAGTACATTTCCACATGGCTGAATGATATGCCTGAAGGGATGATGCCCCGGATTTATATGGATATCGGCAACGCCGACCGCACAGAGATCAAGAGAGCGGCCAGCTGGCTGGAAGATCTGCTGACCCAGCTCGACATCCCGCACGAATGGCACATGTATATAGGTCAGCATGAAGAATCCTACTGGCACTCTCACATTGAGGAGTACCTGCGCTGGTATACCCAGGAATGGTGAAATTAATGCTCACGATTATGCCCTCATCATTATCGCTAAATGGATGAACAAAACACTTGACAATCGAAAGGAATACACATGAACACTTCACTACCAACGGACCCTCAGGTCTTCATGAGCTGGAAATGGAACCAATTAGAACCTTTCCTGGACGAGCTGGTAAAAACACCCTTATCATCCGTGAACTTCGACCAGTGGATGATGGATTGGTCGAATGTCAGCAGGCTGGTCTCGGAAATGTACGCCCGACTTTGGGTCGATACAACACTCGATACAGCCAACGCGGCAATCAAGGAGAAATATAATGACTTCCTGGATGGCATCTTCACTCCCTTCCAAGCGATCAACCAAGAGCTGAAACAGAAGCTGCTTTCTAGTGGCATGAAACCGAATATGTTCGAAGTGCCGTTACACAACATGCAGGTTGAAGCTGAAATCTTCCGCCAGGAGAACCTGGCCTTGCTGAATGAAGAGAAGAAGCTGGCAAATGAATATGACGAGGTCATAGGCGCACAAACGGTTACCTGGGAAGGTGAAGAAATTCCCCTGGCACAGCTGCAACCGGTGTACTTGAGCCAAGATCGCTCGAGGCGTGAAAAAGCCTGGCGGCTGAGCATGGAGCGCCGCCTGGCAGATCGCCAAAAAATTAACGACCTATGGGTAAATTTATACGGATTACACAACCAGATTGCTAAAAATGCAGGCTTTTCAGACTACCGTGCTTATCGCTGGAAGGAGTTGCTGCGGTTCGATTACACACCTCAGGATTGCCTCGAATTTCACCGAGCAATTGAACAAGTGGCCGTTCCGGCAGCAAGGCGCATCCAGGCAAAGCGACAAGAACGACTGGGTTTGGCATCACTACGACCATGGGACCTGAATGTTGACCCGCTGGGCCGGGAGGCCTTGCAACCATTCAAAACCATCAGTGAGCTGGAGGGTAAAGTCTCGGCGATCTATCACCGGGTGGACCCTGAGCTGGGGATATATTTTGACTTTATGCGGGAGCACAAGCTGCTGGATCTGGAGAACCGCAAGGGGAAAGCCCCCGGAGCGTACTGTAATAATTATGACCTCACCAGACAACCGTTTATATTTGCGAATGCGGTGGGATTGCATACGGATGTTGCCACGCTGATCCATGAAGGTGGGCATGCATTCCATGTTTTCGAGGAGGCTCACCTGCCTTATTATCACCAGCTGCAGGTGGGGATGGAGTTTGCCGAAGTGGCATCTATGGCGATGGAGCTGCTCGCGTCACCATACCTGCTGGCAAGCGAAGGCGGCTTTTATACGGAGATAGACGCTGCCCGGGCGCGTATCGAACACCTGGAGGAACAATTGTTGTTCTGGCCTTACATGGCGGTGGTGGATGCATTCCAGCATTGGGCCTATACCAGCCAAAATGCCGCTCTCAACCCGGCAAACTGCGACCAGAAATGGGCCGAGTTATGGCGGCAATACATGGTGGCGGAAGACTGGAGCGGGTTGGATGACGAGATGGCCACCGGCTGGCAGCGCAAGCTGCATATCTTCGAAGTCCCTTTTTATTACGTGGAGTATGGACTGGCGTCATTGGGAGCATTCCAGGTGTGGCGTAATGCGCTCAAAGATCAAAGAGGAGCGGTGGTGGCTTACCGGCGAGCACTGGCGTTAGGTGGGACAGCTCCAATCCCCAAGCTCTATGAAACTGCAGGGGCCAGGTTCGCCTGGGATGCCCAGACATTACAAGAGACAATCAGCCAGGCAGAAGAGATGATCGAGAAGCTGGAAAAAGTGTAAGCTGGGCAGTCTTGTTGGATGGGATGCAATCAGGCTCAAGGTGATATCGAATTCTTCCCTGTGCCGATACGACCTCAGGCTGAATTGGCCACCTCATCAGCCGAAAATACCACTTCCTCCTTGCCGGTGAGCTTCTCTTCGACTTTACAGGCGACCAGATCCAAGTGGCCCGGGTGGGCGACATAATCCAGCGAGTCGGCGGGGACGGTGAGCACCGGACAAAGGCTGAAGTTGGCAATCCAATCATCATACAGCTTGTTGAGCTGCTCGAGATAACCTGAGGTGATGGTGCGCTCGTAATCACGCCCGCGGTTGGAGATGCGCTGCTGCAGGGTTAAAACCGATGCGCGCAGGTACACCACCAAGTCGGGGGGAGGCAGGAATTCGCTCAGCACGTGGTACAACTCGCTATAGCTCAGGTAATCACGCTCGTCCATTAACCCTTGAAGGAAAAGGTTTTGGGCGAAAATCTCGGCATCTTCATACACGCAACGGTCCTGGATGGCGGAGGTGGGATGGTCCAGGAGCTGGCGGTGCAGGCGCAGGCGGCGGGTGAGGAAGAAAATCTGCGAGTGGAAGGACCACAGATGCATATCCTTGTAGAAATCCACTAAATAAGGGTTTTCACCCACCGGCTCGAAAAAAGGCTGCCAGCCCAGGCGGCTGCACAGCATGCTAACCAGGGTGGATTTACCCACTCCGATATTCCCTGCCACGGCCACGAATTTCTTCATCGCACATCCTCCTTACTCAAACTACAAGCTTGAAATCGATTATCCTGTTGGACGCCCTGGATCGTCTGGCACCAGGAAGGCCACGGCCTCTCCTTTTTCGTCATCCATCACCAGCTCCAGGTGGTGAGCCGCGCGGAAGGAAGCTACCTCGATCAGGTGAACAGTATCGGCGCAGTCTGTGGATTCGGGCAACAGCTCTGTCAGATGGTTAGGTGTATCGTAGAAGAATGACCTGTTGAAATGCGTATCAGGGTCATCCAAATCAATGGCCAAAGGGTAGATATTGGATTCCACCAGGTCCTGGAAGAAGTGGGTGCCGAAGGACGGCTCGGGAGCGGCACTGATACCCTGCCCGGAGACCTCCACAAGGGCGCAGGTGTGGTAGATATCGCCATAGTTGATGGGCACGCCGAGGTCGGGATTGATGGTCCCCCAGCGGCCGGGGCCAATGGTGATAAATGTCTGTCCAGAGAGCGCAGCGTTCAGCTTGCTGACCAGGTGTCCGATCCGCGTCCTCTCAAGCTGGGTAGCAAGTGAAAAGTAACCTTCAGGGGTGACATAAATTACATGGGTTATACAATCCACATGCCCATCCGGCACCAGCCGGCGGGTGGAGAAGACCACATCTGTGGGATCGAGGCTGACTGGCATGTGGGTCTTGCTCTCTTTGAAGTGTGATTGTGGGCGGCATTGCAGCAGGCAGATTTCTACTTCCGGATGGGTTGAACGGGGAATCAGGAGACGAAGGGTGAATTCGGTATCCACCGGGGAGTGATAATTCTCTTCGAGCAGGTTGAGCAGGGTACGAAAGCGGCCAGCCAAGGGAGTGCGGCGGAGTAGATCGTCAAACGTGAGCACCAGGCGATTGGATTTACCTTCCAGCAAATTGGTGTGGATGGGGAGCAAATCATCGCCGTTGAAAAGCTGGGCGATGTAGCGCAAGCCAGGGTAGCGACTGGAAAGCACCTCATTGATCGGCAGGGATGTATACTGATTAGCCTCCAGGTCAATCAAATCCACATAATGCTGCGAGTATTGGCTTACCTGGCTGGGCTTGGCTTGCGGGTGCAGCAGGGGGTGGCTGAGGGCTACCAGGCGCGGGTAGTCATTTCCCAGGCGCTCGACCGCCCGGGTGCCAAATCCCCACACCAGGCGGATGAAGCCATCCTCGCGGCGAATTTGCGGGTTCCAACGGAACTGGTTACGGCTAAACGCTACCCCGGCACCGAAGGGGAAGAAATAACGCCCAAACCTCTCTCCCTGGACGATCTGGATGAGCACTGCCATGCGCTCATCGTAATCCTGTAAGCCCTTACTGCGACGGTAGAGCAAAGCATCGGGATTGAGGATGCTGGCATAGATGCGCTGGATGGCCTGGGTGAGCTCGTGCAGATTCTCTTCCAATGATCCCTGATTGGGGCAGAACAGGCTCTCGTATTTGCCGGCGAATGAGGTGCCAAAATTATCTTCCAATAAGCTGGAGGAGCGTACGATCAGGGGTTGAGGGCCAATTTTCGCTAGCAGGCTGCGCAGCTCAGCAACGATTTCGGGAGGGAATTTGCCGCCCAGAAAATCGCGGATGATCTGCGGGTGCTCATGGCGGATGTGTTCCTCGCTTTTATATTTCTGGTCATTCCAATGCATCAGGTTGTTCATCGCCATGAAGGCATAGGTTACATCGGCGCCCAGGAAATAGGACTCGGGGATGGTGAGGTGGGTTTGTATTTCTGGAGGAGCCGTATTTTGCAGGATACGCCTAGCGAGCAGCATGCCGGCTGCCTTACCGCCAATCTTACCGCTGCCAATTTTGTGCTGATAGATCTCACGCAGATCGCCAATGGTGAACCAATCCTTGGCGATATTGACATAAGCCAGCTGGTCGCTGATGAGGGTGCGGATGAGCACGACCTTGATCTCGCGCAAGTGAGGTTCGGCGGTGAGGCGCTCATCTTTGGGGAGGTTTTCGATGGCGGTGGCCTGCTCGAACAGCATGGATTGAGGGGCAAGCTCGGGGTTGAAGGAGACCAGCAGGTCGGCGCTGCGCATGCCGCGCTCGGAGAGCGTGTCGCGCACGATCTGCTCGAAGAGCTCATAAGGCAGGTTATAGGCGAAGTAGAAATCGGTCAGGTGGTCACGCAGGCGCGAAAGTCGCGTCTCCCACACGTCGGCCGGCTCTTCGGTCAGCGGGTCTTGCAGGGCTTCACGGGATTGGGAATGGATGGCCTGCTCGCGCACCTCGGCTTCGAAGTCCTGCTGGCTGATCACCCCATGCTCGAAGAGGGCGCGGCGCATGCGGGCGCGGATCTGGGTGCTCAGGATAGGATACTGGGCAAGGGCCAGGTAAATTCGCAGGGTCTTCTCCACGCTGACGGATGGAAGGGTCATGTTTTTTATGCACTAAACCTTTATGTATAAGTGCAGGGGAGGGATTTTAATAAATATTGCCCGGGATCCCTCCCCTGCGCGGATACGTTTTTATTCCAAATCTTATACCATTAACCACCCAGATGCATCGGCATGATGACGTGCAGGAAATTATCCTCCCCGGCCGGGCGGAAAACGCCGGGGGTGGTTTCGATGTTGGTCTCAAGGATCACATTGGGGGTCTTGATCACGTCGAGCACCTCGCGCAGAAAGCGCACGTTGAAGGCGATCAGCAGCTGCTTGCCCTCGATGTTGGCGTCGATCACCGTCTGGTTGAAGCCGGTTTCTTCCGATTGGCCAGAAATCTCGACGGTGCCGGGTTGACCATTGCTGCCAGGGGTGATCTGGATGCGAGCGATGTGCGAGCCCTCACGGGCGAAGATCTCGGCCTGCTTGCAAGCCTTTAGGATGGCAGGAGTGGAGATGACCGTGCGGGTCTGGTGGGAACGCGGGATGACCTGTTCCAGGTCGGGGTAAGCGCCCTCGATGAGCTGTGAGACGAGCTCAACGTCCTTCATGTGGAAGATGACCTGACCGCGATTGGCGGGCATCACCATGGTGAGGGTTGTTTCACTGTCGGAAACGATACGAGCCAATTCAGCCAGTGCACGAGCCGGGATGATGGCCTTGATGGGGCCAGGCAGGGAGGTGGAGAGTTCAGCCTTGCGGATAGAGAGACGGAAGCCATCGGCAGCTTGAAGGGTGAGCTGGTTGCCCTGTGCAGTGAGCAGTACTCCGGTGAGCACCGGACGGGCTTCGTCGGAGGAGGCGGCAAAAGCCACCTGCTGGATCATCTCCTTGAAGTCTGCCACGTTAATCTCGACGCCGTCAGACAGGTCGGGCAAGGGCATGGGAGGGAACTCCTGGGCGTCGATGCAATTAATATCCGTATTTGAAGAGCCGCAATGCACATTAAGCTTCTGGTTACGTACGTTAAGATTCATCTCCACCTGGTCGGAAGGCAGGGTAGCCACCAAGTCGGTGAAGGTGCGCGCCGGAACGGTGGTGGAGCCCTCTTCGCTGATCCTGGCGCCGATCCAGCAGGTGATGCCCAGTTCCAGGTTGGTGGCGGAGAGGCGCAGGCGCCCCTCGTCGGTTGCCACCAGCACGTTGGCGAGCACGGGCAGGGTGCTGCGCGGGGAAACGGCATGGGAGACGATGCTCAGACCATGTGCCAGGTTCTCTTGCAATACGGTGACTATCATAAGAATATTTCTCCTCTGTAGGGTGCTTTGAGTATACAACGAGAGGGTGAAAAATTCCAGTATTTATAGAGACGTGCTGCTCGGAGTGGTATAAAAACGTAGGGGCGGGTCTGAGACCCGCCTCTACGAGGTTTCATGCTATTAGATCCAGCCGCGAAGCTCCATGGCCTTGACCACGCGGGCGATAGCAACCATGTAAGCGGCATCGCGCATATAGACCTTTTCCTTCTCGGACATCTCGAGCACCGACTGGAATGCCACGGTCATCTTTTGATCCAGACGTTCCAGCACTTCCTGCTTGCTCCAGTAGAAGTTCATGTCGTTCTGGACACCTTCGAAGTAGGAGCAGGTGACCCCGCCAGCGTTGCACAGGAAATCGGGGATGTCGAAAATGTTATTGGCCTTGATAACCTCGTCAGCCTCGGGGGTGGTGGGACCGTTGGCGCCTTCGGCGATGATACGCACCCGGCTGTGGATCTTCTTGATGGTCTCTCCGGTGACCTGGCCTTCGATGGCGGCAGGAATGAGCACGTCGGCTTCCTTGGTGATCCAGGCATCGCCTTCCTCGAGCACATAGCCGGCGGCACGGGCTTTGCTCTTGTCGATGGTACCATACTGGTCGGTGATGGATTGCAGGAACCTGGGATCCACGCCATTGGGATGGCTGAAAGTGTAGGAGCATTTATCCACGTGATCCCAGCAGGAAACGCAGGCCACCTTGCCGCCCAGGTGCTCGATGAAGCCAATGGCAGCATATTGCGAAACGTTGCCAAAGCCCTGGATGGCAGCCACCGATTTGGTGGGGTCGATCATGAGGTGCTTCATCGCTTCGCGTACGGTGTAGATCACGCCAAAGCCAGTGGCCTCGGTGCGGCCGAGCGACCCGCCGCCACCAAGTGGTTTACCGGTGATCACACCAGGAGTAAAATGACCGACCAGCTTGGAATACTCGTCCATCATCCAGCCCATCATCTGCGGGGTGGTGCCTACATCAGGAGCGGGAACGTCTTGTCGGGGGCCGATATTGCGCCACATCTGACCCACCCAGCCGCGGCATAGTTTTTCTTTCTCAAACACCGAGAGGGTAGCCGGGTCGATCGGTACGCCACCCTTGCCGCCGCCCAGGGGAATATCGGCGACGGAGCACTTCCAGGTCATCCACATGGCCAGGGCGCGTACTGTGTCGATCGTTTCGGCGGGATGGAAGCGGATGCCGCCCTTGCTGGGGCCGCGCACATCGTTGTGCTGTACACGGAAGCCGGTGAACACGCGCAGGGAGCCATCGTCCATATAGACGGGTATGGTGAACTTAAACTCACGCGAGGGCCAACGCAATAGCTCGGCCACCTGGGGATCCAGGTTGAGCTGCCTGGCAACGCCATCAAATTGGCGCTGTGCCATTTGAAAAGCATTGATTTGTTCGGTCATTATCTACTCCTGATAGTGTGAAATAGTTTTTATCGAATCACTGGTGCAACGAGCACCGTCAAATTGGTTCAGCTGGCTGGTGAATAGCTATCTACGTATTAATTTACCCTCCACTAAAATGATGGCCGTTAGAGCCCCATAAGGTTAATCAATGCCAGACAACCCGTCAAGTGACGAATGCCACACCTTTGGTGTGTCGGATGGTAATGTTCGGGAAAAAACCAACCACGGTGGCTTCATCCGTGGCGGTGCATGAAGTGTTGCATGCGCTCCAAGGCATGCTCGATCTGTTCATAGGCGGTGGCATACGAGCAGCGCACATAACCCTCGCCCCCCGTACCGAAAGAATTGCCGGGGACAACCGCCACGCGCTCCTCTTCAAGCAGCTTTTTGGAAAAAGTCTCATCATCCATGCCGGTGATAGCCACATTGGGGAAAGCGTAGAAAGCGCCGTGCGGCTCGAAGGTAGGCAGACCGAGCTGATTCAGCCCCCCCACAATCAGGCGGCGCCGGCGGTCATATTCGTCGCGCATGCGGATGACAAACTCATCGCCATGCTGAATGGCTTGTAAAGCCGCCATTTGCGACATGGTGGGGGCAGACATGATGGTGTACTGGTGGATGCGCACAAGACCCTGGATGATGGCGGCTGGTCCACAGGCATAGCCGGCTCTCCAGCCGGTCATGGCATAATCTTTGGAGAAACCACCCAGCAAGATAGTGCGCTCGTGCATGCCTGGCAGTGATGGAACACAAGTGTGCTGGGTGCCATACACGAGCTGGTCGTACACCTCATCGGAAATAACAACCAGATCGTGCTTCTGGGCGAGGCGGGCAATTTCCAACAGGGTATCACGCTGGCAAACGGCGCCGGTGGGGTTGTTGGGGTAACCAAGCAGAATGGCCTTGGTGCGAGGGGTAATAGCCGCTTCAATGCGCTCAGGCCTGACCTGAAAGCCGTCTTCGACACAGGTGGGGACCTCAACCGGCACGCCACCAGCCAATATCACCTCGGCCTGGTAAGAGACGAAGCACGGCGTGGGAATGATGACCTCTTCGCCAGGGTTAATAAGGGCAGTCATAGCCAGGTACAGGGCTTCGGAGACACCGACGGTGATGATGATTTCGCTCGATGGGTCGTACTCCACTCCGTACAGCTTATACAAATGATTGGAGATGGCCTGGCGCAGCTCCAGCAAGCCGGCATTGGAAGTGTAATGTGTTTCACCCGCATTCAGTGCCTGGATGCCGGCCTGGATAATGGGTGAAGGAGTGACAAAATCGGGCTCACCGATACCCAGGGAGATGACATCCTTCATTGTGGCAACTATGTCAAAGAACTTACGGATTCCAGAGGGCTTGAGCCCGGCGACATGGCGGGCCAGGTACCTATCATTCATGCTCACTCCTTAGGTTAGAGATGTGAAACAGACCATTGGTCTGAATGTTCGTCATAAATCAGCTCAAATATGCCGTAATGTGCGGCTTGTACGCGAAATACATACCCCTGCGGGGTGCGGCTCTCTGACACCACCCGGGTGATTTCGAGGCGCGCATCCTGCCAGTAGAAGGCGACCGGGCGGCCGAGGTATTCATGGTCTGAGCGGCATTCCACGCGTTGGGGGGCAATCACAGGCTCAACTCGGTGTGGTCACCCACGTTCATGACGCTTGCATGGTGGTGGATATGCGTTTCTCGGCCGATCAGCGAATGCTCCATGATCACATTATTGACTTCAGAGTCATCATCAACGATACTGTCACGTATAATGCAACTTTGGATGCTGCATTTGGCACCGATTGATGCATGTGGGCCGATGACCGAATTCTCGATGGCGGCGGAGGGGTGGATGAATACGGGGGGCAGGATCACCGAGTTCTTGTGCTGATGAGCGAGTGTAGTATTGTCATGCCCATGATCCAGGAGGTAGCGGTTGGTAGTGAGGATATCTTCAGGGACGCCAGCATCCAGCCAGGTATCCACCTTCTCAACGCGCATCTTCAGGCCGTGCTCGAGCATGACATTGATGGCGTCTGCCAGGAAAAATTCGCCGTTGAGGGCGATATTGCGCTGCATTTGTTCCTGGATGGCATTAAGTAACCGGGTGGAGTCTTGGAAGTAATAGCACCCCACCAACACGAGGTTATTTTCCATGGTTTGTGGTTTTTCGACCAGGTGGGTAACCCAATTATCGGCGCCCATGCATGCCACGCCAAACCGGCGCGGATCAGGCACAGCTTTCACCCAGGCGACGGCGGCCGCTTGTTCTGTGGGGACGAAGGAGAAATCAGTCTTGATCAGCGTGTCGCCATACAGCATCATCATGGGGCCGTCGAGGTATTCTTCTGCCAGGGAGATGGCGTGGGATTGGCCACGCATTTCAGGCTGCTGCACATAGCGCACATCGAGGTCGGGATGGACCTGGCGCATATATTCTTCGATCTTATTTCCCAGGTAACCGACAATAAAGATGAATTCAGATTGATCCAGGTTGGGGAGGCTGGCGAAGGTATCCAGGACGTGGTCGATGACCATTTCATCTGCCAGGCGTAAAAGCTGCTTGGGTCGGCTCCAGGTATGCGGCCGTAAACGAGTGCCATACCCAGCCATGGGGATGACTATTTTTAAAGTCGAACTGGCCAAGAAATTCCTCCGCTGAATAAATCAGACCGCAAAAATTGATCTTTGCGTTATTATACCTTACGCGACTACCTGGCAGGTGACCTCGAAAACGTCTTCGAAAGTCGGGATGAGGGCATCGATCACCTGCTGCATGGTGGGTGGTTGCGGGAGCAGGCCAGACAGGCTGGTGACAGAATACCCTGACAGGCCACAACCGATGATACCATCCCAATAACGCATATCGGGGGCGACGTTGAGGGCGAATCCATGCCGGGTGATGCCGTGGGAATCAACTTTAATCCCAATGGCAGCAATCTTGGCGCCATTAACCCACACCCCGGTGAGATTTTTAACCCGCTCGCCGTGCACACCAAAGAAAGCCAGGACCTGGATAAGCAGCTGCTCGAGCTTGCGCAAATAGGCGATATAGTCTGCATGGGGAAGAGTAATAGCACCCGAGGGGGAGGAACCGACAAGTCCGGAGTTATCAAGGGGGATGAGAGGGTAACCCACCAGCTGGCCAGGGCCGTGGTAAGTTACATCGCCGCCGCGATCCACCCAAAAAACCTCAACACCGCGACGCTTGACCTCAGCTTGATCCCACAACAGGTTGGAAGACACGCCCCTGCGACCAAAGGTAAAAGTATGAGGATGCTCCAGCAGCAACAGGGTGGGGGGAAGCTCGCTGGCGGCGATTTGGCCGGCAAGCCGGTCCTGTAAATCCCAAGCTTGCTGATAGGGCACCAAACCCAGGCGACGAACCTGAACCACCTGCATACGGCAAGTATAACATCAAGACATGATCCGAATTGCAGGCATAAAGTAAGGGAGAAGAGGTGGTCGCGAAAAACAAAAAACGGGTGCGCGGCACCCGTTCTTGAGTGTTATGTGCTTATTTGTTTCTGGATTTACCTTCGATCATCTTTTGATCGCTGACCTTGATGGCGATGCGCTTGGGCTTCACTTCCTCGGCCTTGGGCAGGCGCAGGGTGAGCACGCCGTTCTGGTACGAGGCGTCGATGGCGTCACCCTTGACCTTGGTGGGCAGGGTAATGCTGCGAGCAAATGAGCCGTAGCGTCGTTCGTGAAGGTGGTACTGGTCTTCCTTGTATTCGTTATCCGATTTAATCTCACCTTTGATAGTCAGGGTATCATCGGAATAAGAGACATCCAGGTCATCAGGATTAATGCCCGGGATGGATGCCTTGACGACGAAATCGTCCTTATTTTCGACCACGTCCACCGCCAGGCCCCATTGCATCGGCTGCCACTCACGGTCGGGGCTCACATTATCAAACAAGCGGTCAACAGTGCGGCGAAGATTTAACATTTCCTGGAAAGGATCCCAACGAGTTAACATACTCTTTTACCTCCATTCTCAATATGTAAAGGTTAGAATATTACTTTCCTTAATCCTGCCCTTACTATAGAGTAAAATTGTTAAATATTTATTGACGAAAGATTTGAGTTTTGTAAGAATACTCCCAGCATATGCCTGTTGAGAGGTGCGAACGGCTCCATTTAGCTATGAATTCCCCAAAAGCGGCAGGACGATGGTTTTCATGCGGATATCCTGATGCCTGAAAAAAAAGGATTGCTGATTGTTGTGGTGATTGCCAGCGTGGTGGTATTTGTGGGCGTGGTGTGGGCAATGGCAACCTACCTGCCCGTAGTGTTGGGTGGGGAGGTGAGCCCGACAGCCACAGCGGATGAAATTATCGCAAACGCCAACTGCGTTCACACCGTGGCTTACTGGGAAGCTCACACAGAAGCATACCCGCCACAGATGGTGATTGCCGGGCAGGTGTACACAACGGGCGATATCGCGTCAATATTCGCAGATACCAAGAACGGACCGTGGGAGGAATTACGAGCGCAACTGGCGGCTGCATATCTTAATATCCGTGGGGGCGCTGACGAAAGCACGATTGAGCAAGTGTTATTCGATGCGTACGGGTGGCTGGTGGATCACGCGTCAGGAAGCGAGCTAGCGGAGGGCGAGCGGGAGGAAGCCGTACGGCTGTATGAGCTACTAAAAGCTTATAACCAGGGATCGGGCGGGGTGGCTGCCTGTGAGCCGTTGACGCCTGGTGAGGCAGCAACCAGTGGCATTTTGACGAAGATATCGACAGCAACATTGCCGGTGGCACAGACGACGACTACCCCAGCTCGATCTGGCACCAGCACGCGCCCAAGAGAGACAGCGCAGGTAACCAGTACCTCGACCTTTGCGCCGATCTATACACAGATTGTGCCAAGCTCAACACCGGCACAACCTACCAACACGCAAGCTCACGCAACGTTGACGCCCTCCCGGACGATTGCACTGTCAGCGACCTTCACGCCCATTCGTACCACTCAGGCACCCAGCCCCACCAACACCCATTCCCCCACACCCAGCAAAACACCCAACCCCACAAACACGCCAAAACCCTCAGACACACCAGTTCCAACAGATACTCCGACGCTACCTGCTTCGCCAACGGCAGAGTTTACATTACCCCCTCCGTAATTCTCCATCATCCTTACAAATCTTGGAAATTTTGGGAGAAATTTCTGCGCCAATGCTGACGGCATAATAACCAGTGAGACGGTTGCTATTTGTCTCATGCCCACAAATCATTATGCATGGTGGAAATTATTCGGACCGCACAATAGGCGATGAAGAATGATAAAAGCGGAAAGGGTTCAGCGTACAACAATACCAGTACCGAGCCAAATTCACGATGATGATCACTGCAATCTCAAATAGCTTATAATCAGCCAAAGAATGAGGTGAATGTGATGAAGAAGACCATTCGATTGGTTATCCTTACGGGATTATTCATTGCTTTAATGATCGCCATTTTACCCTGTCTGCAAACATCAGGCGCATCAGGAGATGGGTTGGATATGGGGAGTAAAGATGAAGCGCAGCAAGTGGGTCCACCGTGGCTTGACCCAGCGTGGCATTACCGCTGTCCGGTGATTGTTACCAATAATGGCGCCCAATTATTGTATTACCAGGTATTGGTGAAGCTTAACGGGGAACATTTCTCCTTCAACTTGGCAAATTCAGATGGCTCGGATATACGCTTCACCTATAGTGATGGGACGACCGAGCTGAAATTCTGGATCGAGTCATGGGATTTGGCAAACCAGCTGGCATATGTGTGGGTGCGAATACCCAACCTGGGAAATGGGAACTCAACCATATACATCTACTATAATAACCCGGCTGCAGACCCGGCGAGTGATGGCAGCGCGACATTCGACAGCTTTGAGGATGATTGGAGCATTTATAGCAATGGACGGTCGATCACGTGTGAGGAATTACCTGGAGTTCGTGCAGAACCCAATACACCCATACCTTTTGATTGGCAAACCATCAATGGTGATCCCCAGTCATTCGAGGGCATCCTTACCTTGCAGGATGGGGAGGGGATAAAATCGAGCTCAACCTACTTGTTCAACGCCGTGGGTATGCGGGTAAATTTCGGCTCAGGGAATGGCAATAAATGGGGCGGCTTTATCAGCGGAGGCAGCGGGAAAAGAGCAATCATTGGTGAACTTGATACAGATGTTAACAATTTGTATCTCATAGATCATGTCACAATTACCGAAACTATTTTGCTGCCACCAAACGGGGGTGATTGGCATGGTGATTACCATTTTTACGAGCTACGCTGGAAAGAGGGTGAAAGCGTGGCAGATATTGACCACGGGGCGTCACTGGCCACATCCGTCCAGCCCGCCCAGGTGCCTGACAGCACCTTGCCAGTCACTTTCTATAGTTATCCGGGATCAGGGGCTGATTTACGGGTTGATTGGGTGTACATGCGCCAGTACCGCGACCCAGAGCCAACCATCCACCTGGGCAGCGAGCAGGGACTAGTAGCGCTGAGCATCGAGGACCAGGATTCACCCGACCCCATTGGAAAAGACCAGTTGCTGAACTACCAACTAACCATCAACAATA